>CBFGZZ010000383.1:0-8072 GCA_965653385.1 uncultured Streptomyces sp. | reverse complement strand
CCTGGGAGCTGTTCCGGAACATCTACCAGACGCTGCTCAGCTACCCGTCCGGCTCGACCGTGCCCGAGCCCGACGCCGCGGAGAACTGCCAGTTCACCGACAACACCAACATGAAGTACCGCTGCGAGCTGCGCGAGGGCCTGCAGTTCTCCGACGGGCACACCCTCGACGCGAAGGCCGTCAAGTACTCGATCGACCGCATCCGGAAGATCAACGTCAACGGCGGCCCGGCCGGCCTGCTCGGCAGCCTCGAACGTGTCCAGGTGCTGAACGACCGCGAGATCGTCTTCCACCTGAACAAGGCCGACGCCACCTTCCCGTTCGTACTGGCCACGCCCGCGATGTCGATCGTCGACCCCGAGGACTACCCGGCGGACAAGCTCCGCGAGGACGGCACGATCGTCGGATCCGGGCCCTACACCCTGGAGTCGTACGACGAGGGCAAGCAGGCCGAGCTCGTCAAGAACGACAGGTACGACGGGTACGCGGAGCGCAAGAACGACGCGGTGGCCATCCGCTACTTCCAGGACTCGCCCACCATGGTCGCCGCACTGCGCGACCAGGAGCTCGACGTCGCCTTCCGTGGCCTCGCCGCCGACGACATCGTCGACATCCAGGCCGACGACAAGGACGACCTCCAGCTGATCGAGGGCTCGGGCACGGAGATCAACTACCTGGTCTTCAACCCCAAGGACCCCATGGCCGGCAAGACTGCCGTCCGCAAGGCCGTCGCCCAGGTCATCGACCGCCCGGCCATCGCCCACAAGGTCTACAAGGACACCGTCGAGCCGCTCTACTCCATGGTCCCCAAGGGTCTGACCGGACACACCACGGGCTTCTTCGACGACTACGGCGACCCCAGCGTGAGCAAGGCCCGCAAGTTCCTCACGGAGGCGGGCGTCACGACCCCCGTGCCGCTCACCCTCTGGTACACCAGCGACCGCTACGGCTCCGCCACCAAGGCGGAGTTCGAGGAGCTGAAGAGCCAGCTCGAGGACTCCGGCCTCTTCGAGATCACCCTCAAGAGCCGCCCCTGGAAGACGTACGTCACCGGCTACCAGAACGGCGAGTACCCGGTGTTCGGGCGCGGCTGGTTCCCCGACTTCCCGGACGCCGACAACTTCATCGCGCCGTTCGTCGGCAAGCAGAACGCCCTCGGCACCCCCTACGTCACGCCCACCATCACCGACCGTCTGCTGCCCAACTCCCGCGCCCAGAGCGACCGGGCCAACGTCGTCAAGGACTTCGAGGACGCCCAGCGCATCCTCGTCGACGACGCGCGGCTGCTGCCGCTGTGGCAGGGCCGGCAGTACGTGGCCGCGAGCGCGGAGGTCTCGGGTGCGGAGCGGGCGCTGGACCCCTCGACGATCATGATGATGGGGGAGCTGTACCGCAAGACCAGCTGGTAGCGGGCGGGATGAGCGGTGGGCGGGGCGATTGTCAGTGGTCGCCTGTAGGTTCTGAAGCCTGGAAGTGACCGTCGCGCGGTCACTTCCCACCGTTCACCGCACACCGTAAGGAAGTCGACGTGACCGACATCGCCATGCTGCCCGAGTCCTGGCGCGGGGTTCTGGCCGACGAACTGCAGCAGCCCTACTTCAAGGAGCTGACGGAGTTCGTCGAGGAGGAGCGGGCGAAGGGTCCCGTCTATCCGCCGCGCGACGAGGTCTTCGCCGCACTGGACGCGACGCCCTACGACAAGGTGAAGGTCCTGGTCCTCGGCCAGGACCCCTACCACGGCGAGGGCCAGGGCCACGGCCTGTGCTTCTCGGTCCGCCCCGGGGTGAAGACGCCGCCCTCGCTGCGCAACATCTACAAGGAGATGAAGGAGGAGCTCGGCCTCCCCGTTCCCGACAACGGCTATCTGATGCCCTGGGCCCAGCAGGGCGTCCTGCTGCTCAACGCGGTGCTGACGGTCCGCTCCGGCGAGGCCAACTCGCACAAGGGCAAGGGCTGGGAGAAGTTCACCGACGCGGTGATCCGGGCCGTGGCCGACCGGCCCGACCCCGCGGTGTTCGTGCTGTGGGGCAACTACGCCCAGAAGAAGCTCCCGCTCATCGACGAGACACGGCATGTGGTGGTCAAGGGCGCGCACCCCTCCCCGCTGTCCGCGAAGAAGTTCTTCGGGTCCCGCCCGTTCACGCAGATCAACGAGGCGGTGGCCGCACAGGGCCACGAGCCGATCGACTGGCGGATCCCGGACCTGGGCTGACCCCTCGCCGGGCCGGTCCTCGCGCCGGACCGGCCCGGTGCCGTACGGAGCCGCCTGACCGGGATCGCAGGTGGCGGCGGTTAGCGTCGGGAGGGGGACCAGCCGACGAGGGCCCGGAGGACGCGGTGGCGGAGCGACAGGAGCGGATGGCATCGGAGGCCGTGCCGACGCGGATCGGGCAGGTCGTCATGCTGCACCATGCGGGGGACCGCGAGGAGGCCCGGCGCCGACTGCTGGACCTGTGGACGGAGCTCGGCGAGGACGGCGACCCCGTGCACCGCTGCACCCTGGCCCACTATCTGGCCGACACCCAGGACGACCCCGCGGACGAACTGGCCTGGGACCTGCGGGCGTTGACGGAGGCGGAGGGCGCGGGCGGTGCGCTCGCCGTACGGGCGCTGTATCCCTCGCTGCATCTGAATCTGGCCGCCGACTATGTGAAGCTCGACCGCGCCGAGGCCGCTCGCGTCCATCTGAGCCGGGCGCGCGGAGCGGCGGGGGCGCTGGGGAACGACAGCTACGGGGACGGGGTGCGGGCGGAGATCCGGCGGCTGGAGGTGCGCTTGGGGGAGGGGCCCTAGGTACTGCGGGGGCGGCGGGGCAGGGCGGGGGATGTCGGGAGCGGGCTGGGGGCGCAGCCCGCTCGCGTTTCAACGGCGGTAAGTCTGCTCGCAGATCTTCGACTCCGGGCTGTCCGGCCTCCAGCCGCCGTACTTCTTCCCCAGCGCGCAGACGTCCGCCTGCCCCGGGTCCCCTGTGCTCCCCGGGTTCCCCTGGGCGCCCTTGCGGACGGACTCCGACACGTCGGGGATCTCGACGTGCGGCCGTTCGGGGCGGTCGGGACCCGTGTGGCGGGGTTCCCGGTGCTCGGGTCGGGGGTGCGCGTGTGAGCGCGGGGCCGGGGGTGTGCGTGGCGGCGCGGTGGGGGACGTGGACCGTGCGGCGGGCCTCGTCGGGGTCGGGCGGGGGGACGTTTCGATGAGCGTCAGGGCCTCGCGGGCCGGCGCCTGCACGACCTCGGGTTCCGTGGACCCGCTCGGTCGCGGCGCCGGAGGCTGGGACGGTACCGCCGACCCACCGGACGGCGGCGGGTACGCGACCGTCGTACAGCCCGCGAGGGCCGAGACAGCCATGGTGACCAGGAGCGTTGCGGTGGTCGTCGTTCGATGCACGGGCGCAACTCTGCTGGTTCCGGCTGCCGTTGAGGGTGCGGAGCAGGGGGCGTTGCTCCGTACGGGTGATCTCTGACCCCGTACGGGCGGTGTGCCTCGGCCGCCGCTGACGTCAGTCGCCGGTGGTGCCGTCGACGCGCTCACGGATCAGGTCGGCGTGGCCGTTGTGACGGGCGTACTCCTCGATCATGTGGGTGAGGATCCAGCGCAGGTTGAACTGCTCACCGCTCCGCCGGCTCCGGCCCTTGGAGAGGTCGTCCAGACCGAAGCCGGCCGCGTGGCGTCGGGCGATGTCGATCTCGGCCTGCCAGGTGGCGTACGCCTCCTCCCAGGTGTCCGCCTCGGTGAGATGGAACTCGCCGTCGGGATCCTCCTCGGAGAAATAGATCGGGCCCGGATCCTCGTCCATGAGCACCTGGCAGAACCAGCCCCGTTCCACCTCCGCCATGTGCCGCACCAGTCCCATCAGGGTCAGCTCCGACGGCTCCACGGAGGCGGTCCTGAGCTGGGCGTCGGTCAGGCCCTCGCACTTCCAGGCGAGGGTCTGCCGGTGGTAGTCCAGCCAGCCCTCCAGCATCGTGCGCTCGTCGGCGGTGGTGGAGGGCTCATGGCGTTCGAGGGTCATGCACCGCATCGTCGCTCAACTCGGGCCGGTTCACGAGGGGTTTTACGGTCGGCCCGTTCCGCGCACGCCCTGGCCGGACATTCCGTCGAGCAGTTCGCGCAGCCCCGCCCGCACCTCGGCCAGGGTCGGCGCCTCCGAGCTGAACGACCCGGCGACGCAGCTGAACATCAGCCCGTCCGCCCAGGCGACCAGGGACAGCACATGCCGGGCCGGGTCCGTGGAGCCCGCCGCGGTCAGCAGGGCGGTGAGCTGGTCGCGGAAGCGGGCGCCCGTCGCGTCGAAGTAGGCGCGCAGCTCGGGGCGGCGCGTGGCCTCCAGGGCCAGTTCGTAGCGGGCGAGCGTCAGCTCGCGGTTGCGGGTCAGGGCGCGGTGCGTCGCCAGGGCCAGGCCGTCGGCCAGGGAGTCGAGGCCGCCCCGCGGATCGGGCATCTCCTCCAGCGCCAGCACCCGCGCCTCACGCTCAGCGAGCCGCCGCACCGCCAGCTCCAGCAGCGCCTGCCGGGTGCGCGCCACATTGGACGTCGATCCCTGCGGCAGCTCGGCCGCCTCGTCGACCGCCCGGTGCGTGAGCCCGCGCATCCCGCGTTCGGCGAGCAGTGCGAGGGCGGTGTCGGCGACGAGATCGGCGCGCGGGGCGGCGCCCGGGGTGTGTTCGGCCATGGAGAGCAACCTACCCGTCGCACTACGTCTGTAGTACGGTCGAGGCAGCGGGTTACTACAGATGTAGTTTCGTGAGTCGGCAGGACCAGAGTCGTTCAGGAGGAGCCATGGCACAGTCGAGGCGGGCCGTCGTGATCGGTGGCGGCATCGGAGGTCTGACCGCGGCCGCCGCACTCCACCGGAGCGGCTGGGACGTCACCGTCCTGGAGCGGGCCCCATCCCTGGAGCCGGTCGGCGCGGCCATCTCCCTCGCCCCCAACTCCCTGCGCGCGCTGGACGTCATCGGGCTGGGCGACGAGATCCGCGACCTGGCCGCCTGGCAGGGCGACGGAGGACTGCGCACACCGTCCGGGCGCTGGCTCTCCCGCACGGACGCCGCCGCCGTGGCCGCGCGCTTCGGCGGCCCGCTCGTCCTCCTCCACCGGGCCACCCTCCTCAACAGCCTCGCCGCACTGCTCCCGGCCGAAGCCGTCCGCACCGGGGGCGCCGCGACCGTCACCGATCCGGGATCCGCCGACCGCCCCGCGCGGGTCAGCACACCGGACGGCGACCTGGAGGCCGACCTCGTGGTGGCCGCCGACGGCATCCGGTCCGCCGTACGCCGGATGCTCTTCCCGGACCACCCCGGCGCCGTCTACTCCGGGTTCACCACTTGGCGGGTCGTGATCCCGGTGCCCGGCGCGCGGTTCGCCTCGCACGAGACCTGGGGCCCGGGGCGCATCTGGGGCTCCCACCCGCTCAAGGACGGCCGGGTCTACGCCTACGCCGCGGCGATCACGCCCGCGGCGGAGCACGCACCCGACGACGAGAAGGCCGAGCTGCTGCGCCGCTACGGCGACTGGCACGACCCGATCCCCGCGATCCTCGCCGCCGCCCGCCCCGAGGACGTGCTGCGTCACGACGTCCACCACATCGCCGAGCCGCTGCCCGCCCACCACCGCGGCCGGGTCGCCCTGGTCGGAGACGCCGCGCACGCCATGCCACCCACGCTCGGCCAGGGCGGCAACCAGGCCATCGAGGACGCGGTGGTCCTCGCGCACCACTGCGACGACCTCGCCGCCTACACGGCGGCCCGCCTCCCGCGTACGACCGCCGTCGCCCGCCAGGCCGTCAAGGTCGCCCGCCTCAACCTGATGACCAACCGCGCCGGGATCGCCGTTCGGAACACCACGCTCGCCGCCCTGTCCAAGGTCGCGCCCGCGCTGTTCCTGCGCGGCTTCGAGGACATCGCCGACTGGCGGCCGCCACAGCGGCCGTATGCTTCCAGGCAGACCCCGGCAGGCAAGCGTGAGAGGAGAGCACCCCGTGAAGGTCGGCTGCATCGGACTCGGTGACATCGCGCAGAAGGCCTACCTTCCGGTGCTCGGCTTCCAGCCCGGGGTCGAACTGCATCTGCAGACCCGTACGCCCGCCACCCTCGCCCGGGTCGCCGACACCCTGCACCTCCCGGCCGAACAGCGGCACGCCGACCTCGACTCGCTTCTCGAGCAGGGCCTCGACGCCGCGTTCGTGCACGCGGCCACCGTCGCGCACCCCGAGATCGTGACCCGGTTGCTGGAGGCGGGTGTGCCGACGTATGTCGACAAGCCGCTCGCCTACCAACTCGCCGAGTCCGAGCGGCTGGTGGCACTCGCCGAGCGGCGGAACGTGAGCCTCGCCGTCGGCTTCAACCGGCGCTACGCGCCCGGATACGCGCAGTGCGCGGACCATCCGCGCGAGCTGATCCTCATGCAGAAGAACCGGATCGGGCTGCCGGAGGAGCCGCGCTCGATGATCCTGGACGACTTCATCCACGTCGTCGACACGCTGCGCTTCCTCGTGCCCGGCCCGGTCGTCGACGTGACCGTGCGCGCCCGCGTCGAGAGCGGGCTGCTCCACCATGTCGTGCTCCAGCTCGCCGGGGACGGTTTCACCGCGCTCGGTGTGATGAACCGGCTCAGCGGCTCGGCCGAGGAGATCCTGGAGGTGTCCGGACAGGACACCAAGCGCCAGGTCCTCAACCTCGCCGAGGTCATCGACCACAAGGGTCAGCCGACGGTTCGGCGGCGCGGCGACTGGGTGCCGGTGGCCAGGCAGCGCGGTATCGAGCAGGCCGTGCTGGCCTTCCTCGACGCCGTGCGCGCGGGCAAGGTGCTCAGCGCCCGGGACGCGCTGGCGACGCACGAGTTGTGCGAGCGGGTCGTCAGGGCGGTCGAGGACCGGGCCGCCTGAACCGCCGACGCCGGTCCGGGTTCAGTGTCCGGGGCGGGCCGGCGAGCCGTGTGCGGTGTGAGCGGGGTGTTCGCGCGGTTCCGCAGTGGGCCTCCGCCTCAGCCGTGGGCGCCGTATCCGTACGCCCTCGGTCGCGCCCCAGACGACGATGATCAGCAGTGCCGCGTACACCGGCCACTCGCCGAAGCGGACGTACGGCGTGACACCGTCGGCCAACGGCACCTCGTAGACCGCGCTCGTGCTCGCGTCCGTGCCGAGCCAGGAACCGACGCGCTGTCCGCTCGGGCCGTACACGGCGGAGACGCCGGTCAGGGTCGCGTGCACCATCGGCCGGCCGGTCTCGGCGGCGCGCAGCGCGGCGAGCGAGGCGTGCTGCTCGGGGGCCCAGCTCTGCTGGAACGTCGATGTCGCCGACTGGGCGATCAGAATCTGGGCGCCGTCGTCGACGAGGTTGCGGCTCATGTCCGAGAAGGCGGACTCGAAGCAGACCATCGGACCGATCCGCAGTCCGTGTCCGGCGTTCATCACGACCTGTTCCGTGCCGCGCCTGCGGTCCTCGGCCGCCGCCTCGCCCACGGAGGTGGCCCAGCCCAGCAGCGAGCGGGCCGGTATGTACTCCCCGAAGGGGACCAGCCGCATCTTGTCGTAGCGGGCGCCGGTCGGGCCGTCCGGGCCGACGAGGATCGAGCTCTTGTAGATGCCGGGCTTGTCGGAGCGGCGCGCGTCCACGTTGACCAGGATGTTCGCCCCCGTCTCCCGGGACAGTGCCGCGAGGCGCCGTGCGAAGTCGGGCCGGTCGTCCAGGTCGTAGCCGACGCTGCTCTCGCCCCAGACGATCAGGTCGGCGCCCTGGCCGGCCAGCTGGCGGGTGAGCTGCTCCTCCCGGTCGAACCGCCGGTCGGGCGCGCCCGCGCCCTGTATGACGCCCGGCTGCACGACGGCGATCCGGACCCGGTCGGTGACGTCGGGGCGCGGGGACCACACCCAGGCGGCCGAGGCGGCGACGGCGGTGGCCACGAGGCCGGCCACCGCGGCGACCCGGCACCGGCGCACCGCCACCAGCACGGCGGCCGCGACATTGACGGCCACCACAAGGAAGCTGATCAGCCACACCCCGCCCACCGAGGCGAGCCGCAGCGCGGGCTCCACCTCCCACTGGCTGGAGCCCAGCACACCCCACGGCCCGCCCAGC
>CBFGZZ010000382.1:0-8083 GCA_965653385.1 uncultured Streptomyces sp. | reverse complement strand
ACACGAGCTGGTCTCGGCCGCCTTCGACAACGTGACGGTCCCGAAGTCGGAAGAGTCGGCGGCGGAAGAGCGGGTGGCTGAGAAGCCGGTGGCTGAGGAGCCGGTGGCTGAGGCGCCTGTGGCGACTGAGAAGCCGGTGGTCGAGGAGCCGGCCGCGGTGGAGCCGGTCACCGAGGAAACGATCCCGGAGACACCTGCCGTCGACGAGCCGACGGTCGAGGAGCCGGTGGCTGAGGCGCCTGTGGCGACTGCGGAGCCGGTGGTAGAGGAGCCGGCCGCGGTGGAGCCGGTCACCGAGACGCCGGTTGCCGAGGAGCCGGCCGCGGTGGAGCCGGTCACCGAGGAGTCGGCGGTCGTAGAGCCGGTTGCCGAGGAGGAGCCGGTCGAGGCGGAGCCGGTGGCCGAGGAGCCCGCGGCGGAGCCCGAGCCCGCGGCCGCCGACGGCGAGGACGCCCCACAGGGGCCACCCGCGGTCGACGACGAGACCAGCACGGGTGGTGCGGGTGGGAACACCCAGGCCGAAGGCGAAGCCGAGGCCGAACCGACGCCCCAGCCGGAGGCCACCCCGCCTGCCCTCGCCCTCGCGAAGGCCGGCCTCACCACCGCCCGCGCCAAGGTCTACCTCGTCCTGGACCGCTCCGCGAGCATGCGCCCCTACTACAAGGACGGCTCAGCCCAGGCACTCGCCGACCAGACCCTCGCCCTCGCCGAGCACCTGGACCCCGACGCCCCGAACCACTGCCTCCACGTCGTCTTCTTCTCCACCGAGGTCGACGGCACCACCGACCTCACCCCGGCCTCCTCCGAGACCGCCGTCGACGACGCACACGCGGGCCTCGGCCGTATGGGCCGCACCAGCTACCACGCCGCCGTGGAAGCCGTCCTCGCCCACTACGACAAGAACGCCACCCCCGGCACCCCCGCCCTCGTCGTCTTCCAGACCGACGGCGCCCCCGACGCGAAGACCCCCGCCACCCAGGCCCTCACGAACGCCGCGAAGTCCCACCCCGCCGTCTTCTTCTCCTTCATCGCGTTCGGCGACCACGACAACAAGGCCTTCGACTACCTCCGCAAGCTGAAGACCGACAACACGGCCTTCTTCCACGCGGGCCCGACCCCCCTGGAGCTCACGGACGCGGAGCTCTACGACGGCGTACTGATCGACTGGCGCCCGTAACTCTCGTAGATCACCACCGCGAGGCAAACCCGAAGATCACCACTGAAGATCACCAGGCCGCCCCTTCCCACCCCTCAAAAACGGGAAGCGGGCGGCCCACCCATGTCGGCTACGATTTCAAGGTTCGCAAGACAGAAAACAAGCCCCCGAACACCGACCTGGGAGCAGCCCCGCGATGGCTCGACACCTCATCACCAGCGCCCTTCCGTACATCAACGGAATCAAGCACCTGGGCAACATGGTGGGGTCCATGCTCCCGGCGGACGTGTACTCCAGGTACCTCCGACAGCGCGGCCACGACGTCCTCTACATCTGCGCGACGGACGAGCACGGCACCCCGGCCGAGCTGGCCGCCAAGGAGCAGGGCCTCCCGGTGGACGAATTCTGCGCGCAGGCACACGACGCGCAGAAGGCGGTCTACGACGGCTTCGCACTGGCGTTCGACTACTTCGGCCGGAGTTCCTCCCCCCAGAACGTCGAGATCACCCAGCACTTCGCCCGCAAGCTGCACGAGAACGGCTTCATCGAGGAGCGGGCGATCCGCCAGGTCTACAGCCCGGCCGACGGCCGTTTCCTCCCGGACCGCTACGTCGAGGGCACCTGCCCGCACTGCGGCTACGACAAGGCCCGCGGCGACCAGTGCGAGAACTGCACCCGCGTACTCGACCCGACCGACCTGATCAACCCGCGCTCGGCGATCTCCGGCTCCACCGACCTGGAGGTCCGCGAGACCAAGCACCTCTTCCTCCTCCAGTCCAAGCTCCAGAACGAGGTCAAGGAGTGGGTCGCCCGCCACGACGGCGTGTGGCCGCACTTGGCGTCCTCCATCGCCCACAAGTGGCTGACCGAGGGCCTGCACGACCGGGCGATCACCCGTGACCTGGACTGGGGCGTGCCCGTCCCGGCGGACACGTGGCCGGAGCTGGCGGCCGAGGGCAAGGTCTTCTACGTCTGGTTCGACGCCCCGATCGAGTACCTCGGCTCGACGAAGGAGTGGTCGGACCAGGACCCGGAGAACCGCGACTGGAAGTCGTGGTGGTACGACGTCGACACCGACGTCCGCTACACGCAGTTCATGGCGAAGGACAACGTCCCGTTCCACACGGTGATGTTCCCGGCCACCGAGCTCGGCATCCGCGAGCCCTGGAAGAAGGTCGACTTCGTCAAGGCCTTCAACTGGCTGACGTACTACGGCGGAAAGTTCTCCACCTCCCAGAAGCGCGGTGTCTTCACCGACCAGGCCCTGGAGATCCTCCCCGCCGACTACTGGCGCTACTTCCTGATCGCCAACGCCCCCGAGTCGGACGACTCGTCCTTCACCTGGGAGCACTTCACGGCGACGGTGAACAAGGACCTCGCCGACACCCTCGGCAACTTCGTCAACCGCGTCCTGTCCTTCTCCAAGAAGCGCTTCGGCGAGGAGGTCCCGGCGGGCGCCGAGGCCGGCGAGGCGGAGGCGAGGCTCGGCGAGGAGATCGCGCGGCTGCTCGCGGAGTACGAGGAGCACATGGAGGCCCTCCAGTTCCGCAAGGCCGCGGCGGCGCTGCGCGCCCTGTGGTCCGCGGGCAACTCCTACCTGGAGGAGAAGGCCCCCTGGCTGGAGATCAAGACCGACAAGGACGCCGCCGCGCTCACCCTGCGTACGGCGATGAACCTGATCCACCTCTACGCGGTGGTCTCGGAGCCGTTCATCCCGACGTCGGCGGCCGCCATGCGCCAGGCCTTCGCCCTCAGCGACGACACGGCCACCTGGGTGAGCGCGGACGAGGCCCGCTCCCTCACGTCCGTACCCGCCGGCACCCCCTTCACCGTCCCCCCGGTCCTCTTCGCCAAGCTGACGGACGACGACCTGGAGGCGTACAAGGAGCGCTTCGGCGGCGAGGCGGCGTAAGGGAGCCCGCAAGCTTGTGAAGGCCGTCGCCGGGGCAGTGGGCCGACGCCGTGGGTCGATCTACTTCAGAACCCCGGCGCCGGTCGTCCCCGCCAGCTCCGTCGCCAGGTTCTTCGCCGACGTCTGCAGCCCGGCCGTGAGCGTCGGCTTCCAGTTCACCGTCGTCTTGATCTTCTTCGAGCTCGCGGCGTTGTAGGCGGCCACGAGGTCGGTCGAGGTGCCGTTGACGAGGTTGCCGCTGCCGGCGATCGAGCCGGTGCCGTCGCCGCTCAGGAGCTTGGCGACCTTGGCGCCGGACGCGACCTTCCAGGCGTTGTGCTGGGCTACGACCTGGGCCTTGGCGCGGGAGTCGATGCTGTACTTCGGCGTGTAGCCGTTGAGCGTCGTCGTGTCGTACAGGTTGTTGTAGAGGTGGATCTGGCCGATCCGGGCCAGCGGGGCCCGCTGCACGATGCCCTTCCACACGTTGTGGTGGAGGGTGACGCGCAGCTTGCCGGTGCTGTCGCTGTCGCTGCTGCCGATCAGCATCGTCTTGTCGTGGCAGTCGAAGAGATTGCGCTCGACGGTCACCAGGTCGGAGCCGTTGGTGATGTCGAGGGCGCCGTCGTGGATCTGGTACTTGCGGCCGAAGTACGTCTTCAACGACTTGTCGAAGGTCGGGGCGTCCGTGAACGTGTTGTGGTCGGCCCAGACGTTCGTCGCCCCGCGCAGGGTGACCGAGTCGTAGCCCGAGTTCCACTCGCCGGCCGAGCCGTCCGTGGGGTCCCACTGCGGGAAGCAGTCCTCGGTGGCGGAGAAGGTGAGGTTGCGGACGATGACGTTCCTGACGTTCTGCACCTGGAGGCTGCCGCCCTTGATGCCGGCCTTGGTGCCGGGGACGCCCACGATGGTGGTGTTGGACGGCACCCGGAAGACGATGTTCTTCTTCTGCTTGCCGGCGGCGGCCTTGCGGGCGTTCTCCTGGCTGCCCGACGGCGCCTTCTTGCCGTAGGTGGCCGGGTCGTAGGCCTTCAGGTAGGCGGAGAGCGAGTAGCCGGTGCCCGAGGCGTAGTCGGCGCAGGTCAGCTTCTTGCCGGCGTCGCTGGTGTTGGCGTCGATGGTGCCCTTGATCTTGATGATCCGGGGCGTGGTGTCGGAGACCGAGCCCAGTGCCTTCACGAGCTGGGCACGGGTGCTGACGGTGAAGGTGTGCGCGGAGTCGGCCTTCGCGCCGCCCGTCGTACCGGAGCCGGAGGCCGCCCAGCCGTCCTTCGCGGGCAGGGACTGGTGGTACAGGTCGACGGTGCCGGCGTTCGCGTTCAGCACGAGGACACCGGCACCCACGCCGGCGGCCGCCACGGCGGCGGTGACGACGAGGGTGCGGCGCCCGCGGAGGGAACGGCGGTGGGAAGGGCTGTGGGCGGAGCGGGGGGTGGGGCGGTGCGAAGGGGATGCCACGAATGAGTCCTTACGTGCTTCGGTGAGGCTCGCGCGCCGGCGAGCGGGCCCGGCTGAGCGGGCTTCCGACTCGTTCGTGGTCACGGAGATCGGAAAGGTTGCCGTGAATTTCTTGACTGAACGGTGGTCAAGTCGCGGACATCACGGGGATGTTGCCCATTGGGTTGGCATCGATCGCCCCCCGCCGCCACCATGTCCCCCTTCACAACCGTATGGTTTCCGCCATGGCAGTCCCTGAGGTCATCCCGATCGCCTACGAGCCGCACGGTCGTACCGAGGCGATCGGCTGTTATGCGGACGGGCAGTTCATGGGGTCGGTCACCTACGCATTCCCCAAGGGGTTCGACCTCGACACCGGCTGGGAAGAGCACAAACGTCTCTATTCGGTCCTGCACACCTTCGACTCCGAGGGCAGGTACCGCGAGTCGGAGATCTGGTGCGCCGGCACCTGGGCCGAGCAGCAGCGCGCTCCGCACGGCCCCGACTCGGTGCTGGCCCGCGCCCGGGCCCACCTCGCGACCCGGCTGCGCAGCCTCCCCCGCCGTACGTACACGGACATCGCGGTCCGGCCCTTCCAACTCACCGTCGACGGTGTGCTGTTCGGCCTCGTGACCGGGGACGACGAGGGCGAGGCGTGGGCCGAGCTCCATCCGGACAACCTGGGTTTCGGGGCGCCCTGGGACGGTTCGTACGACACCTGATCGTTTACGCCCCTATGCCTGACCGCCCCCGAGCGGCTATACATTGCGAAGATCACGCAAGGCCGTCAGTTGGCCGCCAAAGGCCATCGAGTGGGGGGATCCATCCATGGCGCTCTTCGGAAACGCGCACACCGTCGACCCGGGCCAGGCTCAGCAGGACTTCGCCCGGCTGCTGGGCCACGGGGAGCAGGTACACGCGGCGTATCTGCTGATACGGGACACCATCCTGTTCACCGACCGCCGCCTCATCCTGGTCGACAAGCAGGGCATCACCGGCAAGAAGGTGGAGTACCACTCCATCCCCTACCGCAGCATCACGCACTTCGCGGTGGAGACCGCCGGCACCTTCGATCTGGACGCCGAGCTGAAGATCTGGCTCTCGGGCTCGGCGACGCCGATCGAGAAGACGTTCACCAAGGGTGTGGACATCTACGAGGTGCAGGCGATCCTGACGCAGTTCGTGGCGAAGTAGGGACCGTTGTTCGCTCTCCCCGTCGTCAGGCGGCTTGGCCGAGCGCCAGAGCGCCGACGACGGGGGCGGCGTAGACGAGCGGGTACGGGATGTGCGCGTACCAGCGGGCCCTGGCCACGGTCACGGCGGCGCCGGCGAAGTAGACCACCAGCCCGGTCCCGGCCAGCACCCCGATGACCGGTACGAACAGCCCGACCACCAGCCCGACGGCACCCGCGCCCTTGGCCAGCCCGAGCCAGGTCCACCACGAGCGGGGAACCCGGTAGTCGGTGAGCGCCCGCACGATCCACTCGGCGCGCATCAGCAGCACGACGGCCGAGAAACCGGCCATCACAGCGGCCAGGACAGTGACGACTACGTGTGCGACGTTCATGGTGGGCTCCTCGGCGTGTGCGGTCGGGTACGACGGTGTCTTTGTCATCCGTCACAGGGCTGACGCCGGGCATCGGGCGAGTGTGACAGCCAGGGGGGTGGCTTTCGGGTACGCCGAACGGACGGCATGTTGGCCGCACGTCCCTCCGTGCGGGACCGCGATAATCGGGCCCACCATGCTGCCCCCGCCCCGCGACCTCCCGTCCGACGTCCTCGCCGTCGGCGCCCGCTACCCGCTCGTCCTGGCCGGCGACTGCGCGGCCCGGGCGCACGGCCTGACCACCCGGCACGTGCGGTCGGTGGAGCTGGCGACCGAGCACCCCGAGCCCATGGACCAGATCGCGGCCATGGTCCGCCACGGCCTGACGGAACGCGGGTGGCGGGTACGTCCCCTGGAGGCCGACCCGCTCTCCGCCCGGCTGCTCGTCACGGACCCCGACACGGGTGAGGAACGCGCCGTCGACCTGCTGAAGGAGACCTTCTGGCGGCCTCCGGTGACGACCGGCCTCGGCCCGGCCCTGTCCCTGGAGGACCTCATCGGCACGAAGGTCCGGGCCCTCACCGACCGCGGCGCCGGACGCGACCTCATCGACGTCCACGTGGCCGCTGCCCACTGGAGCTACCCCGACCTGGAGGAACTCGGCCGCCGCCACGCCTGGGACGACCTCGACCTGGCGGACCTCCAGTCCCGCCTGGAGGCCACGGAGCTGCTGGACGACCGGGAGTTCGTCGCCGGCGGCCTGGCCCCGGAGTCGGTACCGGCGCTCCGCCGGTGGGCCCGGGCGTGGGCGGACGACATCGCGGAACGACTGCTGGAGGAGGAGGCGCTCAGGCCTCCGGCGGACGGGGACGAGTGACGGCGGCGGTACCGGTGCCGGTGCCGGTCACGATGTACGCCGTCGCCGAGCCGCCCAGGAAGATCGCGCTCGTCCGAGGATCAGGATCCGGTGTTCGTGGCCTCCGGGTCGACGCCCATGGTGATCGTGGCGACGACGCCCTTGGCGATGGCGTTCTTCTTGTACTTCAGCTTCAGCAGACCGCCCTCGGTCCCGTTGTCCGGGTAGATGGTGTCCTCGTCCAGCGTGGTGCGCGTGGTCGTGTTGGTGGAGTACGGCTCCACCTCGGCGGACGCCAGCACGCTCGCCTCGTCGAAGAACAGCTGCCCGGTGTGGCAGGTGTCGCCGCCCTCGTAACCGGCGTCCGTCCAGGTGCCGTTCACATGCACCTTGGTGTGGATGTGCACACAGCGACCCTGGTACCAGCCCGGGAAGACCGTCCGGAAGACCACCTGGCCGTTCCGGTCCGTCCGCCACGTGCCGCGCAGATACCGCTCGTCGTCCGTCGGCTCCTCGTGGCCGCCGCCTCCGCCACCCGGCTCGCCCGAGGGCGTGCCGGACGGGGGCTCGCCCGTCGGCTCACCCGACGGCGGAGTACCGCCTCCGCCGCCCTCGCCGCTGCCCATCGCCTCATAGCCCGAGTACACGCCCAGCGCGTTGCAGTGCCAGATGTCGACCGCGGCGTTCCTGACCGGCTTGCAGGTCTCGGAGTCGATCACCTTCAGGCGCAGGGTGAGCGGGATGCCCTCCTGGTCCTCGGTCACGTCCTGGCGGAGCTTGTCCGCGTCGATGTAGTAAGGGCCCTCGGTCGTCTCGGAGGTCAGCCGGTAGCAGACCTCACGGCTCGACGAGCTGCTCGACGCGGTGGCGCCCGCGGCAGCGGAGCCCTTCGTCTCGCCGGCGAACGCGCCCGCCGCGAGCGTGCCGCCCACGCCCACCGCCGCGGCTGCTCCCGCACCGGCCACGACGACCTTGCGACGCGTGAGGTCCCGCTTGTGTTTCGGCCCTTCGGCCGTGTGGTTTCCCGTCATGGGCAGTGAAGTTAGGGACGGCGCCTGTCAGGAGCATGGGTAAGAGCTGGGCAAGAGCCCTGCATGAGCGCCGTGAACGAAAGTGGCGCGGGTACGACGCCGGTTGCGAGCCACATAAACAAATGGCCGCCCCGGTTGGCGAAAACGGCTGCGGCGTGGGCCCCCG
>CBFGZZ010000381.1:0-8171 GCA_965653385.1 uncultured Streptomyces sp. | reverse complement strand
GGCGACGTCCAGGAGGTCATGCTCGGCTACTCCGACTCCTCCAAGTTCGGCGGCATCACCACCAGCCAGTGGGAGATCCACCGCGCCCAGCGCCGCCTGCGCGACGTCGCCCACCGCTACGGCGTCCGGCTGCGCCTCTTCCACGGCCGCGGCGGCACCGTCGGCCGCGGCGGCGGCCCCTCCCACGACGCGATCCTCGCCCAGCCCTGGGGCACCCTGGAGGGCGAGATCAAGGTCACCGAGCAGGGCGAGGTCATCTCCGACAAGTACCTCGTGCCGTCCCTGGCCAGGGAGAACCTGGAGCTGACGGTCGCGGCGACACTGCAGGCCTCCGCCCTGCACACCGCCCCCCGCCAGTCCGGCGAGGCGCTCGCCCGCTGGGACGCCGCCATGGACGTCGTCTCCGACGCCGCGCACGCCGCCTACCGCAAGCTCGTCGAAGACCCCGACCTGCCGACGTACTTCCTCGCCTCCACGCCGGTCGACCAGCTCGCCGACCTGCACCTGGGCTCGCGGCCCTCCCGCCGCCCCGGCTCGGGCGTCTCGCTCGACGGACTGCGCGCCATCCCGTGGGTCTTCGGCTGGACCCAGTCCCGGCAGATCGTCCCCGGCTGGTTCGGCGTGGGATCGGGGCTGAAGGCCCTGCGCGAAGCCGGCCTCGACACCGTGCTCGACGAGATGCACGAACAGTGGCACTTCTTCCGCAACTTCATCTCCAACGTCGAGATGACGCTCGCCAAGACCGACCTGCGGATCGCCGCCCACTACGTCGACACGCTGGTGCCGGACGAGCTGAAGCACGTCTTCGACGCCATCCGCGCCGAACACGAACTCACCGTCGCCGAGGTCCTCAAGGTCACCGGCGAGCAGGAACTCCTCGACGCCCAGCCGGTCCTCAAGCAGACCTTCGCCATCCGCGACGCCTACCTGGACCCCATCTCCTACCTCCAGGTCGCCCTGCTCAAGCGGCAGCGCGACACCGCGGCCGCCGGAGAGACAGCCGACCCGCTGCTCTCCCGCGCCCTGCTGCTCACCGTGAACGGCGTGGCGGCCGGCCTGCGCAACACCGGCTGACCCAGCGGACGAACGACGGTGCCCCCGTGCTCGTACGAGCACGGGGGCACCGTTCGTCTCACCACCCCGGCGGTCAGGCCTTACGACGCCGGAACACCAGGTAGCCGCCCGCGCCGAGCAGCGCAGCGGCCGCCGCGGACAGCAGGCCCACCGGCGCGCCGTTCCCGGTCTCGGCGAGGTCGCCCTCACCACCGCCCTGCGGCGACGGCGACGCGGCCGCCTCGCCCGGCGCCGACGGGCTCGCGGAAGGCTCCTCGGTGGACTCACCCGGGGTCTCGGAAGGCGACGCGGACGCCGACGCGGACGGCGTCGCCGTACCGCCGCCCTCCTCCTCGTCCTCGCAGTCCGTCCAGAACACCTTGTGCTTCGCGGACCCCTTCTCGCCCTCGAAGTTCCAGAACAGCTTGTAGTGCCCGTCGGGCAGCGTCATGTCCGCCGTACGGCCATGACCCTCGCCGTCCAGCGTGATCGCACCGGACTTCACGGTCTCGCCCTTCACGGCGGCCGTCGGCGCCCAGGCCTCGATGTGCCAGGAGACCTGCTGCACGCTGTCGAAACCGAACGCGTCCAGGTAGAACTCGCACACGTGCGGCTCGTTCTTGCGCAGTTCCTCGCCGGTGGAGGCGTCGTGGATCTTGACGGTCCCGTTGTCACCGGGAGCGGTGGCGTGGGCGGCGGCCGGCGCGGACAGCAACGCGGCCGCGGCGACGGCGGAGAGAGCGCCGACGCGGTTGAGGGTACGCATGAGGCAGTAGTCCATCTTCGAGAAGGAACGGGAAGATGTGGAGGGGGCGGCTCAGCATCCAGCCCGGACTGACCCCCGGTCAATCACGAACAGGCAACACTCAGATCCTCCACAGATATGGAGAACGGCCAAGACCTCAGACCGTCACGAACACCGCGGTCAGCAACGCGATCCCCGAGCCCGCCAGAACCCACGCAAACCGCGTCCGCCCCAGCCCACCTGCTACGACGACGGCGGCCAGCAACAACGCACCGCCCAGCGGAACCCACGCGTACAGGACACCCGCCGGCCCCGACCGTACGACGTCGTCACTGCCCGGCTTCACCACAACCGTGTACGTCTGCCCCGTGCGCACGGCCACGGTCTTCTCGATGGTCACCGACCCGCGCGCCCGCGACCCCGCCGAAATCGGCGCGTACGGCCCACTGCACGTGTCCGCACCACACCGCGTCACCTTGATCGTGCCGCTCTCCCGGCCCTTCGTGAGCATCACATGCTGCGCACTGCCCCAGGACGCCCACACGCCCGCGATCAGAATCAGCACCGCGACCGTACCCATCGCCGCGTACCGCCCGAACCGCAGCGCCGTGAAAGCGCCCTGACTGGAGAGAACGGCAGAAGGCATGGCCGCGATCCTTGGCCATGCCCCTACGCCCGGTCAACCTCGGCCCGGCCGACCGGCCGGACAAGTCACGAGTTGTACGTGCTTTGCGCCCGCTCCAACCCCTCGATCACCAGACACTCCACGGCGTCCGCGGCCCGGTCCACGAAGTAGTCCAACTCCTTGCGCTCCGCGGACGAGAAGTCCTTCAGCACGAAGTCGGCGACCTGCATACGACCGGGAGGGCGCCCGATGCCGAACCGCACCCGGTGGTAGTCGGCACTCATCGCCTTCGTCATCGACTTCAGACCGTTGTGCCCGTTGTCGCCGCCGCCGAGCTTCAGCCGCAGTGTGCCGTAGTCGATGTCCAACTCGTCATGGATCGCGACGATGTTCGCCAGCGGCACCTTGTAGAACTCGCGCAGGGCGTTCACCGGCCCGCCCGAGAGGTTCATGTACGACATCGGCTTCGCGAGAATCACCCGCCGGTTCAGCGGCCCGGGCGGACCGATACGGGCCTCCACCACCTGCGCCTGAGCCCGGCCGGCCCGCTTGAACCTCCCCCCGACCCGATCGGCCAGCAGATCGGCCACCATGAACCCGACGTTGTGCCGGTTCATGGCGTACTCGGGCCCGGGATTGCCGAGGCCCACGATCAGCCACGGGTCATTGGCGCCGGTAGTCACGTCCACGTCTCCTTGATACACGTCGGCCGCTGCCCCGCACGGGAACAGCGGCCGACCAACCGATGACAGCGAGGATCAGGCCTCGGCGACTTCCTCGCCCTCGGCGGCCTCACCCTCCGCGGCCTCCTCGGCCTGCGAGGCCAGGACCTGAAGGACGACAGCGTCCTCCTCGACGGCCAGCGTGGTGCCCTTCGGCAGCGTGATGTCCTTGGCGAGGATCGAGGCACCGGCCTCCAGACCCGCCACGGACACGGTGACCGACTCGGGGATGTGCGTGGCCTCGGTCTCGACCGGCAGCGCGTTCAGCACGTGCTCCAGCAGGTTGCCACCCGCCGCCAGCTCGCCCTCGGTGTGCACCGGGATCTCGACCGTGACCTTCTCGCCGCGCTTCACCAGCAGCAGGTCCACGTGCTCCAGGAAGCCCTTCAGCGGGTCGCGCTGCACGGCCTTCGGGATCGCCAGCTCGTTCGACTTGCCGTCGATGTCCAGCGCGATCAGGACGTTCGGCGTACGCAGCGCCAGCAGCAGCTCGTGACCGGGAAGCGTCAGGTGCAGCGGGTCCGAACCGTGGCCGTACAGCACGCCGGGAACCTTGTTCTCACGACGGACACGACGCGCGGCGCCCTTGCCGAACTCGGTGCGCGTCTCGGCGGTGAGCTTCACCTCGGACATACAGATCACTCCTCGTAGAGGTAGATACGGACGTGGTCACCCGGCCACGAACGGCCTGCTACGAAGAGCGCGTCGATAACGGACAACCGGCACCCGAACCAACAGGTGCGGCCTCCCTCGCCGAGCAACTGAAGCAGTCTACTCGGACAGGGAGGCCGCACCCAAAAGGATCTCTACCGCGGACCTCTACTGCTCGTCGAACAGGCTCGTCACCGAACCGTCCTCGAACACCTCACGCACCGCACTCGCGATCGTCGGCGCGATCGACAGCACCGTCAGCTTGTCCAGGTCCCGGCTCAGCTCACCCGGCGTCGGCAGCGTGTTCGTGAACACGAACTCACTCACCCGCGAGTTCTTCAACCGGTCCGCCGCCGGACCCGACAGCACACCATGCGTCGCCGTCACGATGACGTCCTCGGCGCCGTGCGCGAACAGCGCGTCAGCCGCCGCACAGATCGTGCCACCCGTGTCGATCATGTCGTCGACCAGGACGCACACCCGGCCCTTGACCTCACCCACGACCTCGTGAACCGTCACCTGGTTCGCGACGTCCTTGTCCCGCCGCTTGTGCACGATCGCCAGCGGAGCACCGAGCCGGTCGCACCAACGGTCCGCCACCCGCACCCGACCCGCATCCGGGGACACGACCGTCAGCTTCTCCCGGTCCACCTTCCGGCCCACATAGTCAGCCAGCAGCGGAAGCGCGAACAGATGATCGACCGGCCCGTCGAAGAAGCCCTGAATCTGATCCGTGTGCAGATCCACGGTCAGAATCCGGTCCGCACCCGCCGTCTTCATCAGATCCGCGATCAGACGCGCCGAGATCGGTTCACGCCCACGGTGCTTCTTGTCCTGCCGCGCGTAACCGTAGAACGGCACGATGACCGTGATGGAGCGGGCCGACGCACGCTTCAGCGCGTCGATCATGATCAGCTGCTCCATGATCCACTGGTTGATCGGAGCCGTGTGGCTCTGGATCACGAAGCAGTCCGCACCACGCGCCGACTCCTGATAACGGACGTAGATCTCACCGTTGGCGAAGTCGAAGGCCTTCGTCGGGACGACCCCGACACCCAACTGCTGGGCGACCTCCTCGGCAAGCTCGGGGTGGGCGCGGCCGGAGAAGAACATCAACTTCTTCTCGCCGGTCGTCTTGATCCCGGTCACAGCTGTCTCCTCAGAGGTGTCTCAACAGGGTGTGCACTTATCACGGTACGCCGTGTTTGGCGCACCCGTTTCCGGTCAGTCTTCGCTCTCGACCTGCCGAGACGCCGCCTCGGCCGCCTTCGCCGCCGCACTGCCCGGACGCTTACGGGCCACCCAACCCTCGATATTCCGCTGCTGACCGCGGGCCACGGCCAACGAACCGGGCGGCACATCCTTCGTGATCACAGAGCCCGCCGCGGTATACGCGCCGTCCCCGACCGTGACAGGAGCCACAAACATGTTGTCCGAACCGGTACGGCAGTGAGAGCCGACCGTCGTGTGGTGTTTGTCCTGTCCGTCATAGTTCACGAAGACACTCGCGGCACCGATGTTCGAGTACTCACCGATCGTCGCGTCACCGACGTACGAAAGGTGAGGCACCTTCGTCCCCTCACCGATCGAGGCGTTCTTCGTCTCGACGTAGGTCCCGATCTTGCCCTTCGCGCCCAGCCGGGTACCGGGCCGCAGATACGCGTACGGGCCCACGGTCGCCTGCGCCCCTACGACAGCACCGTCGGCCACCGTGTTGTCGACCCGGGCCCCGGCACCGACGCGCGTGTCCTTCAGCCGGCTGTTGGGGCCCGCCTCCGCGCCCTCACCCAGATGCGTGGCGCCCTGCAGCTGGGTACCGGGGTGAACGACGGCATCCTGCTCGAACGTGACCGTCACATCGACCCAGGTCGTCGCCGGGTCGACGACGGTGACGCCCGCGAGCATGGCAGCGGTCAGCAGCCGGTCGTTCAGAATCCGACGAGCCTCGGCGAGCTGCACACGGTTGTTGATACCCGCGATCTCACGATGATCGGCGGCGACGGAGGCACCGACCCGATGACCGGCCTCACGCAGAATCCCGAGAACGTCGGTCAGGTACTCCTCGCCCTGGCTGTTGTCCGTCCGCACCTTCCCCAGGGCGTCGGCGAGCAGCTGCCCGTCAAAGGCGAAGACCCCGGAGTTGATCTCCCGGATCGCCCGCTGCGGCTCGGAGGCGTCCTTGTGCTCGACGATCGCCGTCACCGCACCGGACGCCGCGTCCCGCACGATCCGCCCGTACCCCGTCGCGTCCGGGACCTCGGCGGTCAGCACCGTGACCGCGTTGCCGTCGGCGGAGTGCGTGGCGGCGAGACGGGCCAGGGTCTCACCGGTGAGGAGAGGGGTGTCGCCACAGACGACCACGACGGTCCCGTCCACGGAGCCGCCCAGCTCTTCGAGGGCCATACGTACGGCGTGCCCGGTGCCGTTCTGCTCCGCCTGCACGGCGGTGCGTACGCCGGGGTCGATCTCACCGAGATGCTCGGAGACCTTCTCCCTCGCGTGCCCCACGACCACGACCAGGTTCTCGGGCTGCAACTCACGTGCGGCGGCCAGCACATGACCGACGAGGCTGCGTCCGCAGAGCTCGTGCAGAACCTTGGGTGTGGCCGACTTCATACGGGTGCCCTCACCCGCTGCGAGAACGACGACGGCTGCCGGGCGAATGGCGCTCACGGGATGCCCTTCGGCTGTGGAGGGGGTGGGATGACATCCGCAGGATACCGGGGTGTTTCCAGGGGGACATGAGAGCGGGCCCTGACTTGGCTGTCAGGGCCCGCTCCGAGGTCTTTGGTGCTGTGGCTCCCCCGCAAGGATTCGAACCTTGTCCTGCTGGTACCAAAAACCAGTGTGCTGCCAGTTACACCACGGGGGACGGCGAGTCAGACCTTACCGGAGACGTGATTGAGCGCGGGACACGCTTCTTGAGCTCGGGTGTTCTCGCTTACGTCCGGTTACGCAATGTGGTGTAGGCCAGTCCACAAAAGTCACCGGAAAACGGGGGCCGGGCGCCCGTAGGCTGGAGGCATGACCACGACGGGGGAAGCCCACGCAGAGGTGCCGCCACCGAGGGCGGGGCCATGGTGGTGGGGCAGGGTGCGCAGTGCCGTGCTGGACGTGAGTCTGGGCGTGGTGTCCGCGGTGGAGTGCGGTTTCGAGGGGGTCCGGTTCGCGGGGGACGCGGGGATCCCGGAGGCCGCGGGGGTGGTGTTCGGGGTTCTGGCGGGGTCGGTGCTGGTGTTGCGGCGCCGGTGGCCGATCGCCGTCGTGCTGGTGTCGATCGCGGTGATGCCGGCCCAGATGGGCTTCCTGATGGGCGTCGTCGGGCTGTACACGCTCGCCGCGTCCGAGCTGCCCCGGCGGATCATCGCCTCGTTGGCCGGGATGTCGTTCGTCGGCGCGTTGATCGTGACGTTCGTGTGGCTGCGGCAGGACGTGGGGCGGGGGAGTCTGACCGTCGGGGACTGGGTGGTTCCGTTCGCCTCGATCACGACGGCTCTCGGGGTGACCGCGCCTCCACTTCTGCTCGGGCTGTATGTGGGGGCCCGGCGGCGGTTGATGGAGAGTCTGCGCGAGCGGGCGGACAGCCTGGAGCGGGAGCTTCAGTTGCTGGCCGAGCGGGCCGAGGAGCGCGCCGAGTGGGCGCGGAACGAGGAGCGGACGCGGATCGCGCGGGAGATGCATGACGTCGTCGCGCACCGGGTGAGTCTGATGGTGGTGCATTCCGCCGCGTTGCAGGCCGTGGCCCGGAAGGATCCCGACAAGGCGGTGCGGAACGCCGCGCTGGTGGGGGACATGGGGCGGCAGGCGTTGACCGAGTTGCGGGAGATGCTCGGGGTGCTGCGCAGTGGGGGTGTGCGGGCGGCGGACCGGTCGCCGGGGGCTGTGGTGCCGTTGGCCGCTGTGGGGGTTGCCGTGGCCGCGGCGGCCGACCGGGAGCGGGACGGTGGGGACGAGGGGGCTGCCGACGGGCCTTGTCTGTCGGAGTTGGACGCGTTGATCGGGCAGTCGGCGGCTGCGGGAATGGTCGTGGATCTGTCGGTGGAGGGGGAGACGCGGTCGTACGCGCCGGCGATCGAGCAGACCGCGTTCCGGGTGGTGCAGGAGGCGTTGACGAACGTCCACAAGCACGCGGCGGGGGCGAAGACGTACGTGCGGCTCGCGCATCGGGTGTCGGAGATCGCGATGCAGGTGGAGAACGAGCCGCCGCCGGAGTTGTCGTCGGCGTCGTCGGCGCGGTTGCCGTCGGGGGGCAACGGTCTGGTGGGGATGAAGGAGCGGGTGGTGGCGCTGGGCGGGGTGTTCGTGTCCGGGCCGACGGACGCGGGGGGTTTTCGGGTGTCGGCGGTGATTCCGGCGGCGTAGGGGCCTTCCCGTT
>CBFGZZ010000380.1:0-8175 GCA_965653385.1 uncultured Streptomyces sp. | reverse complement strand
GTCGCGGCGGCGCCCAACGGCCAGCCGCCGACGTGGGCGATCCGGTAGCCGGGGGCCGGGACCGCAGCGAGCGGGGCCGGCTTCGGCTTCGCGGGGCGGCCAGCGAGGGACAGCAGGTAGTTGGCGAGGTCGCCCTGTTCGCGCATCGCGGCGATGTCCGCGGGGTCGATGCTCACGTCTGCGCCATATCTGTGAACCGGGCAAAGTGCCCTTGGAACGCGGTGGTGATCGTTGCGGTGGGCCCGTTGCGGTGCTTACCGACGATCAGGTCGGCTTCGCCGGCGCGCGGGGATTCCTTGTCGTAGGCGTCTTCGCGGTGGAGGAGGATGACGATGTCGGCGTCCTGCTCGATGGCTCCGGACTCGCGCAGGTCGGACACCTGCGGCTTCTTCTCGGTGCGCTGTTCGGGGCCGCGGTTGAGCTGGCACAGGACGATCACGGCGATGCCGAAGTCCTTGGCCAGGAGTTTCAGGCCGCGGGACAGGTCGGCGACGGCCTGCTGCCTGTTGTCGGCTCGCCCGACCTGCATGAGCTGCAGGTAGTCGATGATCACGAGACGGAGGCCCTTGGTGCGGACCAGGTTGCGGACGCGGGCTCGCAGCGTGGCCAGCGACAGCAGGGCGCCGTCGTTGATGTAGAGCGGGGCGTCTGCGATCGAGTCCTTCACGCGGCCTGCAGCGCGGGCGACGTCGCTGTCGGAGACGATCCCTTGGCGCAGGTGGTGCAGCGGGATGCGGGCTTCGGCGCACAGAATCCGGTCGGACAGGTCGCCGCTGGGCATCTCCAGCGACTCGATCAGGGTGGGGATCCTGTTTCGGATGGCAGCGCCGCGGGCGAAGTCCTGGGCGATCGTGGACTTGCCCATGGCCGGCCGGGCACCGATCACGATCATCTGGCCGGGGGTGAAGCCGCCGGACAGGAGGCTGTCGAGGTCGATGAAGCCGGTGGGCACACGGTCTTCGTTGGTGGGCGGGGTGACGGCGCGGATGAGGCTGTCGCCGATCAGGTCGCCGATGGGGGCGAGGTTCTCTTCGTCGGTGGGCCGGACGGCTCCGTCGAGGTCGGCCTGGATTGCGGCGACGTCGGCTTCCTCGTCGAACGCTGGCGAGGTGCCTTTGAGGATGGCGTCGTAGCCGAGGGCGACAACGCGGGCGGCGACGGCCTTCTTCGTGATGCGGGCGGCGTACCAGGCTGCGGCACCGTAGTGGGCCTGGTTGCAGAGCTCCATCAGCTGGTTGACGTCCGGCACGCGGGTGGGCATGCGGCCGTCGGCGTGCCAGGTTTCGAGCTGCCGGTGTACGGCGAGGTGCTTGAGCTCGCCGTCACGGAAGTGGGTGCGGAGTTCCTCGACGGCGAACCAAGTCCAGCGCAGCCAGTCGGTGGTGATGTCGGCGGGGTCGAAGCCTTCGGCGCCGAGTTCATCGATGGCGGCCGGTTGCATGAGGACGGTGGCGGCGAGGATGCGTTCGGCCTCGATGTCGCAGGGCCGCTCGGGCGGGCGCGGGCCAGCGTCGGCCATCGGCTCGTCGGGCGCCCACAGTCCGGTCTCAGTGCTCACGCGGCGCTCCGGCGGCGGTCGTTGCCCTTCATCGGGACGCGCTCGCACATTTCGGCGAGACGGCTGATGACGCGGTCGCCGAGGCGTGCGGCGAGATCCTTCGGCTCGACGTTGGAGGTCATGAGCGTCGGCAGGTGGTTTTCGTAGCGCCAGTTGATAAGTCGGAAGTTGATCTCTTCGGTGAACTCGGTGGGCTTGCGCTCAGCACCCAGGTCGTCGATGAGGAGGAGCCGGGCGTCACGGTACTTGCGGAACTCGGCTTCCGAGTCGACGCCGTGGCGTGGGCGGAGGGCGGCGTACAGGTCGGCGGCGGTGGTGACGGCCCACTGCCCGTACACGCCGCTGATCGACAGCTCGCGCATCGCGCCGTAGGCCTCGTGCGTCTTGCCGACGCCGGTCACACCGAGCAGCAGCAGCGACGGACCGTGGGTGATGCTGGCGATCGGGGCCCCGCGCTCGGCCTGGTTCTCGAGGGCGTCGGCGACGAGGGTGTCGATCCAGTCCCGCAGTTGCGGCAGGGTGGGCACGGCGTTGCGGTAGTGGAACGGCACCAGGCGGGCGGCTTCGGCGTAGGTGTAGCGGGCGACGTTCGCCGGAGAGTGCGGGTCGTGGTCGTTCTGGTTGATCCAGTCGAGGTCTCGGCCGCGGTTGGCGAGCAGCGGGGTGAGGTCGTGGCCTCGCAGGCTGTTGGGCGGGATGTACTGCATCAGGCTGCCTTCTTCTCGGCGTAGTTACGGCGGGCGCGGAGGCGATTGCACGTGACGCATCGGCGGTGTCCTCGCCTACTGCGGCTCGTGTTGGCCTCGGTGAACTCGTGACCTTGTGGGCACGTGTCTGGTCGGTCGATGAATGGCAATCCCCGCAGCACGTTGACCCGCTGCGTGACCGGCTCGAGGTGCCAGGGGTTGACGCAGGCTCGGTCTCGGCACAGGTGATCGAGCACGAGGCCGGCGGGAATCGCGGCGCGTAGGGACTCGTAGGCCCAGCAGTGAGCGCCGACGTTCTTGCCGCTGGCAGAGCGGAAGAGGCCGTAGCCCGCTGGGGTTGTGCAGGCCGCCCAGCGCCAGCACTCTTCTGCGGCTGCAGGGATGACCTTGGACCAGAAGCGGTCGTCGATGGCAGACACGTCTAAAAGTCCTCGTCGTAGACGGATTGGTCGGTGGGGTTGCGGTAGGGCTGGTAGCCGCCGGCAACAGCGCGGAGCTGGGGGCCGGGCTGCGGGTCGGGCTCGTCGTCGTAGCAGCCCTTGTTGAGCCAGGTGGCCGGGTATTTCGTGTACTTGGGGTCCTGGCCGAAGCGCTCGCGGGCGTAGGCCTGGGCGGCGTCGACCATGTGCTTGGGATCTACGCCGCGTTCGATGGCGGCGATCCATGCCCTCTTGGCTGCCTCTCGGTCCCGCTTCTTCGGGTAGTTCGACATGAAGGCGCCGAAGGCTTCGAGGTGGTGATCGGTCTTCTCGCCGCTGCTCTTGGTTTGGACCGGAGTGGCAGGCGGCTGGGGCTCGTTGCGGTCTGCGGCGGGAGAAGAGTCTTTAGGTAGTTGTTTGTAGGACGGTTGTTGGTGGTTAGGGCTGCGTTCCGTGCGTGACGAACGGACTTTAAGTGCGTGACATTCGTCGGTCACGGACTCTGCGTGCGTGACAGTCACGCCTTCTCCGTCCGTGACCGTCACGGATTCTGCGTGCGTGACACCCTTCGAGCGGGACCGCCTCTTCCGTTCGGCGGCGGCGGCCCGGAACTCGTCCTCCTCCCTCTCGAGCTCGCTCCAATCCGTTGCCGGGCGGCGCAGTTCCATTGCGAGCTTGTAGCGAGTCCGCCCCTCCCGGGTGCCGTCCTTGGTGATCAGCCCGGCCTTCTCAAGCCGGCGCAGGGCGCGCTGGACGGTGGCCCGGTCGTAGCCGGTGCGGTACTGAATGCGGAGCACGGAGGGGTGCGCGTCGGTGCCGGTTGAACTCGCGTGCTCAGCGAGCGCCTGAAGGACGTGCCGGGCGGTGGTGTCCGGCTTGCCCTTCTCGGTGCGCGGCATGGGCGCGTGGTCCATGGCCCAGGTGACGGCCTCAGTACTCACGGTGTCTTCTTTCGGGAGGGGTGTCTCGTCGGGTGATCAGCTGTTTTGGGACAGCCCTCATGGGGGCGGCGTTGCCTGCGGTGCAGGGGTTGCGCTCGCTCTCGAATTGTACAACCCGACGGACATTACAAGCGAGCGCTTGTGTATTCTGGTCGCATGAGTGAGTCCGGGATCCGACAGCTGGGCGTTTCCGAAGCCCGCGCGAACATGACCGAGGTCATCGCCGAAGTACGCCTCCTCGGCCAGCCCGTTGCGCTCACCCGTCGCGACAAGCCGCAGGCGATGCTCATCTCCATGGACCGCTGGAAGCAGGCCACCCTCGACGCCGAGGTGCGCCCCTTCCACGACGACGTCGTCCGCCGGCTCAAGTCCCTGCTCGCAGACGCGGAGTTCGCGGACCTGCTCGAGCGCAAGGACCCCACGCTGTACGAGGTTCTCGACACAGACGCCCTCTGACATCCGGTTCCTCCTCTCCTCGGGGCCCCGCGCTTGCGGGGCCCTTCGCCGTGTCGGGGTGTAGCGTTTCGGCTGGTCAGCGACCCGTGTGGGACGTGACATCGGGTTTGCGGGTCGCTGCGGCGTGCGCAAATCCCGTGTCCGGTCCGGCGCGCGGCTGGCACACCCCGGTCATGCGGCGGCTGCCAGCTCGGGCGTGGCGTGCCGGTCGATGTCCTCGCCCGTGATGGCCTCGACGAGCGCGGAGACGATGACCTCGGCGCAGTTCGGGGTGACGGCGTTGCCGTACTGGCGGACCCGCTCCCGCTTCGACCCGAGGACGATGTACTGGTCGGCGAAGCTCATCGCGCGGCCGATCTCGTGCGGCTCCAACATGCGGAACAGCACGTCGTCGATGTCGACGTCGCCCTGGACGAGGGCGTACCTGTCCCGGGTGGAGAGCGTGCCGACGGGCTCGCGGACCGTCTTCGCCGTGCCGTTGCCGTAGTAGGGCACGAGGAGGTGTTCCCAGGTGACGAGCGACTGGTGGCCCGCGGTGGTCATGGTGCGGAGGTACTCGGCTGCGCTGGTGCAGTGCTCGCCGCCGGGACCGCTGCGGCTGCCGTTGTTCCGCATGACGAAGGCGGGCACGTCCGGGGTGACGAGGCCGTGGTGGTTGCCGTTGGCGGAGACGGTCCCTACCGGCTCTCCGATGGACCGTCCGCGCAGCTGGTCGCCGCCCCCGCGCATGGTGACCATGAACGGGAGCCAGGCGAGGCCGGTCTCGTTGCGGGCGGTCTGGGTGCGGAGCGGGTTGTTCGCCGAGCCGGGTTCCTTGCCTTCGCGGCCCTCGACGGGGATGAGGAGGGGCGGGACGGCGAGGCCGTGGTGGCCGCCGGACGTGGCCACCGTGGCGAGCGGGTCGGTGACCGGGCGGACGCTGCTGCCGCCCCGGAGTTCGGTGATGAAGGGGGGAATCGCGAGGCCGTCGTTCTCCCGCGTGGTCCTGGTCGGCATCGGCTCGTCGGCGGGCACGGCATCGTTGCGCCAGGTACCGCCTGCGGGGACGACCATGGGCCGGGCGAACTTGTCGAGGCCGGCCTGGATGCGGGCCAGGGTCTTGTCGGCGAGAGGCTTGGTGCGGTCACCGATGCGCTGGCCCGGGATGCGCCAGTCGATCGCCACTGCGGCGGGCAGGGTCTCCGGCTCGACGATCTGGCTCCGGCACTTCGCCTGCGGGCAGCGGTACACGTACTGCTGGCGGTAGCGGCCCATGTCACGACCGGGCTGCTTGAACCGCTGGACCGCCTGCACCCAGGTGTCGCATCCGGTGCACCAGGCGCGCGGCCGGAGCCACTTGTCCCAGTCCGGGGTCCGGCCCAGGCTCTTGTGCCAGTAGGCGACGTAAAGGCGGTCCCGGGACTGCGGGGCCTTGTGGACGGTGCGCGGGTCGGCGTGCATGGAGTTCAGGGCGATGACCCGGGTGTGATATCCGAGCTTCGTGATCTCGCCGATCCAGCGGTCCCACTGGTCCCAGGCGCGGACGTCGACGACGTTCTCGACGACCCCGGCCTTGACGAGGCCGCCGCGCTGCTGAACACCCCGCAGGTACATGGGGACTTCCTCCATGAGCGCCCGGGATCGCTCGACTTCCTCGGACGGGCCGAAGCCGTCGAAGAGGTCGCCCTGGAGGGAGGCGTCGAAGTCGCGCTTCTTGCCGCGGGCGTTGGACCACTGCGGGCACTCCGGGGAGGCCCAGAAGATGTCGGTGACGGGCCAGGTTTCGACGGGGGCTTCGCGGATGTCGCCGCGGTAGTGGTCGACGGTGGGGAAGTTCGCGGCGTGCGACTCGATCGCCCGCTCCCAGTGGTTGGCCGCGCGGTCCATGCGGACGCCGGGGATGGAGTGCATGCCCTGGGAACTGCCGCCGGCGCCGCAGAACCAGTCCATGACCGTGAGGGCGTCGTTGTCGTTGCGGTACATCAGGCGGCTGCCCTTTCGGTGTCGGGGTGGTTGGTCGTCTGCTGTCGTGGTGTCTGTTCGGCCCACATACCGTGGAGGGCGATGTCGGGCTGGCTGCGGAGGTGTTGGGCGTGGGCGTCGCACTGCCGCTTGACCGGGCAGCGCTGGCAGACGAGGCGGGCGTCGCGGTAGGTGTCGCCGGGCCGGTCGGCTGTCCACAGGTCGGGGTCGACCTGTGCACAACGGGCGTCGGCCATCCAGTCGTAGCGGCTCACGCGGCCACCGCCTTGCGGTCGCGCTTCTGGCCGGTACGCCACTCCTGCACGATCTGCCGCACCGTGGAGATCGACACCTCGTTGTTGAGGCGGGCAAGGATCTGCTCCGGGGTGTCTCCGTGCCAGGCGAGGTGGATGATCTCTTCGCGGCGGAGCTTGGCCCGTGCGCGGAAGTTGAGCTCGTCGACGACGACGGAGGCCGGGTTGAAGGCAGGGTCGTCGATGCGGCCGTAGTCCTCCCACCACTGCGGATCCCGCCAGCCCTTGCTCCTGGCCACGTTGCGGGTCCGGGTGGTGTGCTTGTTCTTGGCCGACGGGTTGAATGCCAGCTGCTCGTAGGCGGCGTTGATCCGTTCGGCAAGGTCGCGGCGGATGGTGGGTTGCCGGCCGTTGGCGATGGAGACGACTCGATTGGGGCAGGTACCGGCGGCCTCGCAGATGGCGGTGTAGGAGTGCCCGGCGCAGGCGAGTGCCTGCAGGCGGCGGGTGCTGCCGGTTGCGTCGATGTACTGGCCGGGGTCGCCCTTGGCGGGGATGGCTACGGCGAGGATCTTCGCCTCGGTTTCGTGGCGGATCTTCGTGCGCTGGCCGTGCCAGATCGCGATGAGGTTGCTGTACTGGACACCTGTGGCCGCGGTGAGGGTGTCCCAGCTCATGGACTGGTGAAGCTCTTTGAGGTGGGCCTGTGCGTGTGCCGGGTTGGTGAAGGGGCTGCGGCCGAGTTCGCGGTCGACACGGATCTTCTTTTGGTGGCGGTTGCGGGCGGTGCGGCAGGGCTGGCAGTGGCAGCGGGGCCGGCGGCCGGGGCTGCCGTAGGCGCGGGCGGTCGTGCCGTGTGCGGGTAGCGGCTTGACGGCGGTGGTCACCGGTCCTCCTTCCGGGCGAGTTCGGGGCAGATGTCGTGGCATTGCCGGAGCAGCTGCTCGTCGTCGCCGGGCGTCGGCGGTTCGGGCCGGTCCTCGAAGCGGGTGATGCGCTGTGCGGCGGCGCGGTCGTTGCGGGTGCGCTGGTCGGCGTGTGCGCTGCGGGTGAAGGCCCGGACCGACCAGGCGACGGCGGCGAGGCCCGCGGCGAGGATGGCGAGGCCGATCCAGTGGTCGGCGAGCCAGTCGCCGACGGGCTGGAGGTTGTTTCCGGCGGTGAGCCAGGCGCCGTACACGTCGGGGGTGTTCATCGCCGCCTCCAGGTGAGGAGTCGGCCGATGCCTGCTCCGATGCCGAAGCAGACCGCGGCGAACGCGACACCGATCACGTACAGGGCGCCGAGGTTGAGGTGGTTGAGGGCATCCATCAGGCGGCCCTCCCTTGTCGTGCGGCTCGGGTGCCGCGCCAGGTGCGGACGCCGCTGCCGTCGCGGGTGGTGGTGAACGAGGCGGGCTCTATGAGCCCTTCGTCGTGGAGGCGGTGCAGGAGCTGGCCCCACATGGCTTTCGGGTTGGGCGGTTCGGGGAGTTTCTCGGCGACCTTGATGTGCCAGGAGGCGAACTCGCGGCCGGACTTGGCTGCGGTGACGAACGCGGGCCGCACCTTCTCGGCCCAGGTCTCGAAGTCGTCGACGGGCTCGGGGACGCTGCCGTCGAGGGCGGGCTGCACGCTGGTCATGAGGCTTTCTCCTCGTCGGCGAAGAGGCTGGTCTGCTGCTTCATGCCGCCGCGGGCTTCCCACTGCGTGCGGTACTTCTCGCGCGGGGTGGAGCACTCGCGGCGGGCGTGGAAGACGGCGGAGTTCTCGGGCAGGTCGGGTCGCCACAGGTTGGGGCCGGGGAAGCGGGTGGCCTGCTGGCGGGCGGTGACGTACTCGCCGCAGCCGAGGCAGTGGCCGGGTGGGATGTCCATGAGGACGTCGGCAATTGCGGCCTGCTGGTCGGCGAGCCGTTCAG
>CBFGZZ010000379.1:0-8286 GCA_965653385.1 uncultured Streptomyces sp. | reverse complement strand
GCCGTGGATGTTGTTGCGGGTGCTGCTGCGGGGAGCCGTATGCCGGGTGGGCCGGGGTACGGCCGGGCGCGGCGGCCTCTCCGAAGGGTCCGGCGGGAGGGGTGCCCGGGGGCGGCGGCGGGGTCGGGCCGGTCTGGGGCGCGGCCATGGTGGGGAGCTGGTCGGGCGGCGTCGCCTGGGCGGCCGGGGCGTGCTCGGGGGAGGCCGCGGGGGTCGGCTCGGCGGCACCCGGCACGCCACCGGAGCCCGGTACCCCCGGACCGTCGCCACGTGCCGGGACCTGCGCTCCCCCGGCCCCTGCCGCCGGACCCTCCCGCCCCGCGGGTCCCTCCGGGTCCTCGGTGTCCAGCAACCGCACCGCGTGCCGACCCAGCTGTGCCACCAGCGCGCTCGGCAGCCACGGGTCCCGGGACCGGCCGCCGGAGACGGTGTCCTCGGCGCCCGTGCGCTCCAGGATCCGGTCCAGCGTCGGCCGACCGCCCGGGTCCTTGCGCAGACAGTCCCGCACCAGGTCGGCGATGCCCTCGGGCACGCCCTCCAGATCGGGTTCCTCCTGGGCGATCCGGAACATCACGGCGTGCGCGCCGCTGTCGACCGAGCCGAAGGGCAGCGCGCCGGTCGCGGCGTAGGCGAGCACCGAGCCCAGGCAGAACACGTCGCACGCGGGCGTGATCCGGTCCCCGCGCACCTGCTCGGGCGCCATGAACCCCGGCGATCCGACGAGCGCGCCGGTGCGGGTGAGCCCGGTCTCGTCGACGGTCTCCAGGGCGCGGGCGATGCCGAAGTCGATGACGCGCGGGCCGTCGATGGTGACCAGCACATTGGACGGCTTCAGGTCCCGGTGCACGATCCCCGCGGCATGGATGTCCTTGAGAGCGTGCGCGAGGCCCGCCGCCAGGATCCGGACCGACCGCTCGGGCAACGCCCCGTGGTCCCGTCCGACGACCTGCTGGAGGCTGGGCCCGGCGACATAGCCGGTGGCGACCCAGGGCACGTCGGCCTCGGTGTCCGCGTCGAGCACCGGTGCCGTCCAGAACCCACCGACCTGCCGCGCGGCCTGCACCTCCTGCCGGAACCGGGCGCGGAACTCCTCCTGCGCGGCCAGCTCCCGCCGTACGAGTTTCACGGCGACGGTACGGCCCCGGTCCGACCGGGCGAGATAGACGTCCCCCATGCCACCCGCGCCCAGCCGCGCCAGCAGCCGATAAGCCCCGATCTGCTGTGGATCACCCGACCCCAGCTTCTCCATGCCACGCCCCCCAACCCCGCCGACGCACCCCCGCTTACGCAACGGCCCCACGATAGTGCGGCATATGGGGAGGTGAGCGGGTGGGCGTCTACGGTTCCGTAACAGGAACGGCGATCTGGTCGAGGGCCTTCGACAACCGTTCCAGAACCCGTACGGCCTCGGCGAGTTCGGCCTCCCCGACGGCCTCCGCCAGCCGGTCGGCGAGGGCCGCGTGGCCGGGGCCGATGCGGGAGATCGCCGCCCGCCCCCGCTCCGTGGGCGCGAGGAGCTTGGCACGGCGGTGGGCGGGGTTGGGCCGGTACTCGGCGAGCCCCTTGTCCACCAGCAGATCGGCGATGCGCTGCACGCTCTGCCGGGTGATGCCCATGGCGCGGGCGATGCCGGAGACGGGCAGGGGCTCGCCCAGGACCGCGCCGAGCACCTGCCACCAGGCCGCCGTCAGCCCGGCGGGCCTGGCCAACTCCTCGGCGACCGCGAGGAACTGGCCGTTGAGCCGGAAGACACCGAGCGCGCCGCGGCTGAGCAGATCCTGTCGTTCCCGGCTCACACGACACCGGCCTTCTCCAGCACGGCGTACGCCTCGGCGTCGGAGTCGTGGAACAGGCGGTACCAGGCGTCGACGGCCTCGTCGTCGTACACCTTCAGCAGCCGCAGGATCTCCCGGGCGAAGGCGACGGGTTCGGTGGGACCGGCGGTGACGAGCCCGCCGTCGGTGACCGCGTCGGCCTCGACGTACCGCTCACCGCCGGCGTACCCGGTCGCGGCCAGATAGAAGGAGACCGCGCTGGTGTGGTCCCGGTCGTCGAGCAGCCCTTCGCGGGCCACGCCGACGGTCGCCCCACAGATCGCGGCCACCGGCACCCCGGCGTCCAGGAAGGCGCGGGCGGTGCGGGCGAAGGGGGCGAGGTCGTCGCCCGCGTCCCAGAGGTCGGCGCCGGGGAGGATCAGCAGGGCCGCGTCGGAGGGCCGTAGGTCGGCCAGGGCCAGGTCGGGCTGGATGCGCAGGCCGCCGACGGTGGTGACGGGTTCGCGGGTCGGGCCGACGGTACGGATCTCGTATCCGGCACGGGCCAGCTGGGCGGTGGCGTGGCCGGGCTCCCAGTCGGCGAGGGTGTCGTAGACGGCGAGGTGGACGGGCTTGCGGGTGTTCGTGGTGGTGCCGGTGGTTCCGGTGGTGCTCTCCATGGCTCCTCCTGGGGGACCTGGGCCTCAAGAACGCCGCCCTCGAAGGCGATTCCGTTGACAACATGCTGTCACTTAGGCAGCACACTGTCAATGCTCTCCTCGGGGCTCAATCAACACCAACGGTGCATAACAGGACATCCTCTCGCCGTCGCGGTCGTTGGGTCGGGCATGAAGATCATCGCTGCCGCCGCGCTCGCCGGCGCGGCCCTCCTCACCGCCGCCCTCCCCGCCTCAGCGGACGACGGGCCCCTCGACTTCGGCATCTTCCAGGGCGTCAACGACACCAAGGGCTCGAACTCCACGGGCTCCGGTTCGGCCTGGGGACAGACGGACGGCGAAACGAACGGAACCGTCCCCCGCTCGGCACTGGGCCTGCTGGTGGAGAAGCTGGTCTAGCCCGACCGGCGCCAGCACTTCGCCAGGACGGGTCGACAACCTGTCGCGGAAAGCCACCGACCGCAGACAGGACGCCGATATCGCGTCGCGGCGCCGGTTCCTACGCTCGGCTGTATGACCCCTCAGCCTGATCCAGAGACCGGCGCCGCCGTGAAGGCCGCGGACCGTGCGCACGTGTTCCACTCCTGGTCCGCGCAGGAACTCATCGACCCGCTCCCCGTCGCCGGTGCGGAGGGGTCGTACTTCTGGGACTACGACGGCAAGCGCTACCTCGACTTCACCAGCGGGCTCGTCTACACGAACATCGGCTACCAGCACCCGAAGGTCGTCGCCGCGATACAGGAGCAGGCCGCACACCTGACCACCTTCGCGCCCGCCTTCGCCGTCGAGGCCCGGTCCGAGGCGGCCCGGCTGATCGCCGAACGTACGCCGGGCGACCTGGACAAGATCTTCTTCACCAACGGCGGCGCGGACGCCGTCGAGCACGCGGTGCGGATGGCCCGGCTGCACACGGGCCGCCCCAAGGTGCTGTCGGCGTACCGCTCGTACCACGGCGGCACCCAGCAGGCCGTGAACATCACCGGCGACCCGCGACGGTGGGCCTCCGACAGCGCCACGGCCGGGGTCGTGCACTTCTGGGCGCCCTTCCTCTACCGCTCGCGTTTCTACGCCGAGACCGAGGAGCAGGAGTGCGCGCGGGCGCTGGAGCATCTGGAGACGACGATCGCCTTCGAAGGGCCGTCGACCGTCGCCGCGATCATCCTGGAGACGATTCCGGGGACGGCCGGGATCATGCTGCCGCCGGCCGGCTATCTGGCCGGGGTCCGCGAGATCTGTGACAAGTACGGGATCGTCTTCGTCCTGGACGAGGTCATGGCGGGGTTCGGGCGGACCGGAAAGTGGTTCGCGGCGGACCTGTACGACGTCACCCCCGACCTCATGACCTTCGCGAAGGGCGTGAACTCCGGCTATGTCCCGCTGGGCGGCGTCGCCATCTCCGGGGCCGTCGCCGAGACCTTCGCGAAGCGGCCGTACCCCGGCGGTCTCACGTACTCCGGTCACCCGCTGGCCTGCGCGGCCGCCGTCGCGACGATCAACGTCATGGCCGAGGAGGGCGTCGTCGAGAACGCCGCCCGACTGGGAGCCGAGGTGGTGGCACCCGGGTTGCGCGAGCTGGCCGAGCGGCATCCCTGCGTGGGCGAGGTGCGGGGGGTCGGGATGTTCTGGGCCGTCGAGCTGGTCAGGAACCGGGAGACCCGTGAGCCGCTGGTGCCCTACAACGCGGCCGGTGAGGCCAACGCCCCCATGGCGGCGTTCGGCTCCGCCGCGAAGGCGGGGGGCATCTGGCCGTTCATCAACATGAACCGCACCCATGTCGTACCGCCGTGCAACGTGACCGAGGCAGAGTTGAAGGAGGGCCTGGCCGCGCTGGACGCCGCGCTGGCTGTGGCGGACGAGTACACGGAGTAGGCCCCGCGGCGGGCCGAAGTCCGGGCCGTCGCGGAAACCTGCCCCGGAACCCGAACGCGTAAGGTGGCGTGCTCGTAGACATATACGTGTACGCACAGACACACACGCCACCACATCGCGACGACGGGAGACGCACCGACCATGCCCGGCCCCGGCGGCAACGGCTCCGTAACCCGGAGCACCCTGCGGCAGCAGATCGCGGACGCCCTCCGCGACGAGGTGCTGGCCGGCCGGCTGCAGGCAGGACGGGAATTCACCGTCAAGGAGATCGCCGAACAGTACGGCGTCTCCGCGACCCCGGTCCGCGAGGCCCTCGTCGACCTCTCCGCTCAGGGCCTGCTGGAAGCCGACCAGCACCGCGGCTTCCGCGTGCACGAGTACTCCGTGGAGGACTTCCGCGGCATCGTCGAAGCCCGCGGCCTGGTCACCAACGGCATGTTCCAGGTCCTGGCCACCGACACCGCCCGCCACCGGGACCCCGACGACCCCCAGGTCCACGCCGCCGTGGTCGGGGTGCGCCGTCGCGCCGAGGAGGCCCAGCGCGCCGCGACGGCAGGCGACCTCACCGTGCTGATCGGCTACGACCTGCGGTTCTGGCGTGAACTGGGCGCCCTCTTCGGCAACCCCTACCTCTCCGACTTCCTGCACAGGCTGCGCGTGCAGTCCTGGGTCTGCGCCGTCCAGCACCTGCGCCACATCGACGATCTCCGCGGCCACCTGTGGTGCGGGCACACCGACCTGGTCGACGCCCTGATGCGCCGCGACCTGCCCAAGGCCCGCTCGATCATCGCCGACCACGACGCGGGCTCCCTTGCCCTGATCGAGCGACTGGCAGCCGAATGAGCCCGGAGCGGGAGCCACCGGCGGCGCCCGCGAGGCCTTGGGACCGTGGAGAAGCTGGTGGGCCGCCCGGTGAGGTGGGTGGACGGAGTGTGGGTATGGGACCTGCACGAGCGGGGACTTGTCCGAGGGTCCGCACGAGACAGGGCCTAGGGGGTCCGCCCCCGAGCCGCACCGACTACCCTTCCCTGACCGATGTGCTACGCGACTGTGCGAGGAGCCCTCTTTTGGCCTGTGACCTGTGGCTGGTACCGCTTGTCGACGTGTTGTGCCACACCCCCGACAACCCCTTCGCCGAGGAACTCGCGCAATACAACAAGGTGCTGGCCGAGGCGGGGCTACCGCCGGTGCCGGTGTACCAGTACATGCCGGGCCTGTCCGGGGACGTCGCACCGGTCGCCGGCTTCGACTACGACGCGCTGCACTTCCTGCGCCGCGCGTATCTGCTCCAGGTCTGCGGTCTCCCGGTGACCCCGGTCGACGAACTGGGCGGCGACTACGAACAGCTCCTGGAGATGTTCGAGACCACCGCCAAGCAGTCCCACCTGGTCTGGCACTACGACCACGCGGGCGCCTACGTCCCCGTGGACTTCCCGGGCCCGCTCTCCAACGACGAGCTCCTCGCGGGCGGCGGCCCGCTGGGCTCCTCCCAGGCGCTGCTGCGCGAGCTGGAGTTCGTGGCCCCGGTCATCGGTATCGATCCGGCCAACCCCCCGTCGGCCCCCCAGGCTCCGCTGGCCCCGACGGCCTTGGAGGAACCGGCGGTTCCCGCTCCCTACGACCCGAGCCCGTTCGCCCGTGAACGGCATGTGTGGCTGGGGCTGCACGCGGCTGCGACGCGAAGTCTCGCACAGGGGTCGATGATCGTCTTCAGCTGAGTCCTCATGACCCCTCAGCCTTACTTCAGCTGGGACAGGCCCTTCTGGACGTCGTCCAGGTTCATCACCGGCGTGTAGTTCACCTCCGCGCCGAACCTCTCGAAGAGCGGCTCGGTGAGCGGCGGCATCTGGGAGGAGTCCTGCATGTCGAAGACCAGGAACATACAGCGGACCCCGCCGTCGGCCGTGAAGTACGAGGACTCCGGCTTGAAGGCCCCGACGATCTCCTGCATCACCTGGGGCATCTTGCCGCTGCGGATGATGTCGTTCGTCTTCTCGGTGTCGAGATGAGCCTGGAGCAGCACACGCATGACGCACCTTCTTCTGATCGCCGCGGAACGTACGGCCTCACGCTAGGGGCGGTATGCGCGTTTCGCCTGTTGACTGCTCCACCCGGGGCAAGAGAGGGAGGGCACCCGGCGGGAGCCCTCCCTCCGGAAACACCGTCAGCTCTGCTCGACGATGCGGATGGTGCGGAGCCTGTACCCCGATAGCGGGTGGGCGCCCAGAACGTGGGCTCCGCTCCAGTCCGGCTCGTCCTTGCCCTCGTCTGCCGGGTCCGCGGTCCGTAGACGCTTGCCCACGGCGGCAGCGGCCGAGAAGTCGAGCCCCTCGATGTTGACCGATGGCAGCGCGCCGAGGTGCTCGGCGACACCGGCCCGCTCGCGCTCGGCCGCGGCGAGGCTGAGGGCCGGAATGTACACGCGCAGGGCGGGGTCCGTCTCGGCCTCGACGACGAGCCGCGAGGCCATGCTGTTCCCGGCGCCGAGGGCGAGGGCGGCCGTGTCGTCGAAAATGACGGCACGCGGCAGCGGATACCAGCAGAAGCGCGAGGAACTGGTCGAGGCACGGCTGGCCCGCCGGGCGCTCTTCGACCGGAAGCCGGCCCCGCTAATCGAGCTGATCCTCGAAGAGAGCGTGTTGCGGCGGCCGTTCGGAAGCTGGGAGATTCTGCGCCGGCAGCTGCGCTCGCTCGCCGAGGACGCGCGGAGGGAGAATGTCTGTGTGCAGGTGCTGCCCCTGGACCGAGGACTGCGGGGAACGTACGCAGGCGCTCGCGGCGCCATGAAGCTCGTGGAGACCGCGGACCACGAGCACGTCGTCTACATGGAGATCGAGGACCAGGGCATTCTGGTCAGCGACCCGTCGGAGGCGTCCCAACTCGCGCACCGCTATGCGAGGATCCGTTCACAGGCCCTTCGCTGGTTCAAGTCGAGCTACAGCGACGACGGCGGCGGAAACTGCCTCGAAGTCGCCCCATGCCCCCACACCCCCACCACCATTCACATCCGCGACTCAAAGCACCCCGACGGGCCCATAGTCACCGTGTCCGGCGGTGCCTGGGCGGCCTTCCTCCCCACCGCCCCCCTCACCCCTTAGCTCGAAAAACTGCAACACCTTCTCCTTATCTGTCGCACTTTTCGCCGAAAGGCGGCATGCCTCGGTCTGCCATGCTCCCCGGCATGAGCGGATCGCCCCCTTCCGTCTGGCAGCCGGGCCGGGCCACGGTGTATCGCGCGGTCCTTGACGCGCTGACCCAGTACGGCCCCCGGCGGACCGGAGTGACACACATCGCGCGACTGGCCCGCTGCAACCGCTCGTACCTCTACCGGAACTGGGCCGACCCGCAGGCGCTGCTCCGCGAGGCCACGCTCTCCGAACTGCGACGCGTGCTGTATGTGGCCCGTGAGGTGCGGGAACCCTTGCCGGCCGGGTGTCTTGAGGCGCGCGTCGTGGTGCGCGCGGCGCGTCTGGTGCGGGAACACCCGGTCGTGCGGACCATGGCCCGTACGGATCCGGAGCTGGTTCACGCCGCGATCCTGCGACCGGCCACCGCCTGGCACACGCTGACGTGGTCCTGGCTGCACGAGCATGTGACGGGACGTCTCACGGGAGCCGCGGAACGGGACCGCACCACCCTGGCCGTCCTCACCACGGCACTCCCCTACGCCCTCACTCCCCCCGCGGACTCCTCAGACACCGAGGAACGCGCCAAGATCGACGCCCGCCTGAACACGACCGTCCATCTCTGCCTCACACTCCCTCTACCCTGCACCGACTGCAGCCTCTGGACATGCTCCGAGGGTCCGGGCCGGCCGTCGAGGGAGTAACGCGGCGCTGCACCGCCATACGCGTACAGACCTCGTACAAGTACCCGCACGCGAGGCCGAGGAAGCCAGGCTGAAGGAAGAACTGGAGCATGCCAGGGGCGACACCTCCGCGACCGCTGGCAGGCGCTCACCGGGCGTCGTCCGCCCGGTGAGCGCC
>CBFGZZ010000378.1:0-8333 GCA_965653385.1 uncultured Streptomyces sp. | reverse complement strand
TGTCGTGGAGGTCCATGAAGCCAGCGATGCCCCCACCACCTCCACCCGCACCCCCCGCTTCTCGTCCCGGAATTCCTCCCCCGGCACGAACGTCGCGTCCGAGAGTTCGGCGTGGACGTTCGGGCTGCGTGTGCAGCCGCCGCTGTCCTCGTGGGAGTCGAGGACCTTCACCGGGCCCATCCCGGTGTCGACGTCGGCGTCGACCTTGTAGATCAGGATGCCGGGGCGGCACACGGCCTCGTCGTTGCCCTCGCGGGTGCGCAGTTCGACGGCGTAGCCGGTACGGCGGTCCAGCGGTATGAACACCAGCTTCGGGCCGCCCTCGCGGGCCAGCGGCGTCAGGGCGTACTCGGCCGTGCCGGGCGTGGCCGCGCACCGGACCTGGGCCGCGTCCAGCCAGCCCAGCTTCCACTTGTGCCAGCCGAGCAGGTCGTTGTTGGCACCCCAGTCCTCGCTCATGATGTCCCAGTGGCCGACCGCGCCCCCGCCCTCGGCGGTGTAGAGGTCGGGCAGGCCGAACACATGGCCGTTCTCGTGGGGGAGGACCCGGTAGCCGGTGCGGTGGTAGGTGCCGGAGCCGTCGTCCTGGCGGGAGTAGACGAAGGACGCGTTGGTCACCGAGACGCCGTCGGCCACCGGTGCCTCCGCGTTGCCCGCGAACGTCACCGACAGGACCGTGTCCAGGGCCGAGGGGCCGGCGTTCGGGGTCACCAGGACGTTCAGGAAGTCGTACGAGCGGAAGTTCACCATGGGATCGGCCGCGACCACGATGTCCTCGACCAGCTTCCGGTACCCGGGATCGAAGGGCGCGCCGCGCTCTATGCCGTACGCCCGGAACGACTTGGGCATCCGGAGCCAGCGGGGGATCGGGGTCTGCGGGCGGTAGTCGAGGCGGCCGTAGGAGCTGGTGCGGAACCAGTTCTGGGTCTGCGGGAAGAACTCCGCGAAACGGTCGAGGGCCTTGCCCGGGCCGGGCGCGTCGGAGAAGTCGACCATCAGGGTGAGGGCGCGGACGGTGCCGGTGGAGCGGGCGTAGCCGCGGGTGGTCGGCATGCCCTCCGACATCTGGACGGTGGGCCGGCCGCTGATCAGACAGGGGCCGAGCGCGGAGGAGTGGCCCGGGGGCATCGGGCTCGCCCCGGCCGCCGTCGAGGTACCCGCCGTGAGGTGTCCGGTGCCTGCCGAGGTGCTGACCGCCAGGGTCAGGACGGTCACGGAGGCGAGGGCGGCCACACGGCGGGGGCGTATCCGACGGCTCGGCTGCATGCATGGGCCCTTCAGTCCATGGCAGCCCGCCGGACTGCGCGCTGCACCCTCTCGATCACCCTGTGTCGAGGGCTGCGCGGGCGCGCGCTGGAAGAGACCGAACGTGGGTTCTTCGGCCAGTTGCTTGTGACTCAGGTCACATGGATTCTTTCGAGGGGCGGGAAATAACCGGGGACCCTCTCCCCGTTTAGCCAGGTGTCCGAGCGAAACGGGGACACCTTCCCCGGATCGCCACCCAGCAGCATCAGGAGTACGCCGTGCAGACCGTGACCCCCGTAGCGCGCAAGGCGCCCCGGCCGCGCGCCGACGCCCTGCGCAACCGGGAGCGGATCGTCACCGCCGCCCGGGAGATGTTCGTCGAGTTCGGCCCGGACGTGCCGCTCGACGAGATCGCCCGCCGGGCCGGCGTGGGCAACGCCACGGTGTACCGCAACTTCCCCGACCGCGACGCGCTGGTCCGCGAGGTCGTCTGCTCCGTCATGGACCGTACGGTGGCGGCGGCCGAGCTCGCGCTCGCTGAGACCGGGGATGCCTTCGAGGCCCTGGAGCGCTTCGTGCACACCGCGGCCGACGAGCGGATCAGCGCGCTGTGCCCGATGGTCCAGAGCACGTTCGACAAGCACCACCCGGACCTGGAGGCGTCGCGCGAGCGGTGCGAGAGCCTCGTCGGGGCGATCATGGACCGCGCCAAGGCGGCCGGCCAGCTCCGCTCCGACGTGGACGTCGGCGACGTCATGATCGCCGCGGCCCAGCTCAGCCGGCCCCCGGCGGGAACCGGGTGCGGCATCGCCGACCGCTATGTCCACCGTCATCTCCAGCTGTTCCTGGACGGACTGCGGGCCCCGGCCCGTTCGGTCCTGCCGGGCACGGCGCTGACCATGGAGGACCTGCGCCAGGCCTGACCGATCAGTTCAGAGCGCCGCAGCGGTCATCATCCGCAGCGGTTGTCACCGCGGTCATCATCACCATTGGTCGTCACCGTAGTCATCATCACCAGTGGTCGTCACCGCAGTCACCACCACCAGTGGTCGTCACCGCGGCGATTCTCACCGGCCGTCACAGCCGACGAGCCGTCCCCCTTGAGTCACCTTTCCTTCCTCTAGACGCCCTTTTTCCATCACGAAGTCCCGAAGTGGGTACCCCCATGTCCGAAACGGCCGCAAAGGCTCCAGGCAGCACCCTCGGTGCCGCCGATTCCAACCGCTGGAAAGCGCTCGTCTTCATCGCGCTGGCCCAGCTCATGGTCGTCCTCGACGCGACCATCGTGAACATCGCTCTGCCCTCCGCCCAGCAGGACCTGGGGATATCCGAGGGCAACAAGCAGTGGGTCGTCACGGCCTACGCCCTGGCCTTCGGTGGTCTGCTGCTGTTCGGCGGCCGTATCGCCGACCTGTGGGGCCGCAAGCGGGCCTTCGTCATCGGTCTCGGCGGCTTCGCCGCGGCCTCCGCGCTGGGCGGCGCGGCCACCAACGAGGCGATGATGTTCGGCGCCCGAGCCCTCCAGGGCGCCTTCGGCGCGCTGCTCGCACCCGCCGCGCTCTCCCTGCTCGCGGTGATGTTCACCGACGCCAAGGAGCGCGCCAAGGCGTTCGGCATCTACGGCGCCATCGCCGGTGGTGGCGGTGCCGTCGGTCTGATCCTCGGCGGTTTCCTCACCGAGTACCTGGACTGGCGCTGGACGTTCTTCGTGAACATCCCGTTCGCCATCATCGCCGCGGCCGGTGCCTGGTACGTCATCCGTGAGCCGGAGGGCGGCCGCAACCGCTCCTCGCTCGACATCCCCGGCGTGATCCTGTCCACCCTCGGTCTGGTCTCGCTGGTCTACGGGTTCACCCGTGCCGAGTCCGAGGGCTGGGGCGACTCGATGACGGTCGGCTTGTTCGTCGCCTCCGGCGTGCTGCTGCTGGCCTTCGTCGTCGTCGAGTCCAAGGTCAAGGCCCCGCTGCTGCCGCTGCGCGTGATCACCGAGCGCAACCGCGGCGGTGTCTACCTGTCCCTCGGCCTCGCGATCATCGCGATGTTCGGCCTGTTCCTGTTCCTGACCTACTACCTGCAGATCGTGAAGGGCTACTCGCCGGTGAAGACCGGCTTCGCCTTCCTGCCGATGATCGCGGGCATGATCACGGGCTCCACCCAGATCGGCACCCGGCTGATGACCCGGGTCGCGCCGCGGCTGCTGATGGGCCCCGGCTTCCTGGTCGCCGCGCTCGGCATGCTGCTGCTGACCCAGCTGGAGATCGGCTCGTCGTACGCTGCGCTGCTGCTGCCCGCGATGCTGCTGCTCGGCCTCGGCATGGGTACGGCGTTCATGCCGGCCATGTCCCTGGCCACGCTGGGCGTCAAGCCGCAGGACTCCGGTGTCGCCTCCGCGATGGTCAACACCTCGCAGCAGGTGGGCGGCGCGATCGGTACCGCGCTGCTGAACACGATCGCCGCCTCGGCCACCACGTCCTACATCGCCGACCACATCGGCGGCGCGAGCAGCCGGACCCAGCAGCAGCTGGTCCAGCTGGAGGGCATGGTGCAGGGCTACACCAGCGCCATCTGGTTCGCCGTCGGCATCCTGGTCGTGGCCGCGGCCATCGCCCTGACCTTCGTCAACGCCGGCCGCCCGGGCGGTACGACGGTGGCGTCCTCCGAGGAGGGCGCGGCGCAGGAGCTGCCGGTGCCGGTCGTCGCGCACTGACGCCGACGACGACGGTCCCGGCCGTACCCCTCGGGACCTGGCCTACGTACGGGGATGGGGACGCTCCGTACGTACGGCCACAGGACCTGCCCCGGCTCCCTGAATGAGCGGTTCAGCGGAGCCAGGGCAGGTCCGCACCTGCTTCGCTCGGCTGCAGGCCCTCGGCGACGATCCGCATGATCTCGCCGAGGGCCTTCTGCTGTTCGGGGCTGAGCCGGTCGAACACCGCCTGCTGTACGGCCTCCACATGACCGGGTGCCGTCTGCCGCAGCACGTCATGGCCCGCGTCCGTCAGCACCGCGAACTGGCCCCGCTTGTCGTCGGGGCAGTCCTCGCGCCGCACCCAGCCGTTCTTCTCCAGCCGGGCGACGGCGTGCGAGAGACGGGAGCGGGTGATCTTGGCGTACATCGCCAGCTCGGTCATCCGCAGCCGGCGGCGCGGCGACTCGGCGAGCTTGACCAGAAGGCCGTAGTAGACGTGCGGCATGCCGGCGTCCCGCTGGAGCTGGCGGTCCAGGTGGTCCTCGAGAAGTGTGGTCGCGTCGATGTAGGAGCGCCATACGCGCTGCTGCTCGTCGGTGAGCCAGCGCGGCTCCGAGGTCGATGCCGTATTCATGTACTCCACTGTACGAGAGCTCTCCTTGAATTTTTAAATACCTACGCGTACGGTCTTCCACGGGGAAGCTTTAGATTTGAAGCAAATGAGCTTCAAGCCCTCGGAGGGAGTCGCCGCCATGTCCGCCGCAACGCAGGAGCGCATGCCTGCCCTCTACCTCAGCCACGGCGCACCGCCGCTCGCGGACGACCCGATCTGGCCCGGTGAGCTCGCCGCGTGGTCCGCCGAACTGCCCCGCCCGAAGGCGATCCTCATGGTCTCCGCCCACTGGGAGGAGGCTCCGCTCGCCATCGGTGCCACCGAGACCGTTCCTCTCGTCTACGACTTCTGGGGATTTCCCGAGCACTACTACCAGGTGACGTATACGGCCCCCGGCGCTCCCGGACTCGCCGAGTCCGTACGGAAGCTGCTGCGCGCCCCCGGCATGCCCGTCCAGGACATCCCGGACCGCGGCCTCGACCACGGCGCCTACGTTCCGCTCGTCGAGATGTACCCCGCCGCGGACATCCCTGTCCTCCAGATATCCATGCCGACCCTCGACCCGGTGAAGCTCATGGAAATCGGCCGCAAGCTCGCGCCGCTGCGTGACGAGGGCGTGCTGGTCGTCGGCTCCGGCTTCTTCACCCACAACCTGGCGGCGCTGCGCCAGGGCGGCATCCCCGCCTGGTCCGTGGAGTTCGACGACTGGGGCCGCCGGGCCCTGGAGACCCGTGACTGGGACTCACTCCTGGACTTCCTCCACAAGGCCCCGGCCGGCCGCTACGCCCACCCGCGCACCGAGCACTTCGCCCCGCTGTTCGTGACGATGGGCGCGGCGGACGCGGCGGGCGAACTGGAGACCCCGCAGAAGTCGGTGATCGACGGCTTCTGGATGGGCCTGGCGAAACGCTCGGTGCAGTTCGGCTGAGCCCTGCGGCCCCTCAGAGTTCCTTCTCGTACCAGGCGACGTCCCAGTACCGGCCGAACTTGCGGCCCACCTCCCGGTACGTCCCGACGTGCCGGAAGCCGAACCGCTCGTGCAGGCGCGCGGACGCCTCGTTCGGCTGGGCGATCCCCGCGTAGGCGCGATGCACGTCCTCCTCCGCCAGGGCCTCGAACAGGGCCTTGTAGAGAAGGGTGCCGATGCCCCGGCGCCCGGCGTCCGGCGCGAGGTAGACGGTGACCTCCACGGAGGTCTCGTAGGCGGGCTTCTGCCGGAAGGCACTGGATGTGGCGTAGCCCAGAATCCGCTGTGAGTTGTGTCCGGGACCGTCCTGCGCGGCAACCATCAACCGGTGCGGGCCGTCTTCAGGGTGGGAGAGCAGCCAAGGGCGGCGCTCTTCCGGCGTGAAGACAGCAGTATCGAACGTGATGGGCGTCTCACGTACATAGTGGTTGTAGATGTCGGTGAGGGCTTCGAGGTCACCCTCGACTCCCGGTCTGACCTGCACCTCTGTACGTCCCGACGGCATCGTGCCTCCTCATGTGGCCGGACAGGGTACTGCAAGATCAGAAAAATAGGGGGGCGGGTTGGGAATTCTGTCCTGATTCCAGTCGTTGTTTCCATCGAACGGCGGGCACTCGAGAAGAGTCCCAACCGTTCACGAACCACCCGCCCGCCCCACTTCGCAAGGGAGCACGCATGGCAACCCGTGCCGTCGCCCGTCGTCAGTCCGCCACCGGCGAGGCCGTCGACGCGGCAAGCAGTGTTCGCGCCCATGGCGGCGAGATCGCGGACCGCGACCTGGTCGGCATGTACCTCGACGAGATCGCGCGCACGCCGCTTCTCGACGCAGCCAAAGAGGTCGAGCTGTCGCAGATCATCGAGGCGGGTGTGTTCGCAAGGCAGGTCCTCGACGGATACGAGGAGGCCAAGGCGGACGCCACCCGCGAGGAGCTGGAGGCCCTGGTCGCCGACGGCGAGCGGGCCAAGGACATCTTCATCCGCTCCAACCTCCGTCTGGTCGTCGCGGTGGCCCGCCGCTACCCGCGCAGCGGCCTGCCCCTCCTCGACCTGATCCAGGAGGGCAACGCCGGTCTGGTGCGCGCGGTGGAGAAGTTCGACTACCGCAAGGGCTTCAAGTTCTCGACGTACGCGACCTGGTGGATCCGCCAGGCCATCACCCGCTCGATAGCCGACCAGTCCCGCACGATCCGCCTCCCCGTCCACCTGGTGGAGGAGCTCGGCCGTATCCGCCGGGTCCAGCGCGAGTTCAACCGCGAGCACGGCCGTGACCCCGAGCCGGCGGAGATCGCCGCCGAGCTCGGTTCGAACCCGGACCGTGTCACCGACGTCCTGGACTGGGCGCGAGACCCGGTCTCCCTCAACATGCCGGTGGACGACGAGGGCGAGACCCAGTTCGGCGACCTCCTGGAGGACACCTCCGCGGTCTCCCCCGAGCAGTCCGTCCTCACCCTCCTGCGCAGCGAGGAACTGGACGACCTGATCGGCCGCCTGGACCAGCGCACGGCATCCATCATCAAGATGCGCTACGGCATCGAAGACGGCCGCGAGCGCACGCTGACCGAGGTCGGCAAGGAGCACGGCCTCACCCGCGAGCGCATCCGCCAGATCGAGAAGCACGCCCTGCTGGAGCTGAAGAAGCTGGCCCGCAGCACCGGCTTCGACGCGGCGGCCTAGGCCCTGGGGGCGTGCGACCACCGACGGTCGCGTACGCCGGGTGGCGAAAGACCGCGCAAACATGGCGATGTAACGCCGCTTCAACCGCCAGACCGCCGGGAACAAGCCCTTAGGGCAAGGGAGTTCGGGCCCTGGACCCCCGGGGCCCCGAACCCGCACCGCCCCCACAGACCGAGTCCCGACGCACTCCCCCCGGCGCCGGGACTCTCCCCGAGCCGGGCTTCGGCGCCCATCCCCCCTGGGTGCCGGGCCCGGCTCCACTTCGCCTCGAACGCTGGAAGGGCAGGCCACCCCGTACCTGAACCACGGGGTGGCCCACCCCGAATGGCAGATTGTGCCACATGGGCATAGCCTGCCGAGCGTGAGCACCTCCCCCTCCCTCACGGAGCGACGCAAGGCGGCCACCCGCATGGAGGTCGCCCGAGCCGCGGCCGCCCTCTTCGTGAAGCACGGCCTGCGAGCCACCCGAGCCGAGGACATCGCGCAGGCCGCCGGCATCGCCCCGCGCACCTTCTACCGCTACTTCGCCACCAAGGAAGAGGCGGTGGCCCCCCTCTACACGGCCGGCGCCACCCGCTGGACCGAGGCGGTCCGCGACGCCCCCGCCGACCTCCCCGTCCCCCAGGCCCTGGAGCACGCCCTCCACCACACCCTCACCCCGGGCGCCGGTATCTCGGAGTCCTCCTGGCAATGGGTCCGCACCCTGGTCCGGCTGGCCATCTCCGACCCGGCCCTGCGAAAGGTCTGGTCCGAGGCCTGCCACGCCTCCGAACGAACCCTGGCGGAGGCCTTGGCGGCCAGAACGGGCCAAGACAACGTTGCCGCCCTGCACTTCGCGGCAGCCGTGGCAGCCGCGGCGATCCGAGTAGCCGTAGAAACCTGGGCGACCGGCGACGCCCCCGCCCAGGGCCCCCAGGGCCCGGCAGCCCTGGCCCAGGCCAACTTGGCGGCGCTGAGGAACTTCCCGTGGAAGGACATGGGCGGGCACGCGTAGTACGTCGGCTGCGGGTCCGTTGTGGCTGGTCGCGCAGTTCCCCGCGCCCCTGGAGCGTTGCAGTGGCCCGCACCGAGACGCACCGGCAGCCGCCCGGGGCGTGAAGGGGCCGTGTCGGGGGGTCCGAGACCTACCGGCAGCCGCCCACCGC
>CBFGZZ010000377.1:0-8351 GCA_965653385.1 uncultured Streptomyces sp. | reverse complement strand
ATCGAGTAGGAGACGCTGGGCGCCGTTGCCATGGCCGACTTCCTCTGCTTTCACCTGTGACGCTGGGTATGCCGTCCGATCGTCGCACCTACCGCCGAGTAGGAGTTAGCCGGGCTTGAATTGCGAACGTATTGTTCGCCACGTCTTCTCATGAAAAGGGACCCACGTCACTTGGTGACGTGGGTCCCTTCTCTACGTTCATGACACCGGCCCGCCATGCTCGCCTCGCGGCAAGTGGTCGCTCGTAGCGACGAAGGTTGGGCCCGGGGGCTTGGATCGAGCCGGTGCCACACCCAGGCTAACAAACGGATCCCATAAGGCCATTCCCGCACCGGGTGTTCATCCGAACCGGTCCGGCGAGTGGGCCGCCGGTCAGTCCCTGAGCAGGTCGGGCACCCCGGAGGCGTCCGGTTCGTCCCGCTCCCCCGACACCACCGTCAGCTGCTGGGTGGCCCGGGTCAGCGCGACGTAGAGCACGCGCAGTCCGGCCGGCGACTCGTCCGCGATCTCCGCCGGGGAGACGACGACCGTCGCGTCGTACTCCAGTCCCTTCGCCTCCAGGCTGCCGAGCGCCACCACCCGGTCGCCGAGCCCGGCGAGCCACTTGGCCGCCTCCTCGCGCCGCTGCATGGCGACGACGACGCCGACGGTGCCGTCGACTCGGTCCAGCAGACGCGCGGCCTCCTCGCGGACCGTCTGCGCGAGGGATTCTCGTACGACGGTGAAGCGGGGCTCGACGCCGGTGGAGCGGACGGCCGACGGCGAGGTCGAGCCGGGCATGGCCAGCGCCAGGACCTTCGCGGCCAGCTGGGCGATCTCGGCCGGGTTGCGGTAGTTCACGGTGAGCTGGAAGCGGCGGCGCGGGCGGGTGCCCAGCGCCTCGTCCCTGGCCTCGGCCGCCTCGTCGACGTCGGACCAGGACGACTGGGCCGGGTCGCCGACGACCGTCCAGGTGGCGTGGCGGCCCCTGCGGCCCAGCATCCGCCACTGCATCGGCGTGACGTCCTGGGCCTCGTCGACGATGACGTGGGCGTACTCGATGCGCTCTGCGGCCAGCCGCTCGGCGCGCTCGCGCTGCGACTCCTCGCGGACCGGCATCAGCTCCTCCAGGCCGGTGAGCTGGTCCAGCGGGTCGAGATCGCGCTTCTTCCTGGGGCGGGCCGGGGTGCCGAGGATCGCCTGGAGCTCGTCGAGCATGGCGATGTCGTGCACGGAGTACCCGTCCCGCCTGAGCGATCGGGCCACCTTGCGGACCTCGCCGGGGTTGAGGACACGGCGGGCCCAGCGCCCGAGGCGGCGCTCGTCGGCCATCGCGGCCAGGACGGCCCGCGGGGTCAGCTCCGGCCACCAGGCGTCCAGGAAGCCGATGAAGCTGTCCTCGGTGCTGACGTCCTCGTCGAAGGAGGAGCGCAGCTCGGCGGCGAGCTCCGGGTCGCTGTGCCGGGTGGCGGCGCCCGACTGGGTCCACAGGGCGTCGAGCAGCAGCTTGCGGGCGCGCGGGCGCAGCAGGTTCACGGGTGCCGTGCCGCCGAGGGCGGTGCGGCGGATACGTTCCAGCTCGGCGGCCTCCAGTTCGAGGCGGCGACCGAAGGCGACGACGCGCAGTCGGGTGGGCGGTGCGGCGGGGGTCCGCGCGGGCGTGCCGGTGTCGTCGTCGCCGGGGTCGTCGCCGAAGGCGAGCTGGCCGGTCCGGTGCGCCGACGCGTCACCGGCGGCGGGTCGGCCCTGCGCGCTCCGGCCGCCCGGCCCGAGCTCCAGCGCGCCGCGCGCGGCCTTCCGCAGCACCTTGAGCATGCGGTACGAGCCCTTGGCGCGGGCCGTGGACGGCGCGTCGTACAACGTGGCCTCGGCGCCGTCGACCAGCGAGCCGATCGCCCGGATGGCGACCTGGCCCTCCTCGCCCAGCGACGGGAGCACGCCCTCGGTGTACGCGACGAGCAGCGGGGTCGGGGAGACGATCAGGATGCCGCCCGAGTACCGGCGGCGGTCCTGGTAGAGCAGGTAGGCGGCGCGGTGCAGGGCGACGGCGGTCTTGCCGGTGCCGGGGCCGCCCTCGACGTAGGTCACGGAGGCGGCGGGTGCGCGGATGACCAGGTCCTGCTCGGCCTGGATGGAGGCCACGATGTCCCGCATGGTGTGGCTGCGGGCCTGGCCGAGGGCGGCCATGAGGGCGCCGTCGCCGATGACGGCCAGCTCGTGGTCGCCGAGGAAGGCCTTGAGCTCGGGGCGCATGAGGTCGTCCTCGACGCCGAGCACGCGCCGTCCCTTGGAGCGGATGACCCGGCGTCGTACGACCCGCCCCGGGTCGACCGGGGTGGAGCGGTAGAAGGGCGCCGCGGCCGGGGCCCGCCAGTCGATGACCAGCGGGGCGTAGTCCTGGTCGAGCACGCCGATACGGCCGATGTGCAGGGTCTCGGCGATGTCGGCGGTGTTGTCCTCGCGGATCGCGCCCTCGGCGGGCTCGACGGCCGTGTACGCGCCGTCGGGCCCCTTCTTGCCGTCCTTGCCGAGGAGCAGGTCGATCCGGCCGAAGAGGAAGTCCTCGAACTCGTTGTTGAGCCGGTTGAGGTGGACACCCGCCCGGAAGACCTGTGCGTCGCGCTCGGCGAGTGCGCCGGGCGTGCCGACCTGGCCGCGCTTGGCCGCGTCGTTCATGAGGAACTCGGCCTCGTGGATCTTCTCCTCTAGCCGCCGGTACACCCGGTCGAGGTGTTCCTGTTCGACGCCGATCTCTCGGTCTCGCAGGGAGTCTTCGAGCGCGGTTTCCTGTTGCGCCTGAGCGGCCACCGGGCCCCCTTCTGACGTGCTGGGCAGCCGTCAACCGTACGCGAAGGGGACCCGGAAAAGCTACGGCGCGCTATACGTCGACCTCTGCGAGCTTGTTCCCGTCGAAGTCCATGACCTCCACGTGGTCCACGTCGTCGGGGGACATGGACACGCCGCCGCTGACGTAGAGCGGGTTCCTGGCCTGCTCGGTCTTGGCGTCCGGGATGCCGTAGCCCCACTTCGGGACGGACCAGGAGGCGGCCGTCTCGCGTTCGCCGTTCTTGCTGACGAAGATCAGGGAGCACTTGAGCGGTCCCTTGACGCCCTTGAGCTCCAGGGCCGTCTCGGTGCCCCAGAGCTTCTTTGACATGGCGACGGTCGCGCTGACGCCGGTCGTCGAGTCGTTGCCCGAGGCCTTGGTCCCGATGCTGTCGAACAGCTCCTTGGCGGGGTTGGCCGCCGCCACGGTGTTGCTCCCCCCGGTGCCACCACCACCGCCGCCGTCGCCGCCGCCGTTGGTCGCCACCGCCACGAACGGGCCGCCGACGATGAGCGCGGCCGCCGCGGCCACCATGTAGAAGCTGCGCCGGCGCTTCTGGGCGCGGCGCTCGGCGACCTCGTCGACCAGCTTGTTGACCAGGCGCGGGCTGGGCTTGGCGGACAGGGAGTCACCGATCGCGGGAGTGCCGGCGCCGGGCAGGTCCGCGAGCGCGGCCAGCATCGGCTCCATTCCGGCGAGCTCGTCCAGCTGCTGGGCGCACCATTCGCAGGTCGCGAGGTGAACCTCGAAAGCGGTTGCCTCGGCGTCGTCGAGGATCCCGAGGGCGTAGGCGCCGACGGTCTCGTGCTCGCTCGGGGCCGAATGTCCCTGCATGGGTCCAGACATACCCGAACCGCCCATCCCGAATCCCTGGTTTCCCCCGTAAACACTCATCACGCCGTCACCCCCCGCTCCTCCAGAGCCAGCTTCATCGAGCGCAGGGCATAGAAGACCCTGGAGCGAACGGTGCCGCTGGGTATGCCCAGCGTCTCGGCCGCCTCGTTGACCGTACGCCCCTTGAAGTACGTCTCGACCAGGACCTCCCGGTGGGCGGGGGTCAGGTCGTCGAGTGCGTCCGACAGCGTCATCAGCCACAGCGCCTTGTCGATCTCGTCCTCCGCGGGGATGACCTCCAGCGGCGACGGATCGACCTCCTGCGGCCGGGCCTGCCGGCTGCGGTGGCCGTCGATGACGATGCGCCGGGCGACCGTCACCAGCCAGGGGCGTACCGATCCGGTCGCTCGATTGAGCTGTCCGGCGTTCTTCCAGGCACGGATGAGCGTCTCCTGCACGACGTCCTCTGCTCGTTGCCGGTCACCGGCGACCAGTCGAAGGACATACGCGAGGAGGGGTCCGGCGTGCTCTCTGTACAGCGCACGCATCAGCTCCTCATCAGGTTCCGAGGGCTGGGACATGCGATGTCGGGCCCTCGATCCACGTTCATTGGCCACGACGGAATCCTTGCGCACGCCCACCTCCGATGTCCGGGGGTTCCCCCAGTCGGTCGCTCGACCACCCGTACGGAAGCGGCCCGTTGAGTGTTCAAACCGAGGCGACACTTTTCTTCGGAGTGACGTGACGAGCGGGACATGACAGCACATTCCCACCGTGCGATCTTTACATTTCCGTCACATCGACAAGATCGATCGAGGACTTCCCTACGGGTGCGTAGGTAAACGGCATGTAATCGAAATCACTTCGACAGCCGTTCCACAGAAGCCGCATAACGGACTGTCAGGCGCGCGCGAGAGCCGCCCGACGACGGTGCCGGGCCACTCTTTCCCGGTTCCCACAGACCTCACTGGAGCACCAGCGCCGCCTGCGTCCCCGGGACGTATCGACATAAACGATCGGGCAGTTGTCGCCCTCGCACTCCCGCAGCCCGGCCCGCGCGACGGGGTCGGTGAGCAGTTCGACGACGTCCCGGGCGACGGCACCGAGCAGGGCGGCGCACTCGGGCGGGTGATCCAGCTCGCGGACGAGGGTGCCGTCCCCGCCCCGTACGGCGCGGGGGGCCGGCGGCGCGGCGAGCGCGATGTCGTTCACCCGGCCGAGCGCGATGTCGTACGACGGCCAGGGCTCGGCACGGAGACCGCCCCGCACCAACTGTCCGACACGTCCGCGCAGTTCGTGGAAGTCGACGAGCCAGGAGGCGTCGGCGTGGCCGAGCGGGGTTCCCGCCGGAACCAGTCCGGCCCCCACTATCCAGGCGCACAACACCTCGACGGAGTCCAGATGTTCGTCGGGATGCGTGGTCGCCAGAAGATCCAGACAGAGCCGTCCCGCACCGAACCGCAACTCGTACGCGCCCGTGGCCGTACCCAGTGCCATGTGCCTGTCACCGCCTAGAGGTCACCCGCCGGGGGAACCGTTCCCTCTAACAGTGCCTGCCCGCTACCGGAGCCGGAACCCCTCGTACCCCAGCCCGTACGGAGTTCGAGGGGCGGCGCCCCTTCAGAGGATGGGACGGGTAAGGGCGGCGGGGGCGAGAAAGGGCGGGTCACACGTCCGCGTACTTGGAGTCCGCAGCGGGGTCCAGCGCCAGCCGGTACCCCCGCTTCACCACCGTCTGGATCAACTTCGGCACCCCCAGCGCCGTACGCAGCCGGGCCATCGCCGTCTCCACGGCATGCTCGTCCCGCCCCGCCCCCGGCAACGCCCGCAGCAGATCCGCCCGCGGCACCACCCACCCCGGCCGCCGCGCCAACGCCCGCAGCAGCGACATCCCCGCCGGCGGCACCGGCCGCAACACCCCGTCGACCAGCACGGCGTGACCGCGGATCTCCACCCGGTGCCCGGCGATCGGCAGCGCACGCGCCCGACCGGGCAGCTCCTGGCACAGCAGCTGGACCAGCGGCCCGAGCCGGAAGCGTTCGGGCTGGACGGTGTCGACGCCGAGGGCCTGGAGGGGCAGCGCGGTGACCGGCCCGACGCAGGCCGGCAGGACGTCGTGGTTAAAGGCGGCGAGCAGCTCGGGAAGCAGGCCGCGTTCCTCGGCCCGCGACAGCAGGGACGCGGCGGCGGGGGCGCTGGTGAAGGTGACGGCGTCCAGACCGCGGGAGACCGTGGCGTCCAGCAGCCGGTCGACCGGACCGATGTCCTCCGGCGGCAGCCACCGGTACACCGGCACCCCGAGCACCTCCGCTCCCCCGGCCTTCAACGACTCCACGAACCCGGGCAGCGGATCCCCGTGCAGCTGGATGGCGACCCGGCGCCCGTCGACCCCCTCCTCCAGCAGCCGGTCCAGCACCTCGGCCATGGACTCGCTGGACGGCGACCAGTCCTCGGTCAGCCCGGCGGCCCGTACCGCGCCCTTGACCTTGGGCCCGCGCGCGAGCAGCTCGACGCCGCGCAGCCGGGCCAGCAGGTCCTCGCCCAGCCCCCACCCGTCGGCGGCCTCGATCCAGCCACGGAAGCCGATCGCGGTCGTGGCGACCACGACGTCCGGCATCCGCTGGATGATCTCCTTGGTGGCGGCGAGCAGTTCGCTGTCGTCGGCGAGCGGCACGATGCGCAGGGCAGGGGCGTGCAGCACGACGGCGCCGCGCCGCTGGAGCAGCGCCCCGAGCTCGTCGGCTCGGCGCGCGGCGGTGACGCCCACGGTGAACCCTTCGAGGGGCCCGTGTTCGGGTTGCTGCTTTTCGTCGTACATAACTCTCGTCCCGCACTCGAGTCGTGGTGCTTGCGCCAGGTGGTCGCATCGAGGGTGACCGGAAGCGGCTTTGATCGCACCCTTGGTGGTTACACCTGCATGCCGAGCGAGCCTGTCAACGGTGCGTGACAGGCTCGGTTCGGCTTGATGTCGGCAGTGTTACGTCACACCTCTGCATAGCTGAGCTGCGGTTTTGCCTCCGTCGCCACTGTGGCGTCGGTCTCGGAGGCCACCGGGCGGCGAAGGTATACGGCCCAGGTGACCAGGAAGCAGACGCCGTAGAAGGCGAGGAAGGCGACGAAGGCGCCGGTGCCGGAGCCCACGGTGAGGAAGGACTGGCGGAAGGCGAGGTTGATGCCGAGCCCGCCGAGCGCGCCCACCGCGCCGATGAGCCCCATGGAGGCACCGGACAGGCGGCGGCCGTGGGCGGCGGCCTCCTCACCGGTGAGCCCCTTGGCGAGGGCCTTGTTGTGGAAGATGCCGGGGATCATCTTGAACGTCGAGCCGTTGCCGAGCCCGCTGAGGACGAACAGGGCGATGAAGGCACAGGTGAACAGTGGCAGCGACTTCTGCATCGAGGCCACGATGATGACGGCGGTCGCGGCGGCCATGGCGACGTAGTTCCACAGCGTGATCCTCGCACCGCCGAACCGGTCGGCGAGCGAGCCGCCGACGGGGCGGATCAGGGAGCCGAGCAGCGGGCCGATGAAGGTGACGTAGGCGGCCTGGAGCGGCGTACGGCCGAACTGCGTCTGCAGGACCAGCCCGAAGGCGAAGCTGTAGCCGATGAACGAACCGAAGGTCCCGACGTAGAGGAAGGACATGATCCAGGTGTGGGCGTCCTTCACGGCGTCCATGGCGGCGCCGGTGTCGTTCTTCACGGACGAGATGCTGTCCATCTTCAGCCACGCGAGGACGGCGGCGATCACGATGAACGGGATGTAGATCCCCAGCAGCAGGCGCGGGCCACCGCTGGCACCGATCACCGCGAGACCGATGAGCTGCACCACGGGCACGCCGATGTTGCCGCCGCCGGCGTTCAGACCGAGCGCCCACCCCTTCTTGCGCAGGGGGAAGAAGGCGTTGATGTTGGTCATGCTGGAGGCGAAGTTCCCGCCGCCGATGCCGGCCAGCATCGCGCAGAGCAGGAACGTGGTGAACGAGGTCCCCGGCTTCATCACGGCGAACGCGGCCACCGTCGGCAGGAGCAGCAGGCTCGCCGAGATCACCGTCCACATCCGGCCACCGAAGATGGCGATGGCGAAGGTGTACGGCACCCGGACGAGGGCGCCGACCAGCGTGGCCATGGAGACGATGGTGAACTTGTCCGCGGGGGTGAGCCCGTACTCCGGGCCCATGAACAGCACCATCACCGACCACAGGGTCCAGATCGAGAAACCGATGTGCTCGGAGAGGACGGAGAAGAACAGGTTGCGCTTGGCGACCTTCTCCCCGGTCTCGTTCCAGAAGGTCTCGTCCTCGGGATCCCAGTGCTCGATCCAGCGGCCTCCCCTGCTTGCGGCGGGGGCTGTGCTACTGGCTGTCATGACGCCTCCACGGTCTTCGGGCTCGGTCGCGTTACGGGTGACTGATCCCGAAGGTAGGGAGGGCTCGTTTCCGCACTGTGCCAACGAGTGACCGGAAAGGAACTTTGCTCTCACCCGGCGAGGTGGGTGGATGAGAGGTTTGCCGGCCGAGCCCTGTACAGGGGCGTGTGGAGGGGCCTTCCGAAGGGGCGCGCGTCAGTGCTGCGGGGGCGGCCAGTGGGGGTTCTGCTGCGGGTAGGGCTGGGGTTGGGGCTGGCCGTACGGCTGCGGCGGTGGCTGCTGGCCGTACGGAGGCTGCGGCTGGGGCGACTGGCCGTACGCAGGCTGCGGCTGGGGCGGCTGGCCG
>CBFGZZ010000376.1:0-8352 GCA_965653385.1 uncultured Streptomyces sp. | reverse complement strand
GGCCCCACCGCCACCGGTGGGGCCGACGCCCACTTCCCCTGGGCGCGGCTCGGCAGCCGGGCGCTGCTGCGGTACGCGCGGGGCTGGGAGCCGGCCGGTCAGTGGACGACCGGCGGACGCTGCTTCGTCGCCCTGCGCAGCCGCCGCAGTCGCACCGCCAGCAGCAGTGCCGAACCGCCGAAGAGGACGGCGGTGATCAGCAGCCAGCGGGTGAGGAACCCGTCCTCCGGCAGCCCCGTGGCGGACCGGTAGCGCCGCTCCACCATCCCGCTGATCAGCGGGAACCACACGAGAAGGAGCAGCCCGGACAGGGCCGCCGGTACGCGCACGTACAGCGCCCAGTCCCGGCGCCGGACCGCGCCGAGCCCTCGTACGGCGGCCCGGTCCAGGGCCGCGTACAGCGGCAGGAGCACGAGGTCGTGCAGCACGGCCGCGCCCACGATCCACAGGGCCACGCCGAACCAGTCGTCCGCGAGCAGCCGCACCCCGGCGTAGGCGGCGAGGGCGAACGAGCAGGCGAGCAGCACGATCTGAAAGGGGCTTCCGAGAGGGATCGGTGCGCGGCGCATCACAGGTCTCCGAACGTCATGCGGGTCACCCACTTGGTGTTGAGCACACCGGGTGCGGCGGGCACGATGATGCGCGCCGGGTAGCCGTGGTCGATGGACAGCTCCTCGCCGTTGACGTACAGGGCGAGCAGGGAGCGCGGGTCGGCCACCTGGTTGGCGCGCAGAGCGGCCTTCCGGAAGGCGCCGCGCCGCTGAAGGGACTCGACGAACACGTCGGGCGGGTCGTCGTGGCCGACGAGCGCCGCGAGGTCGCGCAGCCGCACCCCGCGCCACCACTGGTCCGACGTCGACCAGCCCTCGACGCACGCGATGGGCAACGCCGAGCTGTGCAGGGGAAGTTCGAGGAGCTGGGAGCGGCTCAGGCGTACTGTTCCCGTGCGCCCCGTCACCACGAGCCGCCATGTGTCGGCGCCCGTCTCCGCCTTGTCGATGCCGGCGTACGCGGCGGTCTTGTTGATCTGGAAGCCGTTCGGTCCGTTGCCGGGTTCGGACCCGCCGTGCGGTGCGAGGAGCGCGGTGCGCCGTAGCGGGCCGTCGAAGTTCTGCCCCACCGTGGTGGCGAACAGCAGCAGCGAGCCGCCCCCGACGAACCACAGGGCGCCGCGTCGGGAGACGGTCGGGTCGGCGGGGCGCGGTGACACCAGGTCGTTCCTCTCCTCCCGCAGCTGCCGCAGATTGCGCAGCGCGATGGGCATCTTCAGCAGCGCGTGGGCGACGAAGGCGGCGAAGAACACCCAGGCGCCGTAGAAGTGCAGGGGGTAGAAGGAGCCGGGGAAGACGTAGTCGAGCTGGACGTTGAGCACACCGGTCACGAACTCGAACAGTCCGCCGCCGACCAGGAGCAGCAGGGAGATCCGCTCCAGGGCGTGCGCGAGCGAGCGGGCCGGGGGCAGTGCGAACAGCCTCGGTACGACGGACCACAGCTTGGCGAGCAGGACGGGGATCAGAGTGATGCCGAGGGTGACGTGGACGCCCTGGTTGAGCCGGTACAGCCAGTGCGGGTTCGTCGGCCAGGCGAAGAGGTAGAAGCCGAGGATCCCCTTGTCCGGGGTCTGGTCGTTCACCGGCGACAGGTCCGGGTTGTAGGCGGCGTACGAGACCAGGCCCGTCACGAACAGCACGGTGATGCCGACGAGCAGGACCAGGCCCAGCACCGAGGTGAGCCAGGGGCCGCGCAGCGGGCTGCGCCAGAAGCCGGGTGAGGAGGGGAACCGGGGATCGCGTGGATCGTCTCGCATGGCCCGACCGTAGGCCCCGACCACCCCGGGAACGGGTGCGCGAACGATGACGAAACGCTGACGTCCGGCCCGGACAGCGGTCAGCGCCCGCTCTGTCGGCCTAGCGTTCCGGGCGTGAACCGATCCCTCCGCCGTGACCTGTACGCCTCCCTGGCCGCCGCACTGCTCGTGACGGCAGCCGTGCTGCTCGGACACCGCATTCAGGCGACCAGCCACACCCTCTTCGTCAACTGGCCCCCGCTGGTGGGAGATTGGGACCCTCACCTGGGCCCGGGCACTCCGGCGGCGGTCGCCGTGGCGATCGGCACCGTGGCGTACGGGCCCACCCTCGCGGCCCGGCTCCCCTGGCGGAGCCTGCTCCCGCTCACCTGGGCCACGGCCCTGGCATGGATCTTCTCCCTCGCCCTGATCGACGGCTGGCAGCGCGGCATCGCCGACCGGCTCACCACCCGCCACGAGTACCTCCAGGTCATCGACCGCTTCGACGACATCCCGGCCGCTCTGCGCGGCTTCACCGACCACATCCTTATCGGCTCCCCCGACAACTGGCCCGCCCACGTCGCCGGTCACCCGCCCGCCGCCCCGCTCACCTTCGTCCTGCTCGACCGGATCGGGCTGGGCGGCGGGGGCTGGGCCGGGGTGTGGTGCATCGTCGTCGGGGCGACGGCCTGTGTGGCCGTGCTGGTCACGCTGCGCGCCCTGGCCGACGAGGCGCTCGCTCGCAGGTCGGCACCCTTCCTCGTGCTGGCGCCGGCCGCCGTGTGGATGGGGGCCTCGGCCGACGCGTACTTCGCGGCGGTGGCGGCGTGGGCGGTGGCGCTGCTGGCACTTGCGGTGACCGGCCGGTCCCTGTGGTGGGCGGGGGCGTCAGGTCTGCTGTTCGGCCTGACCTGCTATCTGTCGTACGGCCTCACACTCGTCGCACTGATCGGCGCGGCGGTGCTGTGGCTCGGCCGGCAGGGGATCCGGGAGCGGCCCGGCCTGCTGGTGCCGCTGCTCGCCGGACTGGCGGTGGTCCCGGCGCTGTTCACGCTCGCCGGGTTCGACTGGTGGGAGGCGTACCGCATCCTGGTGACGCGCTACTACCAGGGCGCGGGCGGTGTCCGTCCCTACGGCTACTGGGTGTGGGCCAACCTGGCCTGCACCGTGCTCGTCACGGGCCTGGCGACGGCGGCGGGACTGCGGCGAACCGGTGCGGTCCTCGTCCGCCGGCGTGACGGCGCCCCCGGCCGGACCGCCGCGGGCCGCCTCGCTCTCCTCGTGTCCGCCGCTCTGCTCGCCCTGCTGGTCGCCGATCTGTCCGGCATGAGCAAGGCGGAGACGGAACGGATCTGGCTGCCCTTCGCGGTGTGGCTGCTCCCGGCGTGCGCGTTCCTCACCCGGCACCGCGCATGGCTCGCCGCCCAGGCAGTGCTCGCGCTGCTCCTCAATCATCTGCTGCTGACCGGATGGTGACGACGGTCGAAGGCGGCGTCACCGGCGACGACTTCGTGGTCGCGCCGGCTGGGGAACGACCGCCACCGGGCACTGCGCGTGGTGCAACACGGTGTGACCGACTCTGCCGAGTCGCAGGCCGAAGCGACCGTGCCTGTGGCGCGCCCCGGTGATCACGAGGTCGGTGTCGGCCGAACGGGGCACCAGGACCGGGGCGGCCGGGCCCTCGGCAGTGGTACGGCGTACCCGGACGAGCGGATCCTCCTCGGCGTGCAGGCCCGCCAGGGCTGCTTCGTCTCCTCGGACCCCGATCACCGGACAGTGCGCGCGGGCGGCCACGCCGGGGCGGGTGATACGAGAGCGTACGTCCCTAATCTGCCGTCACCGGCGCCCACCACACCAACCTGGTGCCCCCGTCGTCCGGCCTGCTCAGTTCCAGCTCCCCGCCCGACTGCCGCGCCCTCTCCGCCATGTTGCGCAGCCCGCTGCGGTCGCCGCCGGCCGGGATCCCGACGCCGTTGTCGGTGACCGTGAGGCGGACCTGGTCCGAATCCGCGGTGAGGGTGACGTCGGCGCGGTCGGCGTGGGCGTGGCGGGCGATGTTGGTGAGGGCTTCGGAGAGTACGGCGACCACGTGGTCGGCCACCTCGCGCGGCACCTGGGTGTCCACCAGGCCCTCCATTCGCACGCTGGGCGCGAAGCCCAGCACCGGGGCCGCCCCGCCCGCGATCCGCACCACACGCGCCCGCAGCCCGGATCCGCCCCTGCCCTCGCGCGAGCGCAGGCCGAAGATCGTGGACCTGATGATCTTGATGGTCTCGTCCAGGTCGTCCACCGCGCGCACGACGCGCTCGGCGGCTTCGGGGTGTTCGACGAAGCGGCCGGCGCTCTGGAGGGTCATGCCGGTGGCGAAGAGCCGCTGGATCGCCAGGTCGTGCAGGTCGCGGGCGATGCGGTCGCGGTCCTTGAGCACGGCGACCTCCTCGGCGTCCTGCCGGCGCTCCGCGAGCTCCATGGCGACGGCGGCCTGCGCGGCGAAGCCTTGCAGGGGTTCGATCTCCTTGCCGGTGAACACCGTCCGGCCGGCTTCGCGGATGAGCAGGACGACGCCGCGTACACCGCCCTGTGCCGTCCCGACGGGCACCGCGACCGCCGGGCCGAGGCCGGTGAAGCGCGGCGGAAGTGCCGCGACACGTTCGTCATGGGAGACGTCCGGGCTGGTGACGGGAGCGACCTCCGAGAACGCCTCGCCGATCAGGCTTCCCTGGACGGGCAGCACCAGCCCGCGCAACGCCTCCGCCGCCGGTCCGATGGCGAGCTCCAGACTGAGCGAGTCGGTGTCCTCCATGGGCACCGCGACCATGGCGAGCGCCGCGCCCGTGATCTCCCGGGCGCGGTCGGCGATCAGTCCGAGCACCTCGCCGCGCTCGCCGCCGGACATCAGGCTGTGGGTGATCTCCGCGGTGGCCCGCAGCCAGCGCTCCCGCAGCCGGGACTCCTCGTAGAGGCGGGCGTTGTCGATCGCGACGCCCGCCGCGACGGCCAGGGTCGAAAGGACCGACTCGTCGTCCTCGTCGAACTGGGCGCCGCCGCGCTTCTCGGTCAGGTACAGGTTGCCGAAGACCTGGTCGCGGACCCGGATAGGGACGCCGAGGAAGGTGTCCATCGGCGGATGGTTGGGCGGGAAGCCGTACGACGACGCGTGCTCGGAGATCTTCGCCAGGCGCAGCGGCTCGGGGTGGCGGATGAGCTCCCCGAGGATGCCGTGGCCCTCCGGATAGTGGCCGATTCGCGCGATCTGGTCCTCGCTGACCCCGACCGTGTGGAAGGCCGACAGCCGCTTGCCGTCCGGGCCGATCACCCCGAGGGCCGCGTACTCGGCGTCGACCAGCACCGCGGCGGCCTCGACGATGCTGTGCAGCGCCTGCTCCAGGTCCAGCTCCCGGCCGACGGACAGCACCGCCTCCAGCAGACTGTGCACCCGGTCGCGCGTGCCGCGGGCCGCGTCCAGCCGGGCCTGGAGCTCCTCCAGCAGTTCGTCCAGCCGCAGCTGCGGCAGCCGTACGCGGGCTTCCCGAGGCTCCTCGGCGCTTCCCACCTGCGTCTCCTCCGGTCCCGTGGGCGGTCCGACACCGGCCGCTCCGGTCATGGGTCACGCTACCGCCCGGTGAGAGGTGACAGCACGGGACGGGAGGCGGGCGGGGTGCGTCAGTGGCCTGCTCGTCGATCGTGCGCCGGGGCGGTTCCGACCGTTCGCCTGTCGCCGCCCACCTCGTCAACGGCGTCCGGATCGAGGCCGTGCGGGCCCGGACCAGGGACCATATGCCCTTGGCGCCGACCACCGCGCGCAGGACAGTGGAGGCAGGAGCGGCACCGATCCCCCGCGGTGTCGCTCCGTCCACCCGAGGACCGCCCCATCGAGCTGAGCGGTGCCGAGGCGCTGCGGCTGCTGGGCAGCGTGTCCCTGGGGAGGGTCGTCTTCACCCGGCACGCCCTGCCGACCGTGCGTCCGGTCAACCACGCCCTGGACGGCGGGGACATCGTCCTCCGCACCCACGAAGGCGCCGCCCTCGCGTCGCACACCGGGCGAGCGGATGACCAGGGTGTCGTCGTCGCCTATGAAGCGGACACCTTCGCCCCGCGGACGCACCTCGGCTGGCGCGTGGTGGTGACCGGGTACGCCCGGCTGGTGACCGACCCCGAGGACCTGGTCCGCTGCCAGCGTTGGTGCAGCCGTGGGTGGAGCAGGCCATGGACCAGGCGATTCGTATCCGGCCCGACCTGGTCACGGGCATCCTGCTTCACCGCGGACGGCCGCTCGGGCGGGGCCTGATCCGGGCAAGGGCCACTGGACCGGCGCCCGTTCGGGGCGGTCGGGCGGTCGGGCGGTCGTGGTCAGTCGGTCGGGGCCCGCTCGGCCGTTACCGGCACGGCCCACCCCTTCGTCAGGCGGCGTGCACGGCGACGACCTCGTGCTGCTCCCCGCCGAGCACGACCTTGAGGGCACCGGTGTCGGCGGCCCCGGCGAAGACGTCGTACGCCTCCTCCATGCGGTCCAGCGGGAAGGTGTGGGTGACCAGCCGCGAGGTGGGCAGGCGGCCGGCGGCCGTCATCCGCAGCAGGGTCGGGGTCGAGTAGGTGTCGACCAGGCCGGTGGTGATGGTGATGTTCTTGATCCAGAGGTCTTCGAGGTGCAGGGTCGCGGGAGCGCCGTGCACGCCGACGTTGGCTACATGCCCGCCGGGCCGGACCATGCGGGTGCACAGCTCGAAGCTCTCGGGCACGCCGACCGCCTCGATGACGGCATCCGCCCCGAGGCCGTCGGTGAGGTCGGCGACGAGCTGTTCCGGACCTTCCCGGGCGTCGGCCACAGCGTCGGCACCCAGGTTGCGGGCGGCCTCCAGCCGGGCGGGCGCCAGGTCGACGGCCACGATCCGTTCGGGGGAGAACAAACCGGCCGTGGCGATGGCCGCGAGCCCGATGGGGCCGGCACCGACCACGACGACGGTGTCTCCGGGGCGGACATGGCCGTTCAGCACGCCCACCTCGTAGGAGGTCGGGAAGATGTCGGCCAGCAGGACGGCGTCCCTGCTGTCCATGGCCCCGGGCAGCGGGTGCACGGAGAGATCCGCGTACGGCACCCGGACGTACTCGGCCTGCGTTCCGTCGATCAGGTGGCCGAGGATCCAGCCACCACCGCCCCGGCACTGGCCGTACGCGGTCTGACGGCAGTAGGAGCAACGTCCGCACGCGGTGATGCAGGACACCAGGACGCGGTCGCCGGGGCGCACGGTATGGACGTCGCTGCCGACCTCGACGATCTCTCCGACGGCCTCGTGGCCCAGGACGGTGCCGGGTCGCACCTCGGGCACGTCGCCCTTGAGGATGTGCAGATCCGTGCCGCAGATGGTGACTGCTCCGACGCGCACGATCGCGTCGGTGGGGTCTTTGACGGCCGGGTCCGGGACTTCCTCCCACGCGGACTGTCCGGCACCGTGGAACACGTAGCCTTTCATGGCACTTCTCACCCCACTCGATGATGTTGCGGAGCCCGGAACCGGCGGTGAGGTTCGGCGACCGTACGAGCCTGGCGGTGCCCGCGCCGGAACTCGCCCCACGCTTCCAGGTTGGCTCGGATACGGCAGGACCGCTTGGGCCGCTCGGGGGCCCTCAGGCGGTCCAGGTCCAGTCCGCGACTTCGGGCAGGTCGGTGCCGTGCTCGCGGATCCAGGCGTGGTGGCGGGCGCGGGCGTCGGCCATCGACTGCCGTACGGCGGCGGCGCGCACCGTGAGGCCGGGGACGCGGTCGATGACGTCCATGACCAGGCGGTAGCGGTCGAGGTCGTTGCGGACGACCATGTCGAACGGGGTGGTCGTGGTGCCGGACTCCTTGTAGCCGCGCACGTGCAGGTTCGGGTGGCCGGTGCGGCGGTAGGCGAGGCGGTGGATCAGCCACGGGTAGCCGTGGTACGCGAAGATCACCGGCTTGTCCCCGGTGAACAGGCCGTCGTACTCGAAGTCGGTCATGCCGTGGGGGTGTTCCTCGCGCGGCATGAGGCGCGTCATGTCGACGACGTTGACGACTCGCACGGCGAGTTGGGGGAGGTGGCGGCGCAGGAGCTGGGCGGCGGCCAGGACCTCCTGGGTGGGTACGTCGCCGGCGCAGGCGAGGACGACGTCCGGTTCGCCGCCGTTCTCCGTGCCGGCCCAGTCCCAGATGCCGGCTCCGCGCGCGCAGTGAGCGCGGGCCGCCTCCAGGGACAGCCAGTCGAAGCAGGGCTGCTTGCCGGCCACGATCACGTTGACGTAGTCGCGGGTGCGCAGTGCGTGGTCGGCGACGGAGAGGAGCGTGTTGGCGTCCGGCGGCAGGTAGACCCGTACGACTTCGGGGCTCTTGTTGAGGACGTGGTCGACGAAGCCGGGGTCCTGGTGGGAGAAGCCGTTGTGGTCCTGGCGCCAGACGTGCGAGGTCAGCAGGTAGTTGAGGGATGCGATGGGGGCACGCCACGACAGCTCACGCGATGTCTTGAGCCACTTGATGTGCTGGTTGACCATCGAGTCGACGATGTGGACGAAGGCCTCGTAGCAGGAGAACAGTCCGTGCCGGCCGG
>CBFGZZ010000375.1:0-8373 GCA_965653385.1 uncultured Streptomyces sp. | reverse complement strand
GGGGTCGAAGGGGCGGAGCCCCTGGGGATGGGACGGGTAGGGGCGGCGGGGGCGATAAAACCGCCCGTCGCGACCGACCAGCAGCCCTACACGCTCGGCCAGGCGACGCCCCTGCTCAACCCGAGCCCAACTACGGTAGGCCCACAACCCTCGAACCAACACAAACCAGACACCCGAACGCTCCAATTCCCCCCACCGTCAACGAGGCACCCCCATGAGCCTGAGCATCCGCAACCAACTCCCCGGCACCATCACGGCCATCACCCGAGGCGAAGCCATGGCCACCCTCAAGATCCACCTCTCCGGCGGCCAACCCCTCACCGCAGCAATCACCTTGGACGCCCTCAAGGACCTGGCCCTCACCGAAGAAACCCCCGTAACCGCTCTGGTCAAAGCCACGGACATCTCCCTCGCCACCACCCCGATCAAGGGCCTGTCCATCCGCAACCAACTCCCCGGCACGATCACCGGCATCGCCACAGGCCCCGCAATGACATCAGTCAAGATCGCCGTGGACGGCGCAGCCCTGACGGCGGCCATCACCACCGACGCCACCACCGACCTCGCCCTGACCCCCGGAATGCCCGTCACCGCACTGATCAAGGCGACAGAGGTAGCACTGACAACAACGTGAACCACACAAGGGCCCCGCCCCGGCCAACCACGACCGGGACGGAGCCCTCCTCACACCTACCCCCGCAGCGCTACAGGCCCCGCGAGCGCACCCCGCAGACGTCAGCCCTCATAGGCATCCATCGGCGGACAGGAACACACGAGATTCCGATCCCCGAAGGCCTGATCAATCCGCCGCACCGGCGGCCAGTACTTGTCGGCAATCGACACCCCGGCCGGGAACACAGCCTCCTCGCGGCTGTAAGCGTGCCCCCACTCCCCACCCAGCGCACCGGCGGTATGCGGAGCATTCCGCAGCGGATTGTCCTCGGCAGGCCACTCACCCGCCCCGACCTTCTCGATCTCCGCCCGAATAGCGATCATCGCCTCGCAGAACCGGTCGAGTTCACTCAGATCCTCGGACTCGGTCGGCTCGATCATCAGCGTCCCCGCCACGGGGAACGACATCGTCGGCGCATGGAAGCCGAAGTCGATGAGCCGCTTGGCCACATCGTCGACGCTCACCCCGGTCGCCTTGGTCAGCGGCCGCAGATCGATGATGCACTCGTGCGCGACGAGCCCGCCCGGCCCCGTGTAGAGCACCGGGTAGTGCGGCTCCAGCCGCTTGGCGATGTAGTTGGCGGACAGCACGGCCACCTGCGTGGCCCGCTTCAGCCCCTCGCCGCCCATGAGCCGTACATACGCCCAGGAGATCGGCAGGATCCCGGCGGAACCCCAGGGCGCGGCCGAGATCGGTCCGACACCCGTCTCCGGCCCGGCGGCGGGCTGCATCGGGTGGTTCGGCAGATACGGCGCCAGATGCGCCCGCACACCGACCGGCCCGACACCCGGACCGCCGCCACCGTGCGGAATGCAGAAGGTCTTGTGCAGATTCAGATGCGAGACGTCACCACCGAAGTGCCCCGGCTTGGCCAGCCCCACCAGCGCGTTGAGGTTGGCGCCGTCGACGTACACCTGCCCGCCGGCCTCGTGCACCTGCGCACAGATGTCGGCGACATGCTCCTCGAACACACCGTGCGTCGACGGATACGTGATCATCAGCACCGACAGCTCGTCCCGGTGCTTCTCGATCTTCGCCCGCAGATCCTCGACGTCGATCTCACCGTCCTCGGCGGTCCTGACGACGACGACCTTCATGCCGGCCATGACAGCGCTGGCGGCATTGGTCCCATGAGCGGAGGACGGAATCAGACACACGGTCCGCTGCTCGTCCCCGTTGGCCCGGTGGTACCCGCGTACAGCGAGCAGCCCGGCCAGCTCACCCTGCGACCCGGCGTTGGGCTGCAACGACACCTTGTCGTACCCGGTGACCTCGGCGAGACGTTCCTCCAGCTCACGGATGAGCGTCAGATAGCCCTGCACCTGCTCGGCGGGCGCGAAGGGGTGCAGCTGCCCGAACTCCGGCCAGGTGACCGGCTCCATCTCGGTGGTCGCGTTGAGCTTCATCGTGCAGGACCCCAGCGGGATCATGCCGCGGTCCAGCGCGTAGTCGCGGTCGGCGAGCCTGCGCAGGTAGCGCAGCATCGCGGTCTCGGAACGGTACTGGTGGAACACGGGGTGCGTGAGGTACTCGTCGCCGCGCAGCAGCCCCTCCGCCAGCGCGTCCTCGGTCACCGCGTCCAGCGCCTCGATGTCCCCCTCGACCCCGAACGCCGTCCATACGGCACCCAGCTGGGCCCGGTTCGTGGTCTCGTCGCAGGCGACGGAGACGTGGTCCGCGTCGACGAGATGCAGGTTGACGCCGTTCTGCCGGGCCGCGGCAACGACCTCGGCGGCCTTCCCCGGCACCCGCACGGTCAGCGTGTCGAAGTACGAGCCGTGCACGACCTCGACCCCGCCGGCAGCGAGCCCGGCGGCCAGGACGGAGGCGTACCGGTGCGTGCGCCGGGCAATGCCGCGCAGCCCCTCGGGCCCGTGGTACACGGCGTACATCCCGGCCATCACGGCGAGCAGCACCTGAGCCGTGCAGATGTTGCTGGTGGCCTTCTCCCGCCGGATGTGCTGCTCACGCGTCTGCAGGGCCAGCCGGTACGCCTTGTTCCCGTCCGCGTCCACGGACACACCGACGAGCCGCCCGGGCAGGCTGCGCGCGAACTTCTCGTGCACGGCCATGTATCCGGCATGCGGCCCGCCGAAGCCCATGGGAACACCGAACCGCTGCGTCGTCCCGACCGCGATGTCCGCCCCGAGCTCACCGGGCGACTTCAGCAGCGTGAGCGCGAGCAGATCGGCGGCGACGGTGACAAGGGCGCCGAGCTCGTGGGCCTGCTCGATGACGGCCTTGATATCGCGTACGACACCGGAGGCTCCCGGGTACTGAAGGAGCACGCCGTTGATCTCACGGGAGGCGACGTCCGCCGGGATCCCCTCACTGAGGTCGGTGACGACGACCTCGACCCCCGTCGACTCGGCCCGGGTCTCGATCACGGCGATGGTCTGCGGAAGCACATCCGCGTCGACCAGGAACAGCCCCTTCTTGTTCTTGCCCATACGCCGGGACAGGGCCATGGCCTCGGCCGCGGCGGTTCCCTCGTCGAGCAGCGAGGCACCGGAGGTCGGCAGCCCGGTCAGGTCGGCGACCATGGTCTGGAAGTTGAGCAGCGCCTCGAGCCGCCCCTGCGAGATCTCGGGCTGATACGGCGTGTAGGCCGTGTACCAGGCCGGATTCTCCATGACGTTCCGCAGAATGACCGGCGGCGTGAAGGTCCCGTAGTACCCGAGCCCGATCATGGAGTCGAGCACCTGATTGCGATCGGCGAGCGACCGCAGCTCGGCGAGCACCTCGGCCTCGGTACGCGCCCCCGGCAGGTCGAGGGAGTCGGCGTTCTTGATCACATCCGGCACCGCGGCGGCGGTGAGCTCGTCGAGCGAGCCGTACCCGACGTGGGCGAGCATCTTGGCCCGAGCCTCATGGTCAGGACCGATATGACGCTGCTCGAAAGGGATCCCCTGTTCGAGCTCGGAGAGCGGAATGCGATGGGCGGTCATTACGGAGGCCTCCTGGTCTGACACGACCTTCGAGGGGCACCACGGCGCGGGTACCCGGACGGCCTCCCCCTCTGTCATCTCAACCTGAGAGCTTCACCGGGTCGCACAGAGCGCCCGGCTTTCACCGTCGGTGAGAGCGGAAGCCGTCGACACCCGCCCTGCTTTCCAGAGTGACCTCGTCCGTGCGGTACGTGTGCCTGAGAGATTCCGGGGAGGATTTGCTCCTTCGGCGCCTCCGGATGGTGTCCGGAGGACTCTCCCGCACGGGGTCAGCAGCCGCTAGCCAGCCTACCAGCGGGGTCAACGCACGGACCTTCGAGTGGCCGCGCTCACCAATCTGCCTTTTCGTAGTGCTTACGACTGCTTCCAGATGAGTTGCGACCAAGTGGAGGGCCCGTGCAGACCGACATCGATCCGCGCAATCTGATCGGCCGCAAGGCCTTCGACCGCAACGGCACCAAGATCGGCACCATCGACGAGGTCTACCTCGACGACGCGACCGGAGTGCCGGAATGGGCAGCGATACGCACCGGCCTGTTCTCCCGCGACGCCTTCGTCCCCCTGGAGCCCAGCGAGCTCGTAGAAGGCAGCCTCCACATCCCCTTCGACCGCGCCCTGATCAAGGACGCCCCCGACTTCGGCGTAGGCCGCCACCTCTCCCCCGAACAAGAACTCCAGCTCTACCACCACTACGGCCTCGACGTAGCCCCTCCACCCTCACCCCCGGACCGGGACTTCGGCAACATCGCAGGCCTGGAAACCCCGGAAGACAACGGCCCCAGACCAACCCGCCCCCACTCCTGACCCCCCGCCACCGACACAGCACGAGCGCCCCTCAAGGCTGGACGCCCTCCCGGTAAAGCCCCTGACACCGCCTCCGAATGCCCAGCCCGCGGGCATTCCGCAGCGCCTCCCCCACCGCCGACCAGCACCATCGGCACACCATCAAGGGCCACGCAAACGAAGCCCGGGACGCGACCTCAGCATGACTCCCGACTCCACATCAGGCAGATCCGCCCACCGGCGGCGGCGACAGCGCCCAAGCCGGGACGAGGCACCCTCGCGAACGCAGCTCAGAACGATTCGCCCTGCCGGCACATCAGCGGACTCCTCTGCCAGGAGCTGCGGAAGCCCCTATCGCGCGACCAGCGCCACCGGCACCCGCACGCCACCCACGACAGCCGGGCCACCACCACCCATGCAGAAGCAGCGGCACGCACGCCCCGCACACCCAGAGGATCAATTCCAAGGGATGCCTGCGGAGGGTGTGGGGTGGGCGGCGGCCGAAGCCATCGCGAGACGGTCAGGCGGCGGGCTGCCGGCCCTGGTTGTCGAGGTGGCAGTGGGCGGTCAGGCGTCAGGGTCGACTTCGGGGTGCGTGAACCGCACGGGCTTGCCCAGCGACCGGGCGTAGGCGATTTCGGCTCGGGTGCTGTCTCCGATGTAGTCGCCGACTACGAGCACCTCATCAGCGAGCCGGATCTTCGCCCGGTGCAGATCGTCGAGTCGAACCTTCAGCTCCTCGGCCTCGACAGGATCGGACCAAAGTTCGTGCGGCGACTTCATGTCACAGCCCGGTTTGACGACAATCCTTCCGGCTTTGGTCTCCCGCAGATCGGCCTCGTTCATCTCGGTCATGAAGCGGGTGGAGCCGCAGATCACGACGATACTCGGGAGGCTCAACAGCTTCTTCGCGTCGGCGAGCTTCTCCTCAGGGGTGAGCAGTCGCGGGTATGACACTGGTTCCTCCTGGTGGTGTGGTCCAAGGGGTGCCTGCGGAGACAAGAACGAGGGTGTCCAGGATCGTTTTGTGACGAACGACGTGGAGCCACCGGTCTGATGCGAAAACGTCAACCGGATCCTGGCCACCACCACCTCGGTGTGGAGCGACGACGTATGGGTTGTGGACTCCACCCCGGTGGAGCGCGGCCGCTCCCGCGAGACCGTAAAGCGCTCCGACTTGGCAGGTTGGGCCGAATACGGCTACTGCGCCGGCCACAGCCGCTTCTTCTGGGGCCTGCACCTGGACCGGGGCCAAGGCAATCACCGGCCCGTTGGAATAGATCATCCAGGCGCAGCGGCAACCCCGCCAGCCGCTAACCAGGCGCCACAGGCATGTCCCCCACTTCCCCCTCCCCCGCCTCCTCCACCAGTTCGGCCCCCTTCCCTTTCACCTCAGAGGCCCCACCAGCCCCAGACCCACCAGATTCCCCACTTCCCCCGGCCACTCCAGCCACTCCAGCCGCTCCGGGCCCTGTCGGCCTGGCCTTCACCAACGGCAACGGCTCCGCCCCCTCCAGCCCCGGATCATCAACCCGAAACGTCCGCACCCGCCCCGGCTCAGACGACTCGGGCGTCTCGAAGCGCACGGTCACCCGCCCAACCCCACTCCCCTGCACCCACCCATGCCCGTACTCGACGTGCCGCACATCGTGCCCCGCGACCCACCGCCGCTCCACAGGCGCCTCCACTCGCTGCTCACCAGCCGGTTCCTCCTCGCCGTCCTCCACGAAGTGCTCCGCGCCCTCCCCCGCCACCTGCGCGAACAGGTCCTCCTGCGTGTAGTCGGCCAGCCCGCTGACCCCCACCCCCAACAGCCGCACGCCACCCGTCGTGTCCACAGAATCCAGCAACCTAGCCGCAGCCTCCCGCACCACCGCCGGATCGTCCGTAGGCCCGCGCATCGTCTCGGAACGGGTCAGCGTGGAGAAGTCGTATCTGCGCACCTTCAAGACGATGGTCCGCCCCGACAACCCGGCCCCCCGCAACCGCCGCACACACCGGTCGGCCAGCCGCTGCACCTCCAGACCCACCCGCACCCGGTCATGGATGTCCACGTCGTACGTGTCCTCGACCGACACCGACTTGGCCTCCCGCTCGGCCACCACAGGCCGATCGTCGTGGGCCAGCGCCATGGCATACAGGGCATGGCCATGAGCCTTGCCCAGCAGCCGTACGAGTTCGTCCTCCCCCGCCTCGGCGATCTCGTCCACCGTGTGGATCCCGGCCCGTCGCAGATGGTCCCCGGTCGCCGGCCCCACTCCCGGCAATGTCCGCACCGACATCGGCCCGAGCAACTCGCGCTCCGTCCCCGGCTCGATCACCACCAGCCCATCGGGCTTGGCCTGCTCCGAGGCGATCTTCGCGAGCATCTTGGACCCGGCCAGCCCCACGGACCCCGCGAGCCCCGTGACAGCCCGTATGTCGGCACGCAACCTCGCCCCCACCAACCGCGCCGACTCCTCGTCCCAGGCCGCACCGCCCGCTTCCAGATCCACGAAGGCCTCATCCAGGCTCAACGGCTCCACCAGCGGCGACAAATCCCGCAGCAACGCCATGACCTGCTCGCTGATGTCCCGGTAGATCCCGAAGCGCGGCACGAGATACGCGGCATTCGGCGCCAGCCGACGCGCCTGGGCCATGGGCATCGCCGAGTGCACCCCGAACACCCGAGCCTCATAGGACGCGGTGGCGACGACTCCCCGCGGCCCGAGCCCGCCCACGACCACGGCCTTCCCGCGCAGGCTCGGCTTGGATGCCTGCTCCACCGAGGCGTAGAAGGCATCCATGTCGAGATGCAGAATCGTAGGCGCGTTCCTCACATCTCCGATGCTGCCTCACGCCACTGACAATGCCCTGCTACGACGATCGCGTGATCCACGGCCCTCGCCACCACCCACCGCCCTCGAACCGGCCGGGCTGGGGGTGCGCCTGCGCCGAAGGAGCTCAGACCGCCCGGTTGCGCCGCCGAGCCAGCTCGTCCGCCGGATTGTGCCCGACCAGCGTCTCCCCGGTGTCGATCCGCTCCCCGTGCAGCTGCGACAAGGCACTCTCGACGTCCCGCCACACCACACCCACGGCGATCCCGAAGATCCCCTGCCCACCCTGAAGCAGCGCGTGCACCTCGTCCGGGGACGTGCACTCGTACACCGTCGCGCCGTCACTCATCAGCGTCATGCGCTCCAGATCGCTGAAGCCCCGCTCCCGCAGATGCTGAACGGCGGTGCGGATGTTCTGCAACGACACACCTGTGTCGAGGAACCGCTTGACGATCTTCAGAACGACGACGTCCCGGAAGCTGTACAGCCGCTGCGTCCCCGACCCGTATGCGGGCCGCACACTGGGCTCGACGAGGCCTGTACGCGCCCAGTAGTCCAATTGCCGATAGGTGATGCCGGCGGCCGCACACGCCGTCGGACCCCGGTAGCCGATCTGCTCGGTCTCCATGGACGCCGCCCCTCCGCCGCTGCTCGGCACGGCCGTCGGTCGCTGCGGAGCGTGATCGGCCGCGGTGCCCTGGAGCGGGCTGCCGTGAAGCGGGTACGGGCCGCTCGCCCCGAGACGTCCGGGGGCACCCCCAGCCGTACCGTCGCCGCTGCTTCTCACGCCGACCTCCGTCCTTGACCTGCCTTCTCGACGGTAGGCAGTCACCAGGGGTGCGTCAACGATCGCCACACTCGGCACGCCGAGTGATAATCACCCTAGGAGTGGTTTCCCGTGCCCCACCGCGGGGAAAGGCTAGCCGAATGCGCTCGAAGCGGGCCGCAGGACGCTCTCCCTGGCCGCTGGCAAATGCCGGCATTTGAGTTGTAACCGACTGTGGGCCGCGCCACCACGGTCCGCAAGTCCGCCGACCCGCCGCCCACGTCTCCTCTCTGGCGTCGAGTCCTCACTGGCTGCTGGTGCCGAAGTCCTCGGGCGAGATCTGGTCGAGGAACTCGCGGAACTTCTCCACCTCGTCCTCCTGCTCGT
>CBFGZZ010000374.1:0-8447 GCA_965653385.1 uncultured Streptomyces sp. | reverse complement strand
ATGAAGTACCCGGCCGTCTACCTGATGGGCGAGCACGCCAAGGGCGAGACCCTGTCCATCGCCTTCGCGGGCGAGGGCCAGCACCAGGACGCCGGCTCCAAGATGGTCCACATGGCGCCGAACACCTCCTCCAACATCGTGTCGAAGTCCGTGGCACGTGGTGGCGGCCGTACCTCGTACCGCGGTCTGGTCGAGATCGGCGAGGGCGCCCACGGCTCGAAGTCCAACGTGCTGTGCGACGCGCTGCTCGTCGACACCATCTCCCGCTCCGACACGTACCCCTACGTGGACGTCCGTGAGGACGACGTGTCCATGGGCCACGAGGCGACCGTCTCCAAGGTCTCCGAGGACCAGCTCTTCTACCTGATGAGCCGCGGTCTGAGCGAGTTCGAGGCGATGGCGATGATCGTGCGCGGCTTCGTCGAGCCGATCGCCAAGGAGCTGCCCATGGAGTACGCCCTCGAGCTCAACCGGCTGATCGAGCTGCAGATGGAAGGCGCGGTCGGCTAGGACCGGTCTCCGTACAAGCAGCTAGCGAAATCTGACGTAGGAAAGAGAGCAGACCGACAGCCATGGCTGAGGCTCAGAACATCCCCGTGGGCTCCACCACCGCGGGCCAGATCGCGGTGGCCGCCGAGTCGACCGTCGCCACGCGCATGAGCGCGCCCCCGTCCTTCGACGTGGCGGACTTCCCGGTCCCGCACGGCCGCGAGGAGGAGTGGCGGTTCACCCCGCTGGAGCGCCTGCGCGGGCTGCACGACGGCACCGCCGTGGCGACCGGCGACGGCCTCCAGGTCACCGTCGCCGCCCCCGAGGGCGTCACCGTCGAGACCGTCGGCCGCGACGACGCGCGCCTCGGCAAGGCGGGCACGCCCGTGGACCGGGTCGCCGCCCAGGCGTACTCGGCGTTCGAGAAGGCCGGCGTGATCACCGTCCCCAAGGAGACGGTCCTCACCGAGCCGATCCGTATCGCCGTGCACGGCGAGGGCGGGGTCGCCTACGGCCACCAGGTCGTGGAGCTCGGAGCCTTCGCCGAGGCCGTCGTCGTCATCGACCACACCGGTGACGCGGTGCTCGCCGCCAACGTCGACTACATCCTGGGCGACGGCGCCAAGCTCACCGTCGTCTCCGTCCAGGACTGGGACGACAAGGCCGTGCACGTGGGCCAGCACAACGCGCTGATCGGCCGGGACGCCACCTTCAAGTCGTTCGTGGTCACCTTCGGCGGCGACCTCGTACGCCTGCACCCGCGTGTCGCCTACGCCGGCACCGGCGGCGAGGCCGAGCTGTTCGGCCTCTACTTCACGGACGCCGGCCAGCACCAGGAGCACCGCCTCCTGGTCGACCACAACACCCCGCACTGCAAGTCCAACGTCGCCTACAAGGGCGCGCTCCAGGGCGACGACGCGCACGCGGTGTGGATCGGCGACGTGCTGATCGAGGCCAAGGCCGAGGGCACGGACACCTACGAGATGAACCGCAACCTGGTTCTGACCGACGGCGCCCGGGTCGACTCCGTGCCGAACCTGGAGATCGAGACCGGCGAGATCGTCGGCGCCGGCCACGCCTCGGCGACCGGCCGCTTCGACGACGAGCAGCTCTTCTACCTGATGGCCCGCGGCATCCCGGCCGACGAGGCCCGTCGCCTGGTCGTCCGTGGCTTCTTCGCCGAGCTCGTCCAGCAGATCGGCGTCGACGACATCGAAGAGCGCCTCCTCGTGAAGATCGACGAGGAGCTGGAGGCCACGGTCTGATGGCTTTCGTACGCGCCTGTGGGCTGAGCGAGCTGGAGGAGGACACCCCGAAGCGGGTGGAACTCGACGGCACGCCGGTCTCGGTCGTGCAGACCGAGGGCGAGGTGTTCGCGATCTACGACATCTGCTCCCACGCGAACGTCTCCCTCTCCGAGGGCGAGGTGGAGGACTGCCAGATCGAGTGCTGGCTGCACGGCTCCAGCTTCGACCTGCGCACCGGTAAGCCGTCCGGCCTCCCCGCGACGCGCCCCGTCCCCGTATACCCCGTAAAGATCGAAGGGGACGACGTTCTCGTCTCCCTCAACCAGGAGTCCTGAGGCACCCATGGCAACGCTTGAAATCCGCGACCTGCACGTCACCGTCGAGGCCGACAACGCCACGAAGGAGATCCTCAAGGGCGTCGACCTCACCGTGAAGCAGGGCGAGACGCACGCCATCATGGGCCCCAACGGCTCGGGCAAGTCGACCCTCGCCTACTCGCTGGCGGGTCACCCGAAGTACACGATCACTTCCGGCTCCGTCACCCTCGACGGCGAGGACGTCCTGGAGATGTCCGTCGACGAGCGCGCCCGCGCGGGCCTGTTCCTGGCGATGCAGTACCCGGTCGAGGTCCCCGGCGTCTCCGTCTCCAACTTCCTGCGCACCTCCGCCACCGCCATCCGTGGCGAGGCCCCCAAGCTGCGCACCTGGGTGAAGGAGGTCAAGGAGGCCATGGAGCGCCTCAACATGGACTCCTCCTTCGCCGAGCGCAACGTCAACGAGGGCTTCTCCGGCGGTGAGAAGAAGCGCCACGAGATCCTTCAGCTGGAGCTGCTCAAGCCGAAGATCGCGATCCTCGACGAGACCGACTCCGGCCTGGACGTCGACGCCCTGCGCGTCGTCTCCGAAGGCGTGAACCGGGTCCGCGAGACCGGCGAGGTCGGCACCCTGCTGATCACGCACTACACGCGCATCCTGCGCTACATCAAGCCCGACCACGTGCACGTGTTCGCGAACGGCCGTATCGCCGAGTCCGGCGGAGCCGAGCTCGCGGACCAGCTCGAGGCCGAGGGCTACGACAAGTACGTGAAGGGTGGCGCATCCGCGTGACACAGCTGCCGGGCCTCCTCGACACCGAGGCGCTGCGCAAGGACTTCCCGATCCTGGACCGCGTCGTCCACGACGGCAAGAAGCTCGTGTACCTGGACAACGCGGCGACCTCGCAGACGCCGCGCCAGGTGCTCGACGTGCTCTCCGAGTACTACGAGCAGCACAACGCCAACGTCCACCGTGGCGTGCACGTCCTCGCCGAGGAGGCCACGGCGCTGTACGAGGGCGCGCGCGACAAGGTCGCGGAGTTCATCAACGCGCCCTCGCGCGACGAGGTGATCTTCACCAAGAACGCCTCCGAGTCGCTCAACCTCGTGGCCAACATGCTCGGCTGGGCCGACGAGCCCTACCGGGTGGACCACGAGACCGAGATCGTGATCACGGAGATGGAGCACCACTCCAACATCGTGCCGTGGCAGCTGCTCGCGCAGCGCACGGGCGCGAAGCTGAAGTGGTTCGGCCTGACCGACGACGGCCGCCTCGACCTGTCCAACATCGACGAGATCATCACGGAGAAGACGAAGATCGTCTCCTTCGTGCTGGTGTCCAACATCCTGGGCACGCTCAACCCGGTCGAGGCCATAGTGCGCCGCGCGCAGGAGGTCGGCGCCCTGGTCTGCATCGACGCCTCGCAGGCGGCGCCCCACATGCCGCTGGACGTGCAGTCCCTCCAGGCCGACTTCGTGGCCTTCACCGGCCACAAGATGTGCGGTCCGACCGGCATCGGCGTGCTCTGGGGCCGCCAGGAGCTGCTGGAGGACCTGCCTCCGTTCCTCGGCGGCGGCGAGATGATCGAGACGGTGTCGATGCACTCCTCGACCTACGCCCCGGCTCCGCACAAGTTCGAGGCGGGCACGCCTCCGATCTCGCAGGCGATCGGCCTGGGCGCGGCGATCGACTACCTCAACTCGATCGGCATGGACAAGATCCTCGCCCATGAGCACGCCCTCACCGAGTACGCGGTGAAGCGGCTCGGGGAGGTCCCGGACCTCAGGATCATCGGCCCGGCCACGGCCGAGGACCGCGGCGCCGCGATCTCCTTCACGCTCGGCGACATCCACCCGCACGACGTGGGCCAGGTCCTCGACGAGCAGGGCATCGCGGTCCGGGTCGGCCACCACTGCGCCCGCCCCGTCTGCCTGCGTTACGGAATTCCTGCGACCACGCGAGCGTCGTTCTATCTGTACTCCACGCCGGCCGAGATCGACGCTCTGGTGGACGGCCTGGAGCACGTACGGAACTTCTTCGGCTGACGGGACGGGACGAGCGACGCATGAAGCTGGATTCGATGTACCAGGAAGTCATCCTGGACCACTACAAGAACCCGCACGGGCGTGGTCTGAGGGATGGCGACGCCGAGGTGCACCACGTGAACCCGACGTGCGGCGACGAGATCACCCTGCGTGTGAAGTACGACGGCACAAAGATCGAGGACGTCTCGTACGAGGGCCAGGGCTGTTCCATCAGCCAGGCGAGCGCGTCCGTACTGAACGAGCTCCTCGTCGGCAAGGACCTCTCCGACGCGCGGAAGATCCAGGAGACCTTCCTGGAGCTGATGCAGTCCAAGGGGAAGATCGAGCCGGACGACGCGATGGAGGAGGTCCTGGAGGACGCGGTCGCGTTCGCCGGGGTCTCCAAGTACCCGGCCCGGGTCAAGTGCGCCCTCCTGAGCTGGATGGCGTGGAAGGACGCGACGGCCCAGGTGCTGGGCGGAGCCGACGCCGAAAGGAAGACGGCATGAGTGACACCGTGGAGATGAAGCCGGCCTCGGAGGAGGAGCTCCGCGAGGCCCTGATGGACGTCGTCGACCCCGAGCTGGGCATCGACGTCGTCAACCTCGGCCTGATCTACGGCATCCACGTCGACGATTCGAACGTGGCCACGGTCGACATGACGCTCACGTCGGCGGCCTGCCCGCTGACGGACGTCATCGAGGACCAGGCCAAGTCCGCCACGGACGGTCTCGTCAGCGAGCTGCGCATCAACTGGGTGTGGATGCCGCCGTGGGGCCCGGACAAGATCACGGACGACGGCCGCGAGCAGCTTCGGGCGCTCGGCTTCAACGTCTGAGCACACGTGAGAGCGGCGGCACCTTCCGGGTGCCGCCGCTTCTCTGTGTGCCTCTTTGTGCGCGCCGTTCCTCCTGAGTGCTCAGGCCAGCCCGCCCACCAGCCGGAACGACGAGTCCGCCAGGTACAGGGAGCTGTACTCGAAGCGTTCGAGGCGGACGACGAAGTTCTTGTGGCGCAGGAAGTAGCCGGGGTAGTTGACCGACTCCAGCATGACCGCGCCGGAGTAGGAGGAGCCGCGGGGACAGAAGGTGGTGTCCTGCCCGAACAGTGCGGAGCCGTCGTTGCGTTCGGGGCGCAGGACGAAGCTGCGGTGGCGGAGGTAGCTGCCGTCCTGTGTGACGAAGGAGTAGCAGGAGCGGTCGGCGAGGCCCTTGATCTGCTTGAAGGTGGAGTCCTCGCGGGACTCGGAGCCGCGGACCTGGTCCAGGGCCACGGCGTCGCCGCCCGCATGCCAGTAACGGTCGGGGTAGTTGACCGAGCGGACGGAGCGCCAGGTCGTGGCCGGCGGCTTCGGCGGTGAACTCTCCCCGGGAGGAGCCGACTTGGACGGCTTCGGCGCGGGCTCGGGGGAGCCGGCGTCCTGCTGGCGAGGCGCCCTGGTGGTCGGCTTCTCGGTCGCCAGGCCGCTCTTGCCTTCCGGGGGCGTCTCCGAGGGCGTGGCGAAGGAGATCAGGCCGGGGACCGACGCCTTGTCGTCGGCCGGCGCGGAACGTGACTCGCCGTCAGGCGCACGGTCCGTCACGACGATCGCCGTGGCGCACGCGACGATCGTCGCCACCGCCATCATGCCCGCCAGCCACAGACGGCGCGTTCCCGGCGCCCGCGAGGTGTCCGGGGCCCAGCCGTTCTCCCAAGGTTGGTCCTGGGGCGGCCGGGGCTTGTTTTCTGGCATGCGCTGTACCTCCAGCGGCGTCACGCGACGACAGCCGCGGCTGCGAAGGCCCGGTATGTGAACGGTGAAACACTAGTGGCTGCAGGGGCGTTGGAGCAGCTGTTTGGAATGAGCCGTGTCCAGATCGAATCCTTTGTGTACGGCCGTACGCAACGTTGTGTACGCTCGTACACATGGGATACCTGCTGCTCGCCGGAGCCATAGCGGCCGAGGTGGCCGCCACCACGGCCATGAAGTACAGCGACGGTTTCAGCAGGCTGTGGCCGTCACTGCTGACCGCCGTCGGCTACCTCGTCTCCTTCACGCTGCTCGCCCAGACGCTGAAGTCCGTCTCCGTGGGCACGGCGTACGCGATCTGGGCCGGCGTCGGCACCGCGGCCATCGCCACCATCGGGATCCTGTTCCTGGGGGAGGGGATGACCGTCGTCAAGGCCGCGGGCATCGCGTTGATCATCGTCGGCGTGGTCGTGCTGAACCTGGGAGGTGCGCACTGATGGCCCGGCGCTACGACCCCGAGCGACGACAGCGGATCATCGACGCGGCGATCCGGGTCGTCGGGGAGAAGGGCATCGCCGGGCTGAGCCACCGCACCGTGGCCGCCGAGGCGGATGTACCGCTCGGCTCGACCACGTACCACTTCAAGACCCTCGACGACCTGCTGGTCGCCGCCCTGCGCCAGGCGAACGAGGGCTTCGCCAAGGTGATCGCCTCGCGCGGCGCCCTGGAGGACCCGCACACCGATCTGGCCGCCGAGCTCGCCGGGGGGATGGGCGAGTGGCTGGCGGGCGACCGCACCGGCGTCGAGCTGGAGTGCGAGCTCTACCTCGCCGCCCTGCGCCGGCCCGCCCTGCGCCCGGTCGCCGCCGAGTGGGCACATGACCTCGCCGACCGTCTGTCCCAGCGCACGGACGCGGTCACGGCACGGGCGCTGGTGGCGCTGCTGGACGGGATCTGTCTGCAGGTGCTGCTCACGGAGGTGCCGTACGACGAGGAGTACGCGCGGGAGGTGCTGGCGCGGGTCATTCCGTGACCGGCGTCGGTTCCTCGCCCCCGCCGCCCCTACCCCTCCCGTCCTCCAGGGGCGATGCCCCTTCGACCCCGGTTCCTGGCGGCTGCGCCCCCAGACCCCGCCATCGGCCCTTCGGGCCTCGTACACAAACGCCGGACGGGCTGAATGGTGGCGTACCGCCCGGCACGTGAGACGCGTGCCCGCCGGTTCGCCCCTGGCGTGGGCGTCACGTTAGGTTGCCCTTATGACCGACACGACTGCTCCTCGTACCACCGGCGCCGTGGCCGCCGGCCTCGCCACGATCGCCGCCGACGGCACCGTTCTCGACACCTGGTTCCCCGCGCCCGAGCTCGTCACCGAGCCCGGTCCCTCCGGCAGCGAGCGGCTGTCCGCCGAGCAGGCCGCGGAGCTGCTGGGCGGCGGCGCCACCGCGGCGATCGGGCCGGACGCACGCCGGGGCGTCGAGGTCGTCGCGGTCCGCACGGTCATCGCCTCGATCGACGAGAAGCCGATCGACGCGCACGACGTCTACCTGCGTCTTCACCTGCTCTCCCACCGCCTGGTCAAGCCGCACGGCCTGAGCCTGGAGGGCCAGTTCGGCTTCCTCGCCAACGTCGCCTGGACCTCCCTCGGCCCGGTCGCCGTCGACGACATCGAGAAGGTCCGCCTGAACGCCCGCGCCGAGGGCCTGCACCTCCAGGTGACCTCGGTCGACAAGTTCCCGCGCATGACGGACTACGTCGCCCCCAAGGGCGTCCGCATCGCCGACGCCGACCGGGTCCGCCTCGGCGCGCACCTCGCCGAGGGCACCACCGTCATGCACGAGGGCTTCGTCAACTTCAACGCCGGCACCCTCGGCACGTCGATGGTCGAGGGCCGCATCTCCGCGGGTGTCGTGATCGGCGACGGTTCCGACATCGGTGGCGGCGCGTCGACGATGGGCACCCTCTCCGGCGGCGGCAACGTGATCATCTCCATCGGCGAGCGCTGCCTGATCGGCGCCGAAGCGGGCGTCGGCATCGCGCTCGGCGACGAGTGCGTCGTCGAGGCCGGCCTCTACGTCACCGCCGGCACCCGCGTCACCATGCCCGACGGCCAGATCGTCAAGGCCCGCGAACTCTCCGGCGCCTCCAACATCCTCTTCCGCCGCAACTCGGTCACCGGCACGGTCGAGGCCCGGCCGAACAACGCGGTGTGGGGCGGGCTGAACGAGATCCTGCACAGCCACAACTGACCCCCTCACCGGCAACCCCACCCCCTCACGTACGGGTTACTCCACGTGACCTCACCCCGGTCCAGGCAGATGAACGGTTGGACGCAGTTTCCGATCACACGCCGAACCGACGAAATGAGGACCGATGACGGGTCGAGTGAGGACGAGGGCGCGCAGCAGGGCTGTGCTCCGGCTGGTGGTGGGGGCGTTGGCCGTGGGGGCGGTGTGCTGGCTGCCGGCGGGCAGCGCGTATGCCGACGAGACCAACACGGCCTCGCACAACGGCCCCCGGATCGGGCTGGTCAATGTCGGGCAGGTCGACGATCCGATGGAGGACGTGCTGGAGCACTTCCTGCTCTTCGGTGACGGGTACAAGTGGGGTTGATCAGCCGTACAGCACGGGTCGGGGCCCGTACCG
>CBFGZZ010000373.1:0-8463 GCA_965653385.1 uncultured Streptomyces sp. | reverse complement strand
GGGGGCGCAGCCCCCAGGGATGGGACGGGTAGGGGCGGCGGGGGCGAGGAACCCTACGTGTCGCACTCCAGGACCGTCCGGCACAACCCACACCGCGCCCGGACCCGCCCCCGCACCGGCACCCGAATCCGCTGCTGACACGTCGGACACGGGAACGACACCCGCAACGGCCCCCGCCCGTCCGGCGTGAACGAGTACGGCACCCCCGTCCGCGCACCGGCACTCGTACCGGCACCGCCATCACCCTGAGCGTGCCGCCGATCATGGGCGTACCGCCGCCGCCCCGCCCACCCCGCGGCCGTCAGCGGCGGCTGCCGCTCGTCCCGCCGAGCCTCCGCAAGACCCTTCCCGTACGCCGTGTACGCCTGCGGACTGGTGAACCACACAGACGGATCCTCGGCGAAGACCAGCGCCCGCTTGGCGAGGACGTATCCGAACTCCTCCGGCGTCAGATACCCCAGCTTCTGCGAGGACGCCGAGTCCTCCCGGTAGGCGTCGAGGAGCAGCCAGCCCGCGCCGAGATACGTCGTCGCCGTGTCCGTCAGGATCTCGTTGTCCCGGGTGCCGGGGAAGGACAGGCCCAGGCGGTGCAGGTACACGTGCATCACCTCGTGGGCCAGCGCCGCGCCGATGTCGCGCCGATGCGTGCGGAAACGATCGTTCAATTCGACGAAGTACTCCGGCCCGGCGGCGAGTTCGACGTTCGCCGCGTGGGTCATCTCCCGGAAGCTGACGATCAGCCGGGCGTCCGGGAGGCGGTAGTGCCGGACGATTTCGTGGGCCACCCGCTGCGCACCCAGATACAGATCGTCCGTGTCGCAGAACGCCACGTCGGCCGGCGCCACGCTGGTCGCGAACGTCTGGACGGTGTCGTACGACAACCGCCTGTAGAGCGCGGTGATCGAGGCCCGCACCGTCTCCAGATGCGGGAAGCCGTGCTGGACCGGTCCGCCGTTCGCCACGCCCTTACCCCCAAGACGCCTGGAACCCGATTCCACTCTACGGGGATGTGAGGGGTTTTTCCCCGGCGAGGTTCCACGCCCGGGGCGTGAGATCCGTCCTTGTCAGGCATGCCACCCGATCTTCATACTGCGGGCCGCTCAACACGCCATGAGAGGACGTATGTTGACCCACAGCTCGCCGAAGAGAAGCGGCATGACCCTGGCCAAGAGAGCGGCGGCGGTGGGTGCCGTCGCCCTCGCGGTCGCCTCCCTCCAGCCCCTCAGCGCGAACGCCGCGTCCACCAGCCCGAGTGGCGCGTCCACTCGCGTCATCGGTGGAACGCCCGCCGCGCAGAACGAGTTCCCGTTCATGGTCCATCTCTCCATGGGCTGCGGCGGAGCGCTCTACAAGAAGGACGTCGTCCTGACCGCCGCCCACTGCGTGGACGGCTCCGGCAACAACACCAGCATCACCGTCACCGCTGGTGTCAACGACCTCGACTCCTCCGCCGCGATCAAGGTCAAGTCGAAGAAGGTCAAGGTGGCCCCGGGCTACGACGGCAACGGCAAGGACTGGGCGCTGATCAAGCTCGCCCGGCCCATCGACAAGCCGACGCTGAAGATCGCCACCACGGACCGCTACAACCGCGGCATGTTCACGATCGCCGGATGGGGCGACACCAAGGAGGGAGCCGGCACGGGCACGACCAAGCTCCGTAAGGCCACCGTTCCCTTCGTCGCCGACCGCGTCTGCAAGCGTCACTACGGGAACCGGCTGGTGTCGAAGGAGGAACTGTGCGCCGGCTGGCAGAGCGGCGGCATCGACACCTGCCAGGGCGACTCCGGTGGCCCCATGTTCCGCAAGGACGACGCGGGCAAGTGGCTCCAGGTCGGCATAGTCAGCTGGGGCGACGGCTGCGCCCGCACGGGCGTACCCGGTGTCTACACCGAGGTCAGCACCTTCGCCAAGGACATAGCCCGCGCGGCGAACGCCCTCTAGGCGCCCGCCGCACCAGCAGCGCGTCAGACGGCCCGGAGCACCGGGGCACCGGCCTCGCCGGACCCCGACCGGGCCGTCCCCTCCAGCTCCAGCACCCACACCTCGTTGCCGCCCTCCCGCAGGACGGGACCGGGGACGTGGAGCGAGCGCTGAGGGCCGGCCGACCAGTAACGGCCGAGGCCGAACCCGTTGATCCACGCGAAGCCGCGGGTCCAGCCCGGCAGCTCCAGACAGGCGTCACCGGCGCCGCGCACGGTGACGGTGCCCCGGTACAGCCCCGGGGCACCGTCCTCCGGCAGCTCCCGTGAGGGCACCGCCCGCACCTTCCCGAAGTCGTCCAGCGCCTCCAGCCGCAGCCCACGCGCGCGTACGTCGTGCAAGTACTGCCGCTCGTGCAGCACACCTCCGGTGATCCCCTTGGGCTCGCCCAGCCGCGGCCCGTAGTTGACCCGCCCCAGGGACTCCACCCACAGCTCCACGCGCGCGTACCCGGCGACAGGCTCCTTGAGGCACGCGTCGTCCTCGGTGAGCACCCCGGCCCGCTCCCCGTCGACGTACACCACGGCGAGATCCCGCAGCCCGCGCACGGTCAGCGGATACGGCTGCCGCGGACCCGGCACCGTCACCTCGTACCGCACCAGCCCTCGCTCGACGCCCAGTTCCTCGAACGTGGGCGGCACGGGGCCGGCGGTCTCCGCGCCACCCAGGGTCTCCAGTACGGCGGTGAGGGGCGCCCAGTCGGTCAGGTCCGCCTCGGCCGGGGTACCCAACGGGGCCGGGGCGGGCGGGACTTCGGGCAGCGGGCCGTCGGCGTACTCGGCGAGGACGTCCCGGAAGGCCCAGAACTTGGCCGTGGGGCGGCCGTACTCGTCGATCGGGGCGTCGTAGTCGTACGACGTCACATCGGGCTCCAGCGGCCCGTCGTGCAGCGCGCCGCCGCCCCGGTTGGCGCCCGCCCAGCCGGCGAAGTTCGTGCCGCCGTGCGCCATGTACAGGTTCACCGACGCCCCGCACTCCAGGATCTCCCGCAGAGCGGCCGCCGCGTCCCCGGGATCCCGTACGACGTGCTCGCCGCCCCAGTGGTCGAACCAGCCGCACCAGAACTCCATGCACATCAGCGGGCCGTCGGGGCGGTGCCGGCGCAGCGTCTCGAAGGCCACGCGCGCGTGGGAGCCGAAGTTCACCGTCGCCAGGATCCCGGGGACCGAGCCGCCGGAGAGCATGTGGTCCTCGGGGCCGTCCGAGGTGAACAGCGGGACCGTCACGCCGTGCTCGCGCAGCAGGTCCGCGAGATGGCGCAGATACGTGGCGTCCGAGCCGTAGCTGCCGTACTCGTTCTCGACCTGCACCATGATCACCGGACCGCCCCGGTCGATCTGCCGCGGCACGATCTCGTGCCGCAGCCGACGGAACCAGCTCGCCACATACCCCAGGTAGTGCTCGTCACGCGTACGCGCGCGTGCGCCCACCTCGGCCGTCAGCCAGGACGGCAGGCCGCCGTTCTCCCACTCGGCGCAGATGTACGGCCCCGGCCGCACGATCGCCCACAGCCCCGCCTCCCGGGCCGCGTCCAGGAACCGGCCCAGCGCCTGCACGTCCCGGCTGTGCCCCGGCACCGGCTCGTGCAGGTTCCACGGAACGTACGTCTCCACGCAGTTCAGGCCCATCGCCCGCAGCATGGCCAGCCGGTGCCCCCACCGCGCCTCGTGCACCCGGAAGTAGTGCAGCGCGCCGGACAGCAGCCGCACCGGCCGCCCGTCCAGCAGAAAATCCTGGTCCCCCACCGTGAACTCGCTCATGCGCCCCACCCTCGCCCCTGGCGCGGGTCAGGGTCCATGGACAAAGATCGGCGCTGCTTGGACCGAAGCGGCGGACGGGAGGTATGGGGATGTACCACACCTGGATGCGCTTCTTCACGCCCGGCCCCGCCCACCACCGCCTGGGCCTCGTCTGCCTCGGCGTGGGCCTCCAGTACGGCGCCCTGCCGATCGTCGGTCCGCGCGTCCTGGACCACCACGTCGCCGTCGTGATCAGCACCGGCGGCGGCTGGTACGCCCACCCCGACGGCCGCCGTACGCCCGTCACCGCGCCCGCACTGCTGTGGCTGACCCCCGGCGTCCCGCACCACTACGCGCCCGATGCGGACACCGGCTGGGACGAGGGCTTCGTCGACTTCGCCGGGCCCGCCACCGCCTCGTACACCGAACTCGGCTACATCGAACCGGACCGCCCCGTCGTGCCCCTCTCCGACGCCTCCAGCCCGCGTGCCGTCATCGGACGCATGGCACGCGCCGCCCGCCGCGACAACCCGCTCCTGGAGGTCGAGACCGGCGCCGCCGTCCACGAACTCCTCGTCGCCCTGCGTCGCGCGCGTGCCGACCTCGCCCCGGACGGCGACCTCGTGCTCAAGGCCCTCGCCCGCGACGCCTGCCTGCCCCTGACCGTCGCCGACCACGCCGCCCGGCACGGCATGACCCTCGCCGAACTGCGCACCGCCGTACGGCGCGGCGCCGGGTGCAGCCCCAAGGACTACCTGCTCGGCATCCGGCTGGGCCGCGCCAAGGAGCTGCTCGCCGCCACCGAGCTCCCCGTCGCCGCCGTCGCCCGCCGCGTCGGCTACGACGACCCCGCCTACTTCTCCCGGCTGTTCACCCGCCGCGTCGGCATGGCCCCGGTCCGCTTCCGCGCCCAGCAGAGCCGCGTCGTCCCCGGCGGCTGGAGCAACCAGGTCCCCGACCCCGACGATCCGCCCGTGATCGAACGAACGACCACCTGACGCGCCCCGTAGGCTGGGCGCTCATGACCAGCAACACGTCCTCCAGCACCTCCGCCGGCGCCATCGACCCCGCCGTCCGCGAGGAGCTCGCCCGGCTGCGCGACAGCATCGACAACATCGACGCGGCCGTCGTCCACATGCTCGCCGAACGCTTCAAGTGCACCCAGCAGGTCGGCCATCTCAAGGCCCAGCACCAGCTCCCGCCAGCCGACCCGGCCCGCGAGGCCCGCCAGATCGACCGCCTGCGCACCCTCGCCGAGAACGCCAAGCTCGACCCCGCGTTCGCGGAGAAGTTCCTGAACTTCATCATCGCCGAGGTGATCAGGCACCACGAGAGCATCGCCGAGGACACCCTCAACGGAGCCGAGACCGCGGCACCCCGCTCCTAGGGGGTGGCCCCCGTGCGGACGACGCAAATGTGACGACAGGACGCGGACAGACCCTCCCGAGGGAGTGACACGGCGGCCGGGGCGGGGCATGCTGCGCTGTGCACCGCATGCCAGCTGACACGCACTCCCCGTCAGCGCCCCCGGACATACCTCGGATGTCCACGCGGGAGGGACGTCGGGCCATGCCGTCGGATGCCAAGATCCTCATCGTCGACGACCACGAGGACACCCTGTACGCGCTGGAGAGCGCCCTGGCTCCGCTGGGCTACCGGCTGGCCCGGGCCACCAGCGGTGACGAGGCGCTCAAGCAGGTGCTCCGAGGCAAGGTCGGACTTCTCCTCCTGGACGTCCGGATGCCCGGCGTCAGCGGCCTGGACGTGGTCCGCTACATGCGGCGCGTCGAACAGACCCAGCACATACCGGTCATCCTCCTCACCGGCTTCGGCGCCGACCAGGATCTGGTGTCCGCCGCCTTCGGGCTCGGCGTCGCCGACCTGGTCATGAAGCCCATCGACCCCTGGGCGCTGCGCACCAAGGTCCGCTACCTGTACGACGCCCACGAACGCCACCGCGCGCTGGAGCAGGAAGTCCGCACGTTACGTGCCCTGGTCAAGGACCCCACCCAGGCCGAAGGCCCAGGCCCAGGCCCGCGCCCCGCCCTGCCCCGTCCCGACGCCCGCGTCCCGCCGCAGCGCGACAGCCCGGCGGCCAAGAACCGGACATAGCACCCGTACTGATCCGCCTCTGTGCCTTGTCGGTGCCATCAGGCAGCATGTCCTGCATGTCCGTACTGACGCGCGACGAAGCGCAGACCCGTGCCCAGCTCCTCGACGTCCACCGCTACTCGATCGAACTCGATCTGACCACCGGGGACGAGACCTTCGACTCGCGCACCGTCATCACGTTCACCACGCGCGCCGACGCGGACACGTTCATCGAGATCAGGCCCTCCGAGCTGCGCTCCGTCACGCTGGACGGACACCCCCTCGACCCCGGAATCCTGGACGGCAACCGGCTGCCCCTGAAGGACCTCACCGCCGGTGAGCACGAACTGCGCGTCGACGCGGCCATGCGCTACTCCCGCACCGGCGAGGGCATGCACCGCTTCACCGACCCCACCGACGGCGAGACATACGTCTACACCCAACTGGCCCTGGACGACTGCAAGCTGGTCTTCCCGGCCTTCGACCAGCCCGACCTCAAAGCGGTCTTCGAGCTGTCCGTCACCGCCCCCAAGAGCTGGACCGTCCTCGCCAACGGCATCACCGAACACCTCGGCGAAGGCCGCTGGCAGGCCGCGCCCACCCCGCTGATCTCCACCTACCTCGTCGCCGTCGCCGCCGGACCCTGGCACTCGGTGCGCACCGAGCACCGCGGACTGCCCTTCGGCCTCCACTGCCGTCGCTCCCTGGCGCCCTACCTGGACGCGGACACCGAGGAACTCTTCGAGGTCACCCGGCAGTGCTTCGACCGCTTCCACGAGAAGTTCGACGAGCCGTACCCCTTCGACTCCTACGACCAGGCGTTCGTCCCCGAGTTCAACGCCGGCGCCATGGAGAACCCCGGACTGGTCACCTTCCGCGACGAGTTCGTGTACCGCTCCGCCGTCACGAGGACCGAGCGGCAGACCCGCGCCATGGTCATCGCCCACGAGATGGCCCACATGTGGTTCGGCGACCTCGTCACCCTGCGCTGGTGGGACGACATCTGGCTGAACGAGTCCTTCGCCGAGTACATGGGCTACCAGACCTGCGCCGAAGCCACCCGCTTCAGCGACACCTGGACCGACTTCGGCATCGTCCGCAAGGCCTGGGGCTACGACGCCGACCAGCGCCCCTCCACCCACCCCGTCGCCCCCGAGGCCGTCGACGACACGGCCTCCGCGATGCTCAACTTCGACGGCATCTCCTACGCCAAGGGCGCTTCCGCGCTGCGGCAACTGGTGACCTGGCTCGGCGAGAAGGACTTCCTCGCCGGCATCAACACCCACTTCGCCCGCCACCGGTTCGGCAACGCCACCCTCGCCGACTTCATCGACTCCCTCGCCGCCGCCACCGAACGCGACGTCCACGCCTGGGCCGACGCCTGGCTGCGCACCACCGGCGTCGACACCCTCACCCCGGCCGTCACCCGCGGCGACAACGGCACCTTCACACTCACCGTCGAGCACGCCGGCAGTCGCACGCACCGCGTCCGTGTCGGCCTGTACGACCAGGACCTCGGCGACGACGACGGCCATCTCACCCTGCGCGAGCGCCTCGACCTGGACATCCCGCAGACCGAACCGCAGCCCATCGGCAAGCGCCCGGCCCTGCTGCTGCTCAACGACGGCGACCTGACCTACGCCAAGGTCCGCTTCGACCCCGAGTCCTTCGAGACCATCCGCACGAGCCTCGCCGGACTGCCCGACCCGCTGACCCGCGCGGTCGTCTGGAACGCCCTGCGCGACGCCGTCCGCGACGGCGAACTTCCCGCCACCGCCTACCTGGAGACAGCCCGCGCCCACCTCCCGCGCGAGACCGACCTCGCCATCGTCCAGGGCGTGCTCGCCTTCGCCGTCGCCCAGGTCGCCGACCGCTACCTCGCCCCCGAACAGCGACCCGCCGCCCTGGCCACGCTCTCCTCGCTGTGCCGCGACCTCATCCGCCGCACCGAGGACGGCGACAACCCCGGGCTGCGCCTGATCGCCGTACGCCACTTCATCGACGTCGCCGCCCACCCCGACACCATCGCCGCCTGGCTCGCCGACGGCACCGTGCCCGGCGGGCCCGAACTCGACCCCGACCTGCGCTGGCGCGTGCTCGGCCGGCTCGCCGTCCTCGGCGCCGTCGACGAGGCCGCCATCACCGCCGAGCTGGAGCGCGACCCGAGCGCCACCGGCCAGGAGGGCGCCGCCCGCTGCCGGGCCGCCCTGCCGCACGAGGAGGCCAAGGCGAAGGCCTGGGACGCCATGTTCGGCGGCGACGGCAGCGCCGACCTGTCCAACTACCTCTTCATCGCCACCGCCCACGGCTTCTGGCAGCCCGAACAGGCCGACCTGCTCCGGCAGTACGTGCCGCGCTTCTACCAGGACGCCGTCGCCCTCGCCGCCCGCCGCGGCCCCGCCATGGCCGACGCCGCCGGCCGCCACGCCTTCCCGGTCCACTCCGTCGACGCCGACTCCCTGCGGCTCGGTGAGGACTGCCTGCGCGACGGCGAACCGGTCCCGGCCCTGCGCCGCCGCCTCGCCGACCAGCTCGACGACCTGGCGCGGGCGCTGCGGGTGAGGGAGGGCCAGAACCTGTCCTAGGGGGTTCTTCGAAAGTCGAGGGCGGCGGGGCCCTTACTCCGCCACCCTCGGCGTGCATCCTCCGACAC
>CBFGZZ010000372.1:0-8471 GCA_965653385.1 uncultured Streptomyces sp. | reverse complement strand
CGAGCACACCCAGCCCACACTTGAGGAGGAGGTGCCACCTTGACCGCTCTCGCACATGAGAGGCCCGAGACCATGTCCGAGGCTCAGGCTGAATTCTTGAACGTATCCGACCCGGATGAGGGCCTGTGGCAGCTGTGGAAGGCCATGGAACTCCCCGAGGGCTACCGCGCTGAGATCATCGAGGGAGCCATCGAGGTGTCGCCCACTGGTCGTTTTGCACACTCCCAGATCGTCAACCGCTTGCGGGACGAGTTGGCCTTCCATCTGAAGGGCAGCGAATGCTGCGCCTGGAACGACGCGAACGTGATCCACACGCGTAAGGCATGGATTCCGGACGGGCTCGTGGCTCCTCGGGACGCAGAGTTGATCGAGGACGAGGAAGGCCTCGGGATCAAGGCTTCCGTGGTCTCGCTGGTCGTCGAAGTGGTCTCGCCCGGCAAGGCCAACCAGGATCGTGACCGCATCCGCAAGCGCCGCGAATACGCCCGCGCCGGCATCCCCGCCTACCTTCTCATCGACGACTACGACGGCCAGGGCGCCGTCACCCTCTTCACCAACCCCCGTCCCGACAAGGCCGACTGGGAGGACATCCACCGCGTCCCCTACGGCACCGACGTCACCATCCCCGAAGGCCCCGCCAAGGGCTTCGTGATCGGTGAGGCGATCACGGGACCGAAGCGGGGCTGACCGGGCGGAGTCTCAGAGCAGGTCCGGGCGGATCCTCCACGGATGCGCGGCCGGGGTCTGCGTGCCGTCCGCGAGGACCCCGACGACGCGGTAGTAGGAGACGGAGCCCAGCGGCTGGGTGGCGTCGTCGTAGGACTGGTAGTAGTCCGTGGTCGGGGAGACCGTGCCCAGCAGGTCGTAGGTCCGGGTCTCCGGGTTCCAGCGGCTCACCCGGTACTCGGTGACCTGGGCGCAGACGTCGCCGGAGCAGTGCCACTGGATCGGCTTCGCCGCCTCGGCGACCGTCCAGCCGCCGGCGCCGTAGAGCGGGCCGCCCGTCTCGAAGTCCTTGCCGATCGGCTCGGCAGGGGCGATGTTCAGCTCCGTGGCGGTGACGACCGGGATCGACGGGTCGCTCGCGGAGAGTTCGTTGCCCCAGACATCCTCGGCGATGACCGTGTAGACGTAGGTCTCGCCGTCCGGGATGTCGATGCAGAGCATGGCCAGCGGGTCCTCGGCGTCGTCCGCGCAGTGCGCCAGCTCGCCGATCCACTTCACGGTGCCGTCGTCCTGCCGTACCCCGCGCAGCGCGCGGTAGGAGGCGATGTCGTCGTCGGCCGGGGTGTTCCAGCGCAGTTCCGTGCCGTCGGCGCGGGGCGTGGCCGTCAGGCCGGTGAGGGGGAGCGGGGCGGTGCGGTCGGACGTGGTGACGGTGACCGTGTTGGAGGGCGCGGAACGGTTGTCCTGCCAGTCGCTGATGACGACGCCGTAGGTGTAGGTGGTGTCGAACTCGAACTCCTCGTCGGCGCACCCGAAGGAGTACTCGCCGGCGGCGCTGTTGAGCGTCGTGTTCACGGTGCAGGGCACGGCCACCGCGTCCGCGCTCAGCGTGGTGCCGGGCGAGCGCAGCACGGTGAAGTAGGCGTCGTTGTTGATCTCGTCGGAGAGGCGGCCCTCCGGCATGGTCCAGTGCAGCCGCACCGCGTCGTAGGTGGCCGTCGCCTGCAGGTTCTGCGGCGCGTCCGGGGGCGTGCGGTCGATGCCGTCGGAGGTGACGGGTGTCGAGTACGCGCTCGCGTTCCCGGCGGCGTCCAGGGCCCGGACCAGGTAGGTGTGCTTCGTCTCGTCGTGGCCCACGTGGTGGACGAAGGAGGTCCCGGTGAGCTGCTTGAGCAGGGTCAGGGAGCCGGTGGCCTGGTCCTTCTCGAAGAGCTCGTAGGAGACCGCGTCCGGCGCGGCGTCCCACTCGATCATCATGCCCCACAGGTCGCCGTGCGCCGTGAGCCCCGTGGGCGCGGCCGGGCCCGTGCGGTCGACGGTGGTGACGGGCTGGTCGGTGCTGCCGCCGGAGACGTTGCCGGCCTTGTCGTAGGCACGGACCTCGTAGTAGTACGTCGCGCCGGTCGCCGGCGGGGTGTCCGTGTACGAGGTGGCGGCGGAGGTGGCCGTCGCGAGCGGCTTGACCGGATACGCGGCGCCCTTGAGGCGGCGGTAGACCTGGTACCCGGCGAGGTCCATCTCCTTGTTCTTCGCCCAGGTGAGCTTGGCCTTGCCGGTGGCCTTGTCGTACGTCACCGCGGTGCCGGCGGGCGTGAGCGGCTTGACCTTGTCGACCGTCGCCGAAGTGCGGGGCGTGTAGCCGAACTTGACCTTGGCGCTGCCCGTCCAGTTGACGTAGTCGACGCGCAGGGTGTGCTTGCCGGACGGGATGGTGACGTTCACCGTCTTGGAGACGGTCGTGGAGGTGTTCTTCCACAGGTCGATCTTGCGGCTGCCGTCGACGTAGACGCGGATGCCGTCCAGCCCGGAGGCGGCCAGCGAGAACGGGCCGCCGGAGCCGAAGTCCCGGGTGACCGTCCAGCGGACGGAGAAGTTGTCCCTCGGCAGGCCGGAGGCCGGGGCGTTCGTGCCCCAGTTCTGGTCGATCGCGGTGTCGCAGTCCGTCCTCTTCGCGGTGCCCGAAAAGGTGGTGTTCGCGAAGAACTGCCGTTTGAAGACGGGTGAGGCGCAGGTCACGGCGGCGGACGCGGAGGGGGCCGTCGTGAGCAACGTGCCTGCGGTGGCGAGCACGACCGTCGTCGCGGCCGCGGCGGTCGTGCGTCTGGCTGGGTTCATTCGATCCTCTGGTCGAGTACGGGACAGCGTTGAGCGAGCTGTCGTGATCACGACTCGCGAGGAATGACGTTGGTTGTGCGGTTCTCAACCAGTTCCTTGATCGATTTTTGGTGGAGGGGGTGTAGTGGGTGTTTGGAGACGTTCCGTCATGTCTTCACATCGAAGCGGAGCGTGGTGTTGCGCACTCGTTAAGTAGTTCCGCTTGACGGTGGGGGCTGTCGGCGCGTTGTCTTTTCAGACATCTGGGCGCAATGGCGCGCCCGTGTTCCGAAGGCACCAGAAGTGAGCTCCTGTATGCGTCCCTTGCGCCCCCTGCGCCGTACCGCCACCGCGGTGGCCGCCGCGTCGACGATGACCCTCTCGCTGGCCGCGTGCGGGGCACTGGGCGTCACCGGGGACACCAGCGAGGCGAGTCCGACCAAGGGCGACGACATCACCGTGGGGCTGCTGCTGCCGGAGACGGCGAACACGCGCTACGACAAGTTCGACTTCCCCATCATCCGCAACAAGGTCCTGGAGCTCACCGACAAGCAGGGCCGGGTCGTATACAAGAACGCCGACGCGGACGCCACGAAGCAGGCGAGCCAGCTCCAGCAGATGATCAACGACCAGGTCGACGTGATCCTGCTGGACGCCGTCGACGCGCACGCCATCGCCCCCGGCGTGAAGAAGGCCAAGGACGCCGGGATTCCGGTCATCGCCTACGACCGTCTGGCCGAGGGCCCGATCGACGCGTACGTCTCCTTCGACAACGAACTGGTCGGCGAGGTCCAGGGCCGCACTCTGCTGGAGGCCATGGGCGGCTCCGGCGTCGACTCGTCCGACAAGATCGTGATGATGAACGGCTCGCCCACCGACCCGAACGCCAAGCAGTTCAAGGCGGGCGCGCTCTCCGAGCTCAAGGGCACGGTCGGCATCGCCAAGTCCTACGACACCAAGGACTGGAAGCCGGAGAACGCCGAGGCCAACATGGCCCAGGCCATCAAGGACATCGGCGTCAACAACATCAAGGGCGTCTACTCCGCCAACGACGGCATGGCCGGCGGCATCATCAGGGCTCTGGAGGCCGCGGGTGTCACCGAACTGCCGCCGATCACCGGGCAGGACGCCGAACTCGACGCGGTCCAGCGGATCGTGGCCGGCGAGCAGTACATGAGCGTGTACAAGTCCTACCCGCAGGAGGCCGAGAGCGCCGCGGAGATGGCCGTGGCCAAGGTCCAGGGCCACGACATCCAGTTCGACTCCCTCACCCAGGACCAGGTCGACAGCCCGACCGACAAGGGCATCCGGGCCCTGCTGGTCCCGGTGGTCGCGCTGACCCAGAAGAACATCAAGCAGACCGTCATCGCCGACGGGATCTACAAGCTGTCGGAGATCTGTACGACCAAGTACAAGGTGGCGTGCTCGCAGATCGGCCTCAGCAAGTAGCACACCCGCCGGGCCGCCCGGCGCTCACCGATCACCCCCCGGCCGGCTCGGCGCGGGGGGTGTCGGCATGCCCCGCGCTTTGCGAGTGCGTTCCCTCGCGCCATCACCGGCCCAGGGGCCCGGTCCAGCCGCGTTCGCGAGTGTGACCTTGCTCCGCGACGTGCCGCGTCACGCCCGTGCGACCACCGTTTCCGGGCGGACGGCCGACCCCGGCCCGGCACCATCAGCTTGTTGCAAGTCAGTTGGCGGAGGCCCGGAAATAGCGGGGCACAACGGTGGTTAACGGCTCCCGTCCCCGGGTGAGCCGTGTTGCGGAGCACGGCCTGTCCGCGCATAGTTGCGCTGCGGAAGCGCGAACGAACCGTAGGACGACGGGTCCGGCACGGTGGGCCCGTCGACCAGGGCCTGTCCGGCATGATCCGCCGGAGAGGCCCTTGGGCCCCGCCCGGCAGAGGTGTCCCGCAGTGATGTCGGCACCGCGCTCCGGAGGTGAGTGAGCCGGCGAAGAGGCAGGAACCGGGGGTGGATGGGCGATGGCCGGGCACGGAACTCAGGAACATCCCCACGGCGCCGACCGGCTGTGCGAGGCCGGGGACCGCGTGTACTCCCGGGCCGTACGGCGGGGCCGGGTGCCGCGCCGCGACGCCGAGCCGGTGCCCTGTCTGCTGGAGCTGGCACTGCTGCACCCCGACCCCGACGACATGGACTGGCTGGTCCCGACGTCCCCGCAGGAGGTCATGACCCGGCTGCTGCGCGGCGTGTACGACGAGGTCAGCGCGAGCCAGCGGCGGATGGGGTCGGCGGTGGCGGCGTTCGAGTGGTACGCGGGGCTCGGCGCGCTGCCGACGGCGGCCGGCGCGGAGGGCGCGGCGATCCGTGTGCTGGACGGCTCCGCCCGCATCCAGGCAGCGCTGGACGAGGCGACTCAGGCGTGCACCACGGAGGTGCTGACCGTGCAGCCCGGCGGCATCCGCCCGGAGCACGAACTGACGGAGGGCCTGCACCGGGCCCTCGAACTGCGCGGACGCGGTGTGCGGATGCGCGACCTGTACACGCATGTGGCACGCCACGGCCAAGGCCTGCTCAACTACCTGGAGCTGATGGGTGATTCGGTGGAGGCGCGCACGCTGGACGAGGTGATCGACCGGCTGATCGTCTTCGACCGTACCGTCGCCTTCGTCCCCGCGAACTCCGACCGCACGATGGCGCTGGAACTGCGGCACCCGGCACTGGTCCACTACTTGTTGACGGTGTTCGAACGCTTCTGGCGCCTCGCGATCCCGCTCACGGCTCCCCTCCCCGACACCGGTATCGAAGGCATCTCCCACCGTGAGCAGTCCATCGCCGCGCTGTTGGCGGAGGGACACCAGGACGCGGTGATCGCGGAGCGGCTCGGCATAAGCGTCCGCACCTGCCGAGCCCACATCGCCCGGCTCTCGGAGACGCTGGGTGCGGCGAGCCGTACGCAACTGGGCGTCCGTATCGCGCAGGCGGGACTGGACAGGCCACCGCGGACTGCGGACGTCGCACAGCAGCCGTCACTCAGCCTGCCTGATCAAGGATCCCGGACCGCCCGATGAGGTAGCCCAGTTGAGCGCGGCTTTCGCTGCCGAGGGCGGCGGCGAGTTTGGCGATGTGGACGCGGACGGTGCGGACGTTCATGCCGAGACGGTCGGCTATGACGGCGTCGGTGTGGCCTTCGACGAGGAGGCCGGCGATGGCGCGCTGGCGGGTGGTGATGCCCTGCTGGGACGGACGTCGCCCGGCCGCCTCGGGATACATGGGGGTGGCCAGGCGCCAGAGGCGGTCAAAGGTCGTGGCGAGGTGGTCCACGAGGGCCGGCTGTCGCAGTTCCAGCGCCATCGTGCGGTCCGGGTTCGCCGGTATGAAGGCGACGGTACGGTCGACGATGATCATCCGACCGGTCACCTCATCGAGGGTGCGGGCCTCGGCATCGCCTCTCAGCTGCTCGTATCTGGCTATGACCAGGGGTGAGTGGCGCTGGGTGTGCTGGTAGAGCGCACGGATGCGCCCGCCCCGGTCCAGCAGTGCCTGATCGCGCTCCAGGGCAACGGCCTCCGCCTTGCCGCGTGAGCTGTTGTCGGCGGTGCGGGGTTGGACGGAGAGCACCTCCCGCGTCGCGTCGGCCATCATCCCGGTGATGACCTGGTTGATGCGCTCCATACCGCTGAGCACCGTGATCGCCGGCGATTCCCCGACCGCCGTACGAGACCCCTCCACCCGTATCAACTCGGCGAGCGTCTCGGTCAGCCGCTCTTTGCGCCGCCATTCGCTCGCGACACGCCTCTCGGAGGCGCGCAGCACCTCGTACAGAGCGGCCGCCGGTGGAACCGGCTCCAGCAGGCTCAGGTCGTCGGGAGCGGGGCGCAGCAGGCCGAGGTCGACGAGACAAGGGGCGGCCACGGTGTCCTCGGAGCGGATCCGGCCCTCGCGCAGAGCCTGTTCGTAGAGGGCGGCTCCCGCGGGGCACAGATCCTGCGGGTCGTGCTCCCGATGCGGCTGCCCACTCACTGGTCGGCCGTTCCCTGTTTCAGGATTCCCGACTCCGCGATGAGGTAGCCGAGCTGGGCGCGGCTGCCGCTGCCCAGGGCCGTCGCGAGTTTGGCGATGTGGGCCCGGCACGTGCGTACGTTCATCCCGAGGCGGCGCGCTATCGCCTCGTCCACGTGCCCTTCCACGAGGAGCTTCGCGATGGAGTGCTGGATCTCCGTGATGCCGTCGGGCGCGGTTTCGTAGGGCGCGTGCTCGGTCAGTGGCACCGCGCGGCTCCACATGAACTCGAAGACCTTGATGAGGTAGCGGATGAGGCCGGGGTGGCGCAGCTCCAGGGCCACCTGCTGGTCGTCGCGGGTGGGGATGAAGGCGACCGACTCGTCGCAGATGATGAGGCGCTCGACCAGCTCGTCGATGGTCCGGTACTCCACCTTGCCGTCGGAGAGCTGGGCGACATAGGCAAGTTTGCCCGGGTTGTGCCGCACGGTGTGCTGGTAGAGGGTCCGTATGCGAACGCCGCGTTCGATCAGGGGCCGGTCCCGCTCCAGACCCTGCAGGAGGCTGTGCTCCGAGATGCGGTTGCTCGGCTGGATGGTGAGCATTTCGACCTGGCACTGGGCCGTGGCCAGATTGAGGGCGGCGTTGATGCGCTCGCCGCCCTCCAGCACGGTGATGGAGTGCGTGCTTCCCGTCACCTGAGCGCTGAGGTCCATGAATGGCTGGAGCGCGTCGGCCAGCTCGACGGACAGCCGCCTGCGCTCGGAGATCTCCCGTTCGATGGGATTGAGCCGCTGGGCCAGGGCGACCGACGCCGGAACGGGACGCAGCCAGTTCGCGTCGTCAGGATCGGGGTAGAGCAGAGCGAACTCCGTCAGGCATGGCGCGGACTCCACGTCGGTGCGTGCGATGCGCCCGTTGCGCAGCGCGTTCGCATAGAGACGGCTACCTTCGGCGCACATCTCGGCCAACGCATGGGGATGTGTCGCTTTAGTCTGATTCGCTGGCAAATCTCCACCCCCCAGGGTCCTGAACATGCAGGAACATGATGCACCGATCGTGTGGCCATGAAGTGCCCGAATGAGCCATCGTCTTACTCGACGGGGGAAGAGGGGACCTTCAAGTGAGGACGAAGCCGACTATGCGGAACAGAATGCTTCGCTCGATTCTTGTCGCCGCCTTCTCCACCGTTATGGCCCTGGGAGCGCTGAGTGGCCTCTCGGAAACGAAGAGCGACTCGCGAGCGGACAGCAGCTGGCCCACCCGGGCCGAGACTGTCACGATCGCCGGGGACAGTTCCTGGCCGGCCATCGCCGTGGAGAGCAGTGGCGAGCAGGAGTCGGCATGACCACCCCACCCGACGACCGCTCCTTCCGTAGGGAAATGGCCACCGCCTACCGCTCGGGCTGGCACTTCATCGACCTGGTCACCGCGATCCCCCACCCCGGTGACTCACTGATGGTGACCGTGTTCGGCGAGCCGGTCGTCGTCACGCGGGACGACGACGAGGACGTCCGGGCGTACCGGTGTCTGCGGCGGCCTCGGGGGGCGCCGCAGCCGGTTCGGTGTGCCATCCGGTACGGAATGATCTTCGTCAACCTCGATCAGCGCGACCATCGCCTGGTGGAACCGGAGGCCCCGGCCCCAAGGACAGTCTCAGCCACCCCCCGCAGTGCCTGACGCGATTCCCCCGTCGTAACAGATCGCTCAGGCGCTTCCCCCCGCAGCGGCGTCACCGTGACCTGAACACG
>CBFGZZ010000371.1:0-8490 GCA_965653385.1 uncultured Streptomyces sp. | reverse complement strand
TCCTCGACGTGATGATGGAAGCGATCGACACGCCGGACGAGATGTCCCCGAACGCCCCGCGGATCATCACCGTCAAGATCCCCGTGGACAAGATCGGTGAGGTCATCGGCCCCAAGGGCAAGATGATCAACCAGATCCAGGAGGACACCGGCGCCGACATCACGATCGAGGACGACGGCACGATCTACATCGGCGCGGTCGACGGACCGTCCGCCGAGGCCGCCCGCACCACGATCAACGGCATCGCCAACCCGACCATGCCGGAGGTCGGCGAGCGCTACCTGGGCACGGTCGTGAAGACGACCACCTTCGGCGCGTTCGTCTCGCTGCTCCCGGGCAAGGACGGTCTGCTGCACATCTCGCAGATCCGCAAGCTGGCCGGCGGCAAGCGCGTGGAGAACGTCGAGGACGTGCTCGGCGTGGGCGCCAAGGTCCAGGTCGAGATCGCCGAGATCGACTCGCGCGGCAAGCTCTCGCTCGTCCCCGTGATCGAGGGCGAAGAGGCTGAGGACGACAAGAAGGACGACACCGACAAGTGACGTCGAGTAGCTCCACGGTGACGGCCCGCACCTCTTCGGAGGCGCGGGCCGTCGCCCGTACCCAAACCCTGATCAAGGGCGAGAACGGCATCGGCACGGTCCGCAAGACCACCCTCCCGGGCGGCCTGCGCATCGTCACCGAGACCCTGCCGTCCGTCCGCTCCGCGACCTTCGGCATCTGGGCGCACGTCGGCTCCCGTGACGAGACGCCGGCCCTGAACGGTGCCACGCACTACCTGGAGCACCTGCTCTTCAAGGGCACCACCCGCCGCTCCGCCCTGGACATCTCCTCCGCCGTCGACGCCGTCGGCGGCGAGATGAACGCGTTCACGGCGAAGGAGTACACGTGCTACTACGCGCGCGTGCTCGACGCCGACCTGCCGCTCGCCATAGACGTCGTCTGCGACATGCTGACGGGCTCCCTCATCCTCGAAGAGGACGTCAACGTCGAGCGGGGCGCGATCCTCGAAGAGATCGCCATGACCGAGGACGACCCGGGCGACTGCGTGCACGACCTGTTCGCGCACACCATGTTCGGCGACAACCCCCTCGGCCGCCCGGTCCTCGGCACGGTCGACACGGTCAACGCCCTCACCGCCGACCGCATCCGCCGCTTCTACAAGAAGCACTACGACCCGACCCACCTGGTTGTGGCGGCCGCGGGCAACATCGACCACAACAAGGTCGTACGACAGGTCCGCGCGGCCTTCGAGAAGGCCGGCGCCTTCAAGAACGGTGACGCGGCGCCCATCGCCCCGCGCGATGGACGGCGCACCATCCGCGCCGCCGGCCGGGTCGAGCTGATCGGCCGCAACACCGAGCAGGCCCATGTCGTCCTCGGCATGCCCGGCCTGTCCCGCACGGACGACCGCCGCTGGGCGCTCGGGGTCCTCAACACGGCGCTGGGCGGCGGCATGTCGTCCCGCCTCTTCCAGGAGGTCCGCGAGAAGCGCGGCCTGGCCTACAGCGTCTACTCGTACACCTCGGGCTTCGCCGACTGCGGCCTGTTCGGCGTGTACGCGGGCTGCCGGCCGTCGCAGGTCCACGACGTGCTGAAGATCTGCCGCGACGAACTGGACCACGTCGCCCAGCACGGCCTGTCCGACGACGAGATCGGCCGCGCCATCGGACAGCTCCGGGGCTCCACGGTCCTCGGTCTGGAGGACACCGGCGCCCTGATGAACCGCATCGGTAAGAGCGAGCTGTGCTGGGGCGAGCAGATGTCCGTCGACGACATGCTGGCCCGGATCGCCGAGGTGACCCCGGACGACGTCCGCTCGGTCGCCCGCGAGGTCCTCGGACAGCGGCCCTCGCTGTCGGTCATCGGCCCACTGAAGGACAAGCAGGCGTCCCGGCTGCACGACGCCGTCGCCTGACCATTCCCTGGTGAAGGAAGCACAAGAGATGAGCAAGCTGCGCGTGGCGGTCCTCGGCGCCAAGGGCCGGATCGGCTCCGAGGCGGTACGGGCGGTCGAGGCCGCCGAGGACATGGAGCTGGTCGCCGCCCTGAGCCGGGGCGACAAGCTGGAGACGCTGGCGGAGACCGGCGCCCAGGTGGCCGTCGAACTGACCACGCCGGACTCGGTCATGGCCAACCTCGACTACTGCGTGAACCGAGGCATCCACGCGGTCGTCGGTACGACGGGCTGGACCGACGAGCGCCTCGCGCAGCTGAACGGATGGCTGTCCGCCTCCCCGGAGACAGGCGTGCTGATCGCGCCGAACTTCTCCATCGGCGCAGTCCTGACGATGAAGTTCGCGCAGATCGCCGCGCCCTACTTCGAGTCGGTCGAGGTGGTGGAACTCCACCACCCGAAGAAGGTCGACGCCCCCTCCGGCACCGCCACCCGCACGGCCCAGCTCATCGCCGAAGCCCGCCGCGCCGCGGGCACGGCCCCGGCACCGGACGCCACGGAGACGGCCCTGGACGGCGCGCGCGGCGCGAACGTCGACGGCATCCCGGTCCACGCGGTCCGCCTGCGCGGCCTGCTGGCCCACCAGGAGGTCCTGCTCGGCGGCGAGGGCGAGACCCTGACCGTCCGCCACGACTCCCTCCACCACAGCAGCTTCATGCCGGGCATCCTGCTCGGCGCCCGCCGCGTGGTCACCACTCCGGGCCTCACCTTCGGCCTGGAACACTTCCTGGACCTGGGCTGACAAGAGGCTGTTAGATGCGCGCGAAGATCACCTACGCCATAACGGCCGCCGTCCTGGTCGTCTATTTCGTCCTGGTCGGCAGCCGTGGCGTGATGCTCATCCAGTCCGGCACGGTCATCACCGTCACCTTCGGGGTCGCGGTGCTGATCCTGCCGGTGATCGGCGTGTGGTTCCTGTGGAAGAACACCCAGTTCGTCCGCAAGGCCAACGCCCTCGCCGCCGAACTCGACGCCGAGGGCGGCCTTCCCGTCGACGAGCTGAAGCGCACCCCCGGCGGCCGCATCGACCGCGACTCGGCCGACGAGGTCTTCACCCGCCGCAAGGCCGAGACGGAAGCCTCCCCCGACGACTGGCGCAGCTGGTTCCGCCTGGCCATCGCCTACCACGACGCCCGCGACACTCCCCGAGCCCGCAAGGCCATGCAACGAGCCATCGCCCTGCACGAGGGCAGGACAGTCGAGGCCTGAGCACTCCGCCGGAGGGCCGCCGCGGGATGGAGAAACGACCGTACGCCGGTGAGTCGGCTGTCCGTCGACGCCCCGGTCTCCGGCGGGGCGGGTTGGCCGCCGCTGCCGGGCCGTCTGGGCCGACGAAGGCGATGCATGCCGACGGGCAAGCCGTACGACGGCGTGCCACAGGCAGGGGCGCCGCGCAGGGCGGCGACCGGACGAACCGGCCCACGATGGCCGGCCACACGCCGATGCCCCTTCCTCAGGTAGGCAGACTGGCTTTGGACGAGGCACCAGCCCTACGGCGACGAGCTTGCTGTATGCCGACGATCCGACCGCGCCCAACGCGTCAGCCATACGCCGACAAGCAGGCCATAAGCCAAAGGGGGTCGGTCCGCTGCCGCGGGCCGACCCCTTCACATACCCGTCGTGCTCAGCCGCGCGTGTTCTCCGCGGCCCACACCTCGACCGAGTCGGCGGCCCGGTCGAACGCGGTGACCCGGGCCAGGAAGTCCGTGTTGTGCGTGGTCATCAGCGTCGGCATGTCATCCGCCGCACGACCGCGCTGTACGAGCATCAGCGCCTGCCCCTGCACAGTGCGCGGCAGCCCCAGCCACCGCACCGGCTGCTGCACGGTCCGTACGGCGACGACCTGCTCCCAGGGCACCGTGCGCGTGACGAGGAACCGCACCCGCCGCAGCCCCCGCGCGCTCACCCACACACCCATCCGCAGCAACCGCAGGGCGCCGGCGATGACGGCCAGCGCGATGCCGAAGACGACGGCGGCCTCGGTCACCGTGCCGGTCAAGGCGATGACGACCGCCGCGAACAGCACATACGACGCGAGCAGCAAGCACAGCGCGCCCACGCCCACGCGCCACGGCCCGGGCCGGTAGGGACGCCGCCAGCGGTCGAGGTCGTCGAAGGGCAGCGCGACGTCATCGGCTGTCTCGAATGCGCGGTCGGCCGTCAGGAAGGGCAGGGGCACGGCTGGTCCTCACTCAATCCATGCAGGGGCTGTGCCCGGTGAGGCTAATCGACCCGCGCCCCCACTCACCACTCCTGGGGGGCCGGTTGAGTCAGTGCCCCTGAGAGGCCTGTGACTGCTGCGTCTGCGTCGCGGTGTCCGTGGACAGCGCAGGCATGCCCAGCACCAGCGAGCCGACCAGCCCGGCGACGATGGTGAGCCCCAGCAGCCAGCGTCCGGCCATCTGGCCGACCGACGCCCGCTCACGGGGTGGGGGAGTGACATTGCTGCGGAACCTGTCTGCCTCGGCGAGGAAGGCGAACGGGACGGGCTCGCGCCGACCGAACATCAGGGAGCTTCTCCTCTTGGGATCGTGTGGGTGACCGTCACCAACACAGACGAGCGAGTGCCCCAAAAGGTGCCCGGTTTCACCGACTTCACAGAAATTCGCTGAAGTTCGCCGCCGTATGTCGGGACCCGGCACCGAACGACCCGTTGTCAGTGCCGGGCCGTAGAGTGGGCGCCGCCCAGCGAAGTGATGGAAGGACCCCCCGAGCCGTGACCGACACCCCCGCCGACGACCTCAAGCCAAGCTTCCGCAGCGACGTCACCGTCGAGCTGGTCAAGCACAGCGCGGCCGACTCCGACGTGCTGTGGGCCGCCCGCGTCTCCACCGCCGGCGAGCAGTCCCTGGAGGAGTTGCAGAAGGACCCCGAGCGCTCCAAGGGCCTGATCAACTACCTGATGCGGGACCGGCACGGCAGCCCCTTCGAGCACAACTCGATGACCTTCTTCATCAGCGCCCCCATCTTCGTCTTCCGCGAGTTCATGCGGCACCGCGTGGGCTGGTCGTACAACGAGGAGAGCGGCCGCTACCGCGAGCTCCAGCCCGTCTTCTACGTCCCCGGCGAGTCCCGCAGGCTCGTCCAGGAGGGCCGCCCGGGCAAGTACGTCTTCGTGGAGGGCACCCAGGCCCAGCAGGAGCTGGTCGGCCGCGTCATGGAGGACTCGTACCGGGAGGCGTACGAGGCCTACCAGGAGATGCTCGCCGCAGGCGTCGCCCGCGAGGTCGCCCGCGCCGTCCTCCCGGTCGGCCTGTTCTCCTCGATGTACGCCACGTGCAACGCCCGCTCCCTGATGCACTTCCTCGGCCTGCGCACCCAGCACGAACTGGCCAAGGTGCCGTCCTTCCCGCAGCGGGAGATCGAGATGGTCGGCGAGCTGATGGAGGCGGAGTGGGCCAAGCTCATGCCGCTGACGTACGCCGCCTTCAATGCGAACGGCCGCGTGGCGCCGTAGCGCGCCCGCGTCGCCCGACCGGGCACGGCCGCACGGCCCAGCCGCACGAAGTGTCCGTATTGCGGCATTTAGATAAGTTCATCTAGCCTGATCGAACGGACCCGGCACTGCTTGAACCCCCGAGCAGGCAGTGCCGGGCTCCATATTTGTCCTGACTTTTCTGCACCACCCGAGGGCAGACCAGGCCGAGCGCAACGAGTAGCGTGTAACCCATGGCTCCGACCTCCACTCCGCAGACCCCCTTCGGGCGGGTCCTCACCGCCATGATCACGCCCTTCACGGCGGACGGCGCACTCGATCTCGACGGCGCGCAGCGGCTCGCCACGCACCTGGTGGACGCAGGCAACGACGGCCTGATCATCAATGGCACCACCGGCGAGTCCCCCACCACCAGCGATGCGGAGAAATCGGAGCTGGTGCGGGCGGTACTGGAGGCCGTCGGCGACCGGGCCCACGTGGTGGCCGGAGTCGGCACCAACGACACCCGCCACAGCCTGGAGCTCGCCCGCGCGGCGGAGCAGGTCGGCGCACACGGCCTCCTGGTCGTCACGCCGTACTACAACAAGCCCCCGCAGGAAGGCCTCTACCGGCACTTCAAGGCCATCGCCGACAGCACCGAGCTGCCGGTGATGCTCTACGACATCCCCGGCCGCAGCGGCGTCCCGATCAACACGGAGACGATCGTCCGCCTCGCCGAGCACCCGCGCATCGTCGCCAACAAGGACGCGAAGGGTGACCTCGGCCGAGCCAGCTGGGCCATCGCCCGCTCCGGCCTCGCCTGGTACTCCGGCGACGACATGCTGAACCTGCCGCTCCTCTCCGTGGGCGCGGTCGGCTTCGTCTCGGTCGTCGGCCACCTGGTCACCCCCGACCTGCGCGCGCTCGTCGACGCGTACGTCTCCGGTGACGTCCAGAAGGCCACGGAGATCCACCAGAAGCTGCTCCCGGTCTACACCGGCATGTTCCGCACCCAGGGCGTCATGACCACCAAGGCCGCGCTCGCCCTCCAGGGCCTGCCCGCAGGACCGCTGCGTGCCCCCATGGCCGAGTGCTCGCCCGAGGAGATCGAGCAGCTCAAGATCGATCTTGCCGCAGGCGGGGTACAGCTCTAACACCAGACTTCGCGCGCAGGGCGCGCACCAGACTTCACAACTGAATAAGCAGGCCACCGGTGCCTGCACCCCACAACGACAACTGCTTCTGCACGAACGTCACGCGCGCCACGTGCCCAACCGGTACGTGGCGCGCGTGGTGAGGAGAGTCTTTTGAGTCATCCGCATCCTGAACTCAGCGCGCCCCCGCCGCTCACCGAAGGCGGCCTGCGGGTCACCCCGCTCGGTGGCCTCGGCGAAATCGGCCGAAACATGACGGTCTTCGAGTACGGCGGCCGCCTGTTGATCGTCGACTGCGGAGTGCTCTTCCCAGAGGAGGAGCAGCCCGGAATCGACCTGATCCTGCCGGACTTCTCGTCCATCAGGGACCGCCTCGACGACATCGAGGGCATCGTCCTCACCCATGGCCACGAGGACCACATCGGCGGCGTCCCCTTCCTGCTCCGCGAGAAGCCGGACATCCCACTGATCGGCTCCAAGCTGACCCTCGCACTCATCGAGGCCAAGCTCCAGGAGCACCGCATCCGCCCGTACACCCTCGAGGTGGCGGAGGGGAACCGCGAGCGCATCGGCCCCTTCGACTGCGAGTTCGTCGCGGTCAACCACTCCATCCCGGACGCCCTTGCGGTCGCCATCCGCACCCCCGCCGGCATGGTGGTCCACACCGGCGACTTCAAGATGGACCAGCTGCCGCTGGACAACCGCCTCACCGACCTGCACGCGTTCGCCCGGCTGAGCGAGGAAGGCATCGACCTCCTCCTCTCCGACTCCACGAACGCGGAGGTCCCGGGCTTCACCCCGCACGAGCGCGACATCTCCAACGTCCTGCGCCAGGTCTTCGCGGGCGCCCGCAAGCGCGTCATCGTGGCGAGCTTCGCCAGCCACGTCCACCGCATCCAGCAGATCCTGGACGCGGCCCATGAATACGGCCGCCGGGTCGCCTTCGTAGGCCGCTCGATGGTCCGCAACATGGGCATCGCCCGCGACCTCGGCTACCTGAAGGTCCCGCCGGGGCTGGTGGTCGACGTCAAGACCCTCGACGACCTACCGGACAGCGAGGTCGTCCTGGTCTGCACGGGCTCCCAGGGCGAGCCGATGGCGGCCCTGTCCCGTATGGCCAACCGCGACCACCAGATCCGCATCGTCCCGGGCGACACGGTGATCCTCGCGTCGTCACTCATCCCCGGCAACGAGAACGCGGTCTACCGCGTCATCAACGGCCTGACCCGCTGGGGCGCGAACGTCGTACACAAGGGCAACGCCAAGGTCCACGTCTCGGGCCACGCGTCCGCGGGCGAACTGCTGTACTTCTACAACATCTGCCGCCCGAAGAATCTGATGCCGGTCCATGGCGAATGGCGCCACCTGCGCGCCAACGCCGAACTGGGCGCCCTGACCGGCGTCCCGCACGACCGCATCGTCATCGCCGAGGACGGAGTCGCCGTCGACCTCATCGAGGGCAAGGCGAAGATCTCCGGCAAGGTCCAGGCCGGATACGTCTACGTCGACGGCCTCTCGGTCGGTGACGTCGGCGAGCCGGCGCTCAAGGACCGCAAGATCCTCGGCGACGAGGGCATCATCTCGGTCTTCGTGGTGGTGGACTCCTCCACCGGCAAGATCACGGGCGGCCCGCACATCCAGGCCCGCGGCTCCGGCATCGAGGACTCCGCGTTCAGCGAGGTCATCCCGAAGATCACGGAGACGCTGGAGCGGTCGGCACAGGACGGTGTGGTCGAACCGCACCAGCTCCAGCAGCTGGTGCGCCGGTCCCTGGGCAAGTGGGTCTCGGACACCTACCGGCGCCGGCCGATGATCCTGCCTGTGGTCGTGGAGGTCTGACGGCCCGTCGGACACTCGGCTGCGCGAACCAGGAGCGGGGCGCCGCGAGTTTGATCGGGGCGCCCCCCTCCAGTACGTTTACGGCTCCCCCAGAACGGGGACCCCGCCCCATCGTGTGTCGGAACCCG
>CBFGZZ010000370.1:0-8500 GCA_965653385.1 uncultured Streptomyces sp. | reverse complement strand
GGGGAAGGCCCGACGGACGACCCGGCAAGCAAGGACGACCCCGAGACGCGCGGTGCCGGTTCCCCGTCACAACTCCGGCCACCGCCCATACGACGCCGGGCCCGGCACACGTCAGGAGTCCGGGCTCGGCGTCGCGCTGTACCCGAGTTCGCCGGCGAGACCCACATCGTCCCCATCGTTCTCACGACTGAACTACCCGAGCAGAACTGACCAGTTACCGCCCCCTCCGCGACGGTGTTCGTGTCACCAGCCGGTGACAGCGTTGTCCTGGAACGAAGACGCCGGGATCCTCTCGGCTCTCAGGCTCCTCATAGTGATCAAGCAAGCACCGAGAAGCCGACCGCTTCGACCACGACCACTGATGACCGACCAGGGGGATCTCATGTCCGGCACCCGTCGCAAGGCCATACTCGTCTCCGCAGCCCTCGTGGGCGGCGCCATGCTGATGACGGCATGCCAGGACACGGACAAGGCCGCAGACACCGGCGCCGCCACGCAGGGTTCGCAGTCCGCCACCTCGTCCGGCGCGTCGACCGCGGGCACCGGCAAGGGCTCCGCCGGGACGGGCAAGGAAGCCGAGGACACGTCGGCCTCGGGCTCCAGTTCCGGCTCTGGTTCCGACTCCGCTTCCGGCTCCGGCGCGGACACCGGCAACGGCAAGCGCGAGCCGGTCGAGCAGGTCTGCGGCGCCAACGACATCTCCTGGAGCACCAGGTCCGAGACCCAGGCCGGCGGCTACATCCTGATCTCCGCGAAGGCGAAGCCGGGCATCACCTGCTACCTGCCCGCCGCCCTGCCGACCGTCGCCTTCGGATCCGACGGCACCGAGGCCGGCCCCGCCGAACAGGCCGTCGGCGAGCAGATCAAGCTCAGCGGAAGCACCACCGCCTACGCCGGCGTCAATCCGAAGACCACCAACACCGACGGCGGCAAGGAACTCGACAGCATCATCGTCGCCGTCGGCAACGACGACCCCGACCCCGAGTCCCTCCCGGTCGACACCATCACCGTCGACAAGCCGATCGTCACCAACTGGCACACGGCCCCGACCGAGGCGGTCCCCTTCAGCTGACGGCCGGCCCGGGCCAAGGCGCGGCACCGCCACAGCGACTGGCCGGCCAGACGATCTCCTGCTCAGGAGCCGGAACCCGGCAGCTGCTTCAGGGCGACGGCGCCTCCGGCCGACACGACCCGCGCGGTGGTCGTCGCGCCGGGGACGTACCAGCGCCAGCTTCCCGCCTAGGTGGCTGTGACCTTGCGGAATCCATGCTGTGACCTGCGGCCACCGTCCCATCGTCAGTCCACACGACTCACGATGAGCAACGGTGGCCGCACCCGTTTTCGCACCGGCCCGGGGGCCAGACGCCCGACCAGGAAAGCAGATCGTGATCACCACTCTCGTTGCCGTCATCGGGACGCTCCTCGGATCGATCGTCACCGGCACGTTCCAACACCTGGCGGCCGGCCGTGCCGAGCGCGCAGCCGCCGCCGAGCAGTTGCGCCGCGACCGGCTCGACGCGGTGACCACACTCGCCTCCGTCGGCTCCGACCACCGTCGGGCCCTGTGGATGCGCGGGGAGGCTCGGCTGCGCGGCGCCGGCAACGATGAGCTCGAAGAACTGCGAGCCAAGTCCCATATCACCCGCTCCGCCATCACCCGCCCTCTGGTTGCGCTGCGGCTCCTCGTGCCCGACCCGGCTGTCCACGCCGCGGCAAAGGAAATGGTCGTCGCCACCTACGACATGGTCGATGCCGCCACGAGCATCGAGGAGCTCACCGCAGCGCGGGAGAACGCACGGGCCGCACACGACCGCTTCATCGACGCTGCCGCCGCCTACTTCAGCGCCCACATCTGACAGTGCCTCTGCCCCACCACCTGAGGTCACTTGCTCGATGCCGAGGGGCCGGCGGACATGAAGATCGCGATCTGCAGCTGAAGTGCCAGGCCCTGTCGCCCTGCCTTGAAGCCACGCCAGAGACCCCCTATGGCAGCCACGCATCCACAGCCACGGCCAGAGCCACCGGCCCTCAGCCGCCACGCCCCCGGTCACCACGCCGCCCCTCCACCTCACCCCCACAACCACGAGCCCTACGCCACGGATCCCACCCACGCCTCCTACAGCCGTGATCGATCCGCAACCAATTCCGGGCTTGACCGAGACCCATCAACCGGCTGCGTGATTACGCTCCCGAACATGGCCGACTCCACAGCGTCCCCGACCCCCACGGACCGCCCCGTCTACGTCATCGGGGGCGGCCCGGGCGGGCTCTCCGTCGCACACGCGCTGCGGACCCAGGGGCTGCGGGCTGTCGTGCTGGAGAAGTCGGACAAGGTCGGCGCATCCTGGCGGGGGCACTACGACCGACTCCATCTGCACACCACCCGGCGGCTGTCGGGGCTGCCCGGGCTTCCCATGCCGCGTCGGTTCGGGCGCTGGGTGTCACGGGACGACGTCGTGCGCTATCTGGAGAAGTACGCCGAGTACCACGACCTGGAGATCGTCACCGGCGTCGAGGTCTCCCGCGTCGAGCCCGCGCCGGACGGCTTCGGCTGGCTGCTGCGCGCGACCGGCGGTCGTGAACTGACCGGCGCCGCGGTCGTGGTGGCCACCGGCCACAACCACACCCCGCGTATCCCGGACTGGCCCGGCCGCGCCGGCTACACCGGCGAACTCCTGCACGCGGGCGAGTACCGCAACCCGGCGCCCTACGCCGGCCGCGACGTCCTGGTCGTCGGCGTCGGCAACACCGGCGCCGAGATCGCGGTGGACCTGGTGGAGGGCGGAGCCTCGCGAGTGCGGCTGGCCGTCCGCACGACCCCGCACATCGTCCGCCGCTCCACCGCCGGCTGGCCCGCCCAGCGGACCAGCATCCTCGTACGGCGTCTCCCGGTCGGCCTCGTCGACCGGCTCGCCAAGCCCGTCGCCAAGCTCAGCGTGCCGGACCTGTCGTCCCACGGACTGCCGCGCCCCGACACCGGTCTCTACAGCCGGGTCAAGGAAGGCGCGATCCCGGTCCTCGACGTCGGCCTCATCGACGCCGTACGCAAGGGTCGCGTCGAGATAGTGGCCGCCGTCGACGGCTTCGAGGACGACAAGGTGATCCTCGCCGACGGCAGCCGCGTCTCCCCGGACACCGTCATCGCGGCGACCGGATACGCCCGCGGGCTCGAAGACCTCATCGGCCACCTCGGCGTACTCGACGCACACGGCAAGCCCGTCACCCAGGGCACCCGGACCCCCGCCGACGCACTCGGCCTCTACTTCACCGGCTACACCAACCCCATCAGCGGCAACCTCCGCGAAATGGCGATCGACGCCCAGAAGATCGCGAAGGCCATCGCCCGCGACGGCAGCCGACGGGTCTCCCGCCTGCCGGTGACGTAGACACCCTCAACTCTCTTACGTAGATCTCCTGTTACTCGCGGGTCAGTTGTGACGGGAGAGCTGTACCGCGCCGCCGCACGGGGCCAGAATGTGAGCACTGTTCAACTTTTCTGCTCCACCCCCTCTCGCCCCGACGGAGGACGCACGTGGCAAGCGAACGACAGTTCCCCCGAACCCCCCGGCTCTCCCGGCGCTCCCTCCTCGGCGGCGCAGCCGCCGCGGCCGGTGCCGCCACCTTCACCGCGACCGGTGCCGGTACCGTCTCGGCGGCCACCCGCCAGGTCGACGTCGCGATCGTCGGCGCCGGTCTCGCCGGCCTCACCGCGGCCCGCGATCTGGCCGCCGCCAGCAAGTCGGTCGTCGTCCTGGAGGCCCGCGACCGCGTGGGCGGCCGGGTCGTCGGGCTGGACCTGGCGAACGGCGGCGTCACTGAAGGTGGCGGCGAGTTCATCGGCCCCACCCAGGACCGCATCAAGGCCCTCGCCGACTCCCTCGGCGTGCAGACCTTCGCCACCTACAACACCGGCGACAACCTCCTCTACAAGGACGGCAAGAAGACCCCCTACGCCACCGACGGCATCCTCGGCGCCGTGCCACCCATCGACGCGGCCGGACTCGCCAACGCCGCGATCGTGCAGGCCACGCTCGACGACCTGGCCAAGCAGATCCCGGTCGACGCGCCCTGGACCGCGGCGAAGGCCGACGAATGGGACCGGCAGACCTTCGAGACCTGGCTGCGCGCCAACGCCGTCATCCCCTCGGCCAAGTTCCTCTTCGACGTGGCCTGCACCTCGATCTTCTCGGCCGAACCCCGCGAACTCTCCTTCCTGTTCGTCCTCTTCTACATCGCCGCCGCCGGCAACTCCGCCAACCCCGGCACCCTGGAACGCCTCACCGAGACCGCGAACGGCGCCCAGGAACTGCGCTTCGTCGGCGGCTCCCAGCTGGTGCCGGTCAAACTCGCCGCCACCCTCGGCGACCGGGTGGTGCTGGGCGCCCCGGTGCGCACGATCGCCCGGTCCGGCGGCGGCTACGTCGTCACGGCCGACGGCGTCACCGTCACCGCCAAGAAGGTCGTCGTCGCCGTACCCCCGCCGATCGCCGCCCGCATCACCTATGACCCCGTGCTCCCGGCCTCCCGCGACCAGCTGACCCAGCGTCTGCCGATGGCCTCGGTCGGCAAGGCCATCGCGATCTACGACACTCCTTTCTGGCGTGCCGACGGACTCAACGGCCAGGTCGTCAGCGACACCGGTGTGGTCAGTTCCACCTTCGACAACTCCCCGCCCGACGCTTCCTACGGCGCCCTGATGGGCTTCATCGAGGCCGACGAGGCCCGGAAGCTGGACGCGGCGAGCGAGCCGGAGGTCCGGGCGGCCGTACTGAAGGACTACGCGACGTACTTCGGCGCGAAAGCGGCCTCCCCCACCTCCTTCGTCCTGCAACGCTGGAACAACGAGACCTACACCCGCGGCGGCCCCGTCTCCATCGCCGCACCCGGCGTCCTCACCCAGTACGGCCCCGCCCTGCGCACTCCCGTCGGCGGCATCCACTGGGCGGGGACGGAGACCTCCACGTACTGGATGGGCTTCATGGACGGGGCGGTGCGGTCGGGCGAGCGGGTGGCGAAGGAGGTACTGGCCGTGCTGTGAGCGACGCCGACAGGGCAGCGCCTTGCGATCAGCGCCTTCAGATCAGCGCCGCCCGATCAGCACCAACACCGCCAAGGCCACCGATCCGCCAACTTTGCCTGCACAGCCGTTCCTGACACGACGTCAGTTCCTTTAATCTGACACTGCGTCAGTTAATCGCTGTCACACAGGAGCGGGCGGACCGATGCTTGGATCAACCCACGGCACCCTCACCACCGACTCCCGCCGGGCCCGGGTCATCGCCTGTGGCGAACAGCCCGGGCCCGCCGTCCACGGCCGGCCGGCCGATGTCGACGATCTCGATGTCAGCGGCCGTCCGCTGTACTGCGACGTCCCCGATCTGGACCGCTTCTTCCGGCCGGAGTCGGTCGCCGTGATCGGCGCCTCCGACGCCGAGGGGCGGCCGAACACCGGTGTCACCCGTCAGCTGATCGCCTGGTCGGAGCGGGTCGGCGCCCGGCTCCACCCGGTGCATCCGAGCCGCCCGTCCGTCTTCGACATCCCTTGCTGTCCTTCCATCGCGGACCTGCCCGAGCAGGTCGATCTCGCCGTGCTGCTGATCGCCGACCCCCTTGCGGTGATCGAGGAACTGGCCGAGGCCAAGGTGAAGTTCGCCGTCGTCTTCGCTTCCGGGTTCGCGGAGACCGGCGAGGAGGGCGCCGCCGCGCAGGACCGGCTCACCGCCGCCGTCGCACGGTCCGGGATGCGGCTGCTGGGGCCGAACACCAACCTCAACGCCTTCGAGCGGTTCCGGGAGGACCTGGACGGGCCCGCCATCGCGCTCATCACCCAGTCCGGCCACCAGGGCCGTCCCGTCTTCGCCCTCCAGGAGCTCGGCATCCGCCTCTCCCACTGGGCGCCGACCGGCAACGAGGCCGACCTGGAGACCGCCGACTTCATCTCCTACTTCGCCGAACGGCCCGAGGTGGGCGCCATCGCCTGCTACGTGGAGGGCCTCAAGGACGGCCGCTCCTTCCTGCTGGCCGCCGACCGCGCCGCCCGCCGCAAGGTGCCCGTCGTCGCCGTCAAGGTGGGCCGCACCGAGACCGGTGCCCGCACGGCCGCCTCACACACCGGCAAGCTGACCGGCGCCGACGCGGTGGTGGACGCGGTGATGCGGCAGTACGGCGTGATCCGGGTCGACGGCCTGGACGAACTCCAGGACACTGCCGCCCTGTTGGCCCGCGCACGGCCGCCCCGCGTCGACGGCGTCGTCGTCTATTCGATCTCGGGCGGCACGGGCGCGCACTTCGCGGACCTGGCCACGGAGGCGGGACTGCGGCTGCCGGTGCTGTCCGAGGCCAAGCAGGCCGAGCTGCACCAGTGGATACCCGAGTACCTGAACGTGGCCAACCCGGTCGACAACGGCGGGCATCCGGTCGGCGACCACCGCGGCCTGAAGATCATCGACGCCATCCTCGACGATCCCGCGGTCGGTGTGCTGATCTGCCCGGTCACCGGTCCTTTCCCGCCGCTCAGCGACCGGCTCGTCCAGGACCTGGTGGACGCCGCCGAGCGGACGGACAAACTGGTCTGCGTGGTGTGGGGGTCGCCGGTCGGCACCGAGGCGGCGTACCGCGAGGTCCTGCTCGGCTCCTCGCGCGTGGCCACCTTCCGCACGGTGGCCAACTGCATCACGGCCGTCCGCGCCTACCTCGACCACCATCGCTTCGTCACCGGCTACCGCTCCCCCTTCGACGAGGCCCCGCGCACGCCTTCGCCGTCCTTCCGCAAGGCGCAGGCATTGATTCGCCCGGGCGAGCAGTTGAGCGAGCATGCGGCGAAGCAGCTGCTGCGGGCGTACGGAATCCGCGTACCGCGCGAGCAGTTGGTGACCAGCGCGGCGGCGGCCGTGCGGGCGGCGGGGCTGGTGGGCTACCCCGTGGTGATGAAGGCGTCCGGCGCGCGCATCGCCCACAAGACCGAGCTCGGCCTGGTCAAGATCGGGCTGACGTCCGCCAGTCAGGTCCGCGACGCCTACCGCGAGCTGACCGACATCGCCCGCTACGAGGACGTCTCGCTGGACGGCGTCCTGGTCTGCCAGATGGTCGAGCGGGGCGTCGAGATGGTCGTGGGCGCCGCGCACGACGACCTGTTCGGACCGACCGTGACGGTCGGGCTCGGCGGGGTGCTCGTGGAGGTCCTTCACGACACCGCCGTACGTGTGCCGCCCTTCGGCGAGGAGCAGGCCCGGGACATGTGCGCCGAGCTGCGCGGGCGGGCCCTCCTCGACGGGGTCAGGGGGCGGCCCCCCGCGGATCTGGACGCGCTCGTGGAAGTCGTCCTGCGCGTGCAGCGCATGGTGCTGGAGCTCGGGGACGACCTCGCGGAGCTCGACATCAATCCGCTGATGGTGCTGGAGCGGGGGCAGGGCGCGGTGGCGCTGGACGCGTTGGTGGTGTGCCGCTGAGATGCGTACCGACGATGAAGTGAACATGTCTGGTTCCCCCCGTGTGTCCGGAAATTCCGTTGAGTCATTGGTACTGCACGCCACTGACAACCAGGTCAGCCGCATCACCCTCAACCGCCCCGAAGCCCTCAACGCCATCACCCCTGACCAGCGCGAACGCATCATCCAACTCCTCGCCGACGCCTCCGCGGACCCGGCCGTCCGGGCCGTCGTCCTGACCGGCACGGGCCGCGGATTCTGCACGGGGGCGGATCTGCGGGGCGGCGGAGGAGGGCAGTCGGCGGCTGGTGAGCGGGGAGCCGGCGAGCGGGGGGCCGGCGACCGGGTCCCGGGCGACGTGGCGCGCACGATCCGGCTCGGGGCCCAGCGCCTCGTCGCCGCCGTTCTCGACTGCGAGAAACCGGTGATCGCGGCGGTGAACGGCACCGCGGCCGGTCTCGGCGCACATCTCGCGTTCGCCTGCGACCTCGTACTGGCCGCCGAATCGGCCAAGTTCATCGAGGTGTTCGTACGCCGCGGTCTCGTCCCCGACGGCGGCGGGGCCTATCTCCTGCCCCGCCTGATCGGCCCTCATCGGGCGAAGGAACTGATGTTCTTCGGCGACGCGCTCACCGCAGCGGACGCGGAGCGGCTCGGGCTGGTCAACCGTGTCGTCGCGGACGGGGAGCTGGACAAGACGGCCCGCGCCTGGGCCGAGCGCCTCGCCACCGGACCGACCCGCGCTCTCGCCCTCACCAAGCAGCTCGTCAACGCCTCCCTCGACACCGACCGCACCACCGCCTTCGCGGCGGAGGCGGCCGCGCAGGAGATCAACATGACGACTCAGGACGCACGGGAGGGCGTGGCGAGTTTCGTGGAGCGCAGGAGCGCCGAGTACCAGGGGCGGTGAGCGCGCGCAAGCAGCTTGACCAGCCCGGCCTTCCCTCCTGACCGTGCCCGGCACACACGGCGCACAACCCTTCCAATCTGACGAACCGTCAGCTTCAATGGTCGGTGTGATGGGACACGCAGGGATGGCGGCAGCCGCCGTCCGCTACCTCAGGTCGGCCGAC
>CBFGZZ010000369.1:0-8502 GCA_965653385.1 uncultured Streptomyces sp. | reverse complement strand
CGTAGTGGCCGATGTCCAGGTCGGTCTCGGCGCCGTCGTTGGTGACGAACACCTCGCCGTGCTGGAAGGGGTTCATCGTGCCAGGGTCGACATTGAGGTACGGGTCCAGCTTCTGCATCACCACACGCAGACCCCGGGCCTTGAGCAGCATGCCGAGGCTGGAGGCCGTCAGGCCCTTGCCGAGCGAGGAGGCGACACCCCCGGTGACGAAGATGTGCTTGGTCGTCGTGGATTTTGGCATGGCCAAGAGGGGGCTCCCGTGGTCGCGATCTTGAAGTGCGGTTCGGGGGTCTTCACGCCCACCGGTCCACGGGCTACCAGGGTATCAGCGACTAGGACCGATGGCTTCCGGCCACGCTCCGCACACGAGTCGGCACGGATCCGCACGCCCCACCTGGTTCCCACCCATCGGTCACCCCTTGCTCACCCGTTCGGCCGACCCGGGTTGCCCGGAGCGGCACGCAGATCATCTACGTGCGTCGTATCCTGCTCGGACATTCGCTGCCGGGCCCGGCCGGTATCACGGCACCACCCCTCGCCCGTAACCACCGGAACAACGAGAGCTCGTCAGTTCGTTGAGCAGAGATTGTCGAGAAGAGACTGTCGTTTTGCCTCACGGCCGAGACGACTGCTTTGCTTCATCGCTCAACGACGCATGACAAAACCCACCCCTTGACCGCACCAAGCGAGAGCCCCCTTGTCAGAAGGGGGTGACGTGGCCGTTCGACTGGAGATGCACGTGGCCGGGCGCATCGAAGACTACGCACTCATCGGAGACATGCAGACCGCGGCGCTGGTCTGCCGGGACGGCACAGTGGACTGGCTGTGCCTGCCCCGCTTCGACTCGCATGCCATCTTCGCCGGGCTGCTGGGCACCGAGGAGCACGGTTTCTGGCGGCTCGGCCCCGCCCACGCCTCCGACGCGCCGCCGCCGACCGCGGCCCGGCGCACCTACCGCGGCGACTCGCTGATCCTGGAGTCCGAGTGGGACACTCCGCGCGGCACGGTCCGGGTGATCGACTTCATGCCGCCGCGTGACGGCGCTCCCCAGCTGATCCGGATCGTCGAGGGCGTCTCGGGCCGGGTGCCGATGCGCTCGGCGCTCCGGATGCGTTTCTCGTACGGGCGGGTCGTGCCGTGGGTGCACAAGCACGAGGGCCGCACGGTCGCCGTCGCCGGTCCGGACTCGGTGTGGTTCGACGCGGAGACCGAGACCTACGGCAAGTCTCTGACGACGTACTCGGACTTCACGGTCGCCCCCGGTGAGCGGATCGCGTTCACCATCTCCTGGGAGCCCTCGCACAAGCAGCCGCCGGCGCTGCCGGAGCCGGAGCAGTCGCTGGAGGCGACGGAGGACTTCTGGCGCGAGTGGGTCGAGCACTGCACATACCACGGCCCGTACCGCGAGGCGGTGGTCCGCTCGCTGATCACGCTGAAGGCGCTGACGTACGCCCCGACCGGCGGCATCGTCGCCGCGCCGACGACCTCCCTGCCCGAGGACATCGGCGGCGTCCGCAACTGGGACTACCGCTACACCTGGCTGCGCGACGCGGCCATCACCCTGTCCTCGCTGCTGCGCACCGGCTACCGCGAGGAGGCCCGCGCCTGGCGCGAGTGGCTGCTGCGGGCGGTCGCGGGCGACCCGGAGAACCTGCAGATCATGTACGGCATCGCGGGCGAGCGCGAGCTGGGCGAGGCCGAGCTGGACTGGCTGCCCGGCTACGAGGCCTCCGCACCGGTCCGGGTCGGCAACGGCGCCGCGCACCAGCTCCAGCTGGACGTCTACGGCGAGGTCACCGAGGCCCTGCACCTGGCCCACATGACGGGCCTGGCCCGCAACGACTACGCCTCCCTGCTCCAGCTGAAGCTCATCCGCTACCTGGAGGACCACTGGGACGAGCCCGACGAGGGCATCTGGGAGGTACGCGGCCCGCGCCGCCACTTCGTGCACTCCAAGGTGATGGCCTGGGTCGCCGTCGACCGCACCATCAAGCTCATCGAGTCCGGCGACGCCGACGGCCCGCTGGAGCGGTGGCGCGAGCTGCGCGACGACATCCACCGGGACGTGTGTGAGAAGGGTTACGACAAGGAGCGCAACACCTTCACGCAGTCGTACGGCTCGAAGGAGCTGGACGCCTCGCTGCTGCTGATCCCGCAGATGGGCTTCCTGCCGCCGGACGACAAGCGCGTCATCGGCACCATCGAGGCCATCCAGCGCGAGCTGTCCACCTCGGACGGCTTCATCCTGCGCTACCCGACCCAGGGCGACGACGAGGGCGTAGACGGACTCCCCGGCGACGAGGGCGCCTTCCTCGCCTGCTCGTTCTGGATGGCGGACGACCTGGCGATGATCGGCCGCGTCGACGAGGCCCGCAAGCTGTTCGAGAAGCTGCTGTCGCTGCGCAACGACCTCGGTCTGCTGGCCGAGGAGTGGGACCCGCGCCTGCAGCGCCAGGTGGGCAACTTCCCGCAGGCCTTCAGCCACGTTCCGCTGATCGACACGGCCCTGCGGCTGACGGCGTCCGGGGCCTACGGGGGCTGAGCCGAGCGGCCGCCGCACCGCTCGACAGGACGCCCGTATCGCGCCCGCCTAGCCTGGAAGCAAGCGATTGCCGCTTGTCTTGCCCCTTGTCGGAAGGGGGCGGCCATGGCTACCCACTCCAAGGCGGGCGCGGCCCTCGCCGCGCTGCGCGAGGATCTCGCCGGTGATGTCTTCGCGCCGGGGGACTTCGGTTACGACGACGCGCGGGTCGTCTTCAACACCATGATCGACCGGCGGCCCGCCGTGATCGCGCAGTGCGTGGACGAGGACGACGTCGTCCGCGCCGTGCGCTTCGCCCGCGATCTGGATCTGCACATCGCGGTGCGCGGCGGCGGGCACAGCGTCGCGGGCATGGCGTCGAACGACAACGGCCTGGTCGTCGACCTGCGCCATATGCGCGCGGTCACCGTCGACCCGGCGGCCGAGGCGGTGCGGGTCGCGGGCGGGGCGACGATGAGCGACCTGGACCGCGCCACCGAGGTGTTCGGCCTCGCCACGACCGGCGGCCGGGCCTCCACGACCGGCGTCGGTGGCTTCGTGCTCGGCGGTGGCACGGGCTGGCTGGACCGCTGGTGCGGGCTCGCCGTGGACAATCTGCTCGGCGTGGAGCTGGTCACCGCCGACGGCGGCCGGGTCCACGCGAGCGCGGACGAGAACCCGGACCTGTTCTGGGCCCTGCACGGCGGCGGCGGCAACTTCGGCATCGCCACCGCGATCACCCTGAAGCTGCACGAGCTGCCCGACTTCGCCATCGCGATGGTGCTGTACCGGCCCGAGTTCGCGCCGGACGCCGTGCGCACCTTCCGTGACGTGATCGAGTCCGGCCCGGACGAGGTGAGCGGCGGCGTCATCCACTTCACCGGCCCGCCCGAGGAGTTCGTACCGCCGTCCCTCGTCGGCGATCTGGTGTGCGGTGCGCTCCTGACGTACGCCGGTGCCGAGCAGGACATGCGCAGGTACGCCGAGCCGCTGCTGGCGCTGCCGCACGAGGCGGAGATCGTCGGCCCGATGCCGTACGCCGATGTGCAGTGCATGATCGACGACCCGCCCGGCATGCGGCACTACTGGTCGGCGGAGTACCTGACGGGCGCGCCGGACGACTTCGTCGACGTCTACTGTGCGGCCGGGCGGTCCATGCCCGTGCCGACCGGCACCCAGCACGCGCTCCTGCCGCAGGGCGGGGCGGTCGCCGCCGGTCCGCACGAGTACCCGGTGCCGTACCGGGACGCGCCCTGGGCGGTTCACCCGTACGGCATGTGGCAGGACCCTGCGGACGACGAGCGGTGCCGGCAGTGGGTGCGTGAGGTCCGCGCGGACGTACAGCCGTGGAGCAGCGGCGCGGTCTATCTGAACTTCATCGGCGACGAGGGCGCGGATCGTGTGGTGGCCGGCCTGGGCGCCGGGAACACCCGTCGGCTGGCGGAGCTGAAGCGGCGCTACGACCCGGACAACGTCTTCCGGTTCAACCACAACATCCGTCCGGCCTGACCACCGTCACCAGGCCCGCCGGAACGCCGTCAGCGTCCGTTCCCCGCCCGGATCGCCGGCCGTCGCCGGGACGAGGGCGATCTCGTCGAGCCCGGCGTCGGCGTACTGCGCCACGCGCGCGCGTACGGTGTCCAGGTCGCCCACCAGACCGACCGTGCCGGCCGCCGTCGCGGGCAGTGCCCGGACCAGTGTGCCGAGGTCGGCGCCGGTACGGGCCAGCTCGACCGCCTCGCCGAAACCGGCCGCCTCGAACATGTCGCCGTAGCCCGGCACCGTCAGATACCCGGCGACGCTGCGCAGGACCTGCGCGAGGGACTCCGGGTCCGGGTCGACGGCGGCCGGCAGCCAGGAGGCCAGCGTCGGCGGCGTACGGCCCACGCGTTCCGCGGCCGCCGTCAGCTTGGCCCGCAGCGTCCGCACCTGGTCCGGCGAGACGATGTCGAGCAGCATCCGGTCGGCGTGCGTCGCGGCCGTGGCGATGGCGCGGTCGCCGAAGGCGGCGACGGTGAGCGGACCGCCGGGCGGGGGGAGGCGGCGCGGGAAGGCACTGCCGGGGACGATCGGCTCACCGGGCTCGCCGTGCAGGAAGACGCGCAGGGCCGCGGCGGAGGCCTCCATCGCCGCCGCGGGCCGCACCCGCGGCACCCCGTGCACGCCCTCGACGACCCGCTTGCTGGACGTCCCCAGCGCCACCCCGACCGGCCGTCCGGTGACGGCGGCGACCGACGCGGCACCCCGTGCGATCCCGAACGGCTCGCGCACCGACACCGCCACGGGACCGGCCGTCAGCGCGACCCGCTCGGTGGCCCGTCCGATGGCCGCGGCGAGGACGAAGGAGTCCCAGGTCGGCCCCTCCCCCGCCCACACCTCGCGGTACCCGAGCCGATCGGCGGCGACCGCCACCCGCAGCGGCTCCTCGATGGGACTGTCGTCCTCCCGTGCCACGGCAACCACGCTGAAGTCCATGCCGACGCCGCTACCCCGCCGAGCGCGCCCCAACCCGGCGCGATGATCCCCTCCGCGACAGGCACGCGACGGTCCGGATATGTCGTGGCGGCGAGCCCACGGGTAGCGTCCGCCTCATGGACAGCGGTACGGGCGGTATGAGCAGCGGATTCGACACCCACAGCGCCGGGATCACCGTGCGCCGGGCGCTGGAGCTGCCCGGTCTGCGCAGCGGGCTCCCGGAGGTCCTCGCGGGCGCCGACCGGCTGGGCCGGACCGTGCGCTGGGTGCACGCGGGCGAGGTGCCCAACATCGCCTCGCTGCTGAAGGGCGGGGAACTGCTGCTGACCACGGGCTACGGCATCGGCACCCGCCCCGCCGACCAGCGGGCGTTCGTGCGCACCCTGGCCGAGCGGGGCATCGCGGCCCTGGTCATCGAGCTCGGCACCCGCTTCACCCGGCTGCCCGCCACGCTGGTCGACACGGCACGCGCGGCCGGTCTCCCGCTGGTCCAGCTGCATCGCGAGGTGCCGTTCGTGACGGTCACCGAGGAGATCCACACCGAGATCGTCAACGGCCACTACGCGCTGCTGCAGCGGGCGGAGGAGGTGCACCGACGGTGCACGCAGGCCCTGCTCGGCGGCGGCGGAGTGCCCCAGGTGCTCGGCATCCTGGCCGACTTCAGCGGCAACCCGGTGTTCCTCGAGACGACGGACGGACAGCTGCTGTACGCCGCCGGGGCAGGTCCGGAGGGTGCGGATCCGCTTCAGGTGTGGGAGGGGCTGCGGGGGCAGCACAAGGACGGGCCGCCGCCCGCCGGTTCGGTGCTGGTGGACGTTCCGGGGGGCGGCCCGGGAACGGTGTCGGTCCGGGCCCGTCTCGCGCTCCTTCCCGTACGGGGCCCTCTCTCACCGGTGCACCGGATCGCCGCCGAGCGGGCCGCCGGCATCCTGGCCGTGGTGCTGATGCAGGCACGGCAGGAGGAGGAGCTGGCGGCGCGCGGGCGCGGCGACTTCCTGACCGACCTCGCGGAGGGCCGGGTCGCCGCCGAGGACGCCCCGGCACAGGCGCGCGTGCTGGGCTTCAAGCCGGGTGACGGCTTGCTGCTGCCGGTCGTGATGCGGCTGGGGGACGCGCTGTCGCCAGGGGGAGGCTGGGCGGTGCTGGCGCGTGCGGTCGGCGAGGAGCTTGCCTCCGTCGGTGTGCCGGTGCTGTTGGGCGTACGGCCCGTGGAGGGCCGGGTGCCGCTGCTGCTGGGGCTGCGTGCGGAGGCGGACCGGTCGGCGGTCGCGGACCGGGTCGCGGTGGCGCTGCGGGCGGGCGTGGAGCGGGCCGGGGTGCAGCGGCCCGGGGCGCCGCCGCCGGTCGTGGTCGTCGGCGTGGCCGGTGGCTGGGCGGCGGCCTCGGCGGGCCTCAGACACGCGGCGGAGACGGCGACGGCGGCGCAGGGCCTGACCGACCGCCCCTGGTACGACGCCCGGCGTCTGGACATCGACCTGCTGCTGTGGCGGCTGCGTGACCATCCGGACCTCGCGGCCTTCGTGGACCGTGCGATCGGCCCGCTCCGCGACCACGACAACCGCTCGAAACCGCCCCTGCTGCCCACCCTGGAGACGTACTTGGCCCACGCGGGCCGCAAGGCGGAAACGGCCCGCGAGCTGCACCTCAACCGGCAGACGCTCTACAACCGGCTGGCCCGCATCGGCGAGTTGCTGGGCACCGACCTCGACGACCCGCAGACGGTGCTGGCGTTGAGCCTGGCGCTGCGGGCGCGCAGACACGCGGGGTAGACGTCCGGGAGGCGGACCCGCGTGTCGGTGTCCGGATCAGGAATCTCGGCGTCTAGATCACGAACCGGGTCTGGGTCAACTCGTCGTACACACTGAGGACTTGGGCCACCGTCTCGTCCTCGGTCGGCCAGGTGGCCGTCTGCCGCACACCGCGCTCCCTGAGCAGCTCCCGCCGCTCGGGGTCGTCGAGCAGCCGTACGACGGCGTCGGCGAGGGCCTTCGCATCACCGTAGGGGACGAGTTCGGCCGCGTCGCCGACGAGCTCCGGCACGCCGCCCACCTCGGTGGCGACGAGCGGCACGCGCGCGTGCAGCGCCTCCTGGGCGAGAACGGACCGCGACTCCCAACTGCTCGGCAGGAGCGCCACATCGGCGGCGGCCAGCAGCTCGGACACGTCGTCGCGCCGCCCGATGAGCCGTACGGGCAGTTCCTCGTCCTCGATCCGCCGCTGGAGCTCGGCCCGCTGCGCTCCCTCCCCCGCGATCACGACCAACGGCACGGGGTCGAGCCGCAGCCACCCGCGCGAGGCGTCCAGCAGCACGTCGTACCCGCGATGCCGCTCCAGCGAGCCGACGGCGATCAGCAACGGTCGCCCGGTGGCCCCGAGTTCGGCCCGGACCTTGGGCCGCAGCCGGTCGGGGTCGTCGTGCTCGACGGCACGCAGGGGTGGTCCGGGCACGGCGACCGCGGCCAGGCGCGCGTCCCGGGCGCCGGTCCGGCGGGCCCGGTCGACCAGCGCCGAGGTGGTTCCGAGCACGACGGAGGCGGCCTTGACGACCCGCCGTTCCAACAGCCGTACGAGATGGGCGCGGGCCCCCTCGGCATGTGCCCGGTCGTGCCAGGTGACGACGAGCGGGGTACGCCGCCCGCTCAGCGCCAGGACCGCGCGGAAGGACGCGTGCAGTCCGTGCGCGTGCACCAGGTCGGCGTCCGCGCACGCCGCCCGCAGGGCCGCCACCGAGCCGGGATCGCTGCTGCGCGGCACGTGCACATGGTCGGCGCCGGCTCCGGTGAAGTCATAGAGCTGCTCGGCCTCGACGGGGGCACACACGGTGACCCGCACGCCCCGCGCGACCAGCCCCGACGCCAGTGATCGCACATGCGCGCTGCTGCCGGCGTTGCCACCGCCCAGCACCTGCACGGTGCGCAGCGAGGACTGGCCGTGCGGTGCGTGGCTGCTCACGGGGGTCACCTGGCCGGGGCTCCTGCTTCGGGTCGGGCGGTCACGAAGAACGTACAGAAGGATCGGGCGGACCGGGTGCACCGCGAGAATCCCTACGCGTACGACGTGTTTACGCCAAGGATGCCAGGACGTACGGCCGTTCCGGGAACGCCGGCAGGCCCCGGGCGGCCCTGGTGCCGGGCAACTCGGTGGCCGGAGTCACCTGCACGAGTGATCCGGGGTGGGGTTTGTGGCCGAACATGCGCGCGTGGAGCACGTTTCGGCGACCGGCGTGCACCGGCGTGGCGGACCGAGCCTCACCGACCTCACGGCGCGGTGGCGCCCCGCGCGACCTCGCTCACCTTGTCGCCGTACACCGCCGCGGCCACGAGGGCGGCGGCGTGCGCGACCAGTCCGGCCCGGCCGTTCCCGGCGACGACAGCGGCACCCAGGGCCGCGCCCAGCGCATGGGCGCCGGTGTCGCCGATCATCGCCCGCTCCCCGAGGTCGTCGGGCACTACGGCCGCGGCGGCTCCCATGGCACCGGCGGCCAGCGCGCCGGCGTGTCCCGGGCG
>CBFGZZ010000368.1:0-8590 GCA_965653385.1 uncultured Streptomyces sp. | reverse complement strand
GGGAGAAGGGCACCCGTCTTGTACTCGGCCTCGGGCGAGCCACAGTCGACGACCGTCGGCAGCGGCTCGCCCTGCGGGTCCGCGACCTTGACGCAGTCCCCGATCTCGGGATCGTGCGTCTTGGCCTCTTCGGCCGCCGCGGACGCCGAAGCTTCCGCCTTCGCCTTGCCGCCGGTCGGGCTGGTGTTGTAGTCCCAGACCCAGTAGCCGACGGCGCCGAACACCGCGATGACGACGACGGCCGACTTCACAGCCCGCAACAGACCTCCCGGCTGCGGTCGCTGAGGCCCGCCGGGAGGCTGCGGCTGCTGCGGATATCCGTACTGAGCCTGCTGTTGTTGCGGGTAGCCGTACGGCTGCTGCTGCCCGTACGGCGGCTGGTTCTGGTACTGCGGTGGAGGCGTGGACATGCCGGAAGACCCCGTGGTCGGTTGAACGGATGAAGATCAACGCAGAGTTGAAGGGCACACGCTACCTTTCGACACTCCCGAGCCCCGAGCCCGCGCCCCGGAGCCTGCATGCTGGAGCAGGTGGCTCGCCCTCCCGAAGGTCTCCCGGCCCTCTTCACTTCGACCACCGGGGCCCCGCAGGGTACCCATGGGTGACGGGAGATACTTCAGGTGTCGAGAGTCGAGGAGAAGCGAATGACCAGGAAGCCCGAGAACTCACCCAACCCGCACGGCTCTTCACAGGAACGCGGTGTGATCGACGAGGCGCTCGAACCGGAGCAGATCCGTTCCCTGAACTCCGCCCTGCGCAAGCTGTCCGAGACCGAGGGTGCGGGCAAGGAGCTGCAGGAGGCGGCGAAGAAGCTGCTCTCCGGCCGCGTCGCCCTGCGCGACGCCTTGGACGACCCCGCGGTGTCCCGCGCCCTGAGCGGAGGCCTGACATCCCTGCGCGGCCAGTGGGAGTCGCTGTCGGAGGATGAGCGCGACCAGGTCAGGCACGGCGAGCCGCTGGCAGGCGATGGCCCCGCCTCCGGCCCGTCCGAGCCGAGGCGGTCGGAGGGTGAGGGTGCGCAGTCCGGGAAGAAGAACCAGGGGCGGCACAGCGGCGGGTTCTCGCTGTACTGATCACGCACTGATCACACGCACCAGCGGGTCAGGCCCCCCGGGCTGGATTCCGTACGGCGCGATGGCCCGCCTCGGTCGGGTGGTTGGGGACGGTGACGGTCACCGGCGTCCTGGGCGCCGCGGACCGACTCACACGGTCTGTCGGGGCAGGTCGAGGCCGAGCCGGTGCCGGATGGCCTCGGCGTACTCGGGCAGACCGTCCTCGACGAACGCCTTCTCCAGAAGGGCGGCGCGCCGGATGACGGGTGCCTGGGTGCGGGTCAGCAGGGGGGCCGTACGAAGGTACGTACGGGCCGGTGCGCCGAGTTCTTCGATCGGTACGACCTCGACGGCGGCGCGCAGCGGCACCGGATCGGCATGGACGAACAACCCGGGGTCCGTGAGGAGTTGGGGCAGCAGTCCCGCCTCGAGGGTGTGGCTCGCGATGTAGTCGCGGACGTAGGGATCCGTCTTGCTCCAGTCCTGCTCCGGGACGGCATCCAGAAGCGCCATCGCGATGTGGGTCTGGGCGGCGCGTACGTTCGGCAGGCCGGCGCGGATCTCGCTGCCGATGGCCGGATGGAGCAGCCGGACAAGCGTGCGCCCGCCGCCTGCCGCGTCCCTGTCGGGCTGAAGCGACTCGACGAACGGCTCCGACAACGCACCACTGCTCTCGATGATCTCGCTCATATCTTTGCCCGCAAGGGCGCTGACGAGCCGCGCCCAGAGGCCGACAGGCAGACCGTCACCTTCCGCCAGGGCCAAGGGCGCCAGAAGGAGCCGCAGGGTCTGCGGGTCCGCTCCGAGGCGACGGGCGTGCAGGTCGACTGCCTGGCCGACGGACGAGGGGAGGTAGGCCTCGTCGTGCGTGGCTACGACGCCGACGCCCCCACCCGTCAGGACGCTGCGCACGGCGAGTTCCACGGTCAATGGATTGGCCCCGGCCCGGCGCCCGATCGCCTCGGCCAGAGTCCGTCGCGTCGCCGCGTCGGTGGTGAACGGCAGCTCCGGAGCGCCGAGTCGTGGGTCGAGCAGCGCCTCGGCCTGACGCACCAGGCCCTCAGGGTCGGCCCACTGCGGTGCGTCGAGATCGATCACCTGGACGGTGCCGGCCGGGAGGCCGGCTGCGAACTCGTCCGCGAGCCGGCGAGGCATCTCGGTGAGCAGGCGGACGGTCTCGACGGCGGCGAGCGGCTTGAGTACCTCACGCAGGAGTCGGTCCGGTTCACCCGCAGGACGCACCGGTCCTGCCCGGTCGACGTCCGGAACGACCACGGTCACGGGGCCCGAGAGGCAGGCCAGCTCGCTGAACACGTCCGACACCTCGTCGGCCACGAGGCCGAGATGATCGGCGAGAAGCCAGATCACCTGGGTCGCGGTCAACCCGGCCGCTCCCGGTACGGCGGGTGCGGGCAGGTCGGGTGGCACGGTCGACGGGTCCAGGTCGGCCAAGGGGAGCCGCTTGCGGTACTCCGGGTCGCAGAGCATCAGGAACCCGGTGATCAGATGCGAGCGACCGCTACCCGGATCTCCGGTCAGGACCAGGACGCGCGGGGTGCCGGGCCACTCCATCCGCCAGGCGGCGAGGGCACGCAGCACTGCCGTGCGGCCGCCAATGTAGGGATGCGGTGCGTAGCCATCGGTGGTGCCGGCCATGGGTATCAGTCCTGGTTGGAGTGGTGGGCGGTCAGGGGAGAGCGGTCTCGTGAGGGCGGCCTGGGCTGGGCCTTCCCGGCGTCAGGTGTTCTGTGTGAGGTTCTTGCGATACAGGGCGATGGCCTGCTCGGTCGGATAGTTGGGGACCGTGACGGTCTCGCCGGTCTCCTTCGACACCACGATCTTGGCGCCGCCGGGTGGGGCGGGCTGCGGTCGGCCGGAGGCGTCGACGCTGGGTGGGAAGACGGCGTAGACCAGGTAGCCGATGTCGAACTCGTGGACGTTGAGCTCGGCGGGCGTGCCGTCGGGCAGCTTGGGCTGGGCGTAACGCGCGCGGACGATCTGGACGGCTTCGTCCGGGGTGGTGGGTGGCGTTTCGGGAGCCATGGGTCTCCTGTTCGCTGTTCGGGCTGTGGTCGGCTGGTGCGTTGGCTAAGTGGGGAACTCGCCGTACCAGCTGCCGTCGAGGAGGCATTCGGGCAGGTATGGGGAGTCGACGTCGATGGTGAAGCCGGAGTCCCGGGCGAGGCAGGCGATGGCGAGGGGGCCGAGGGCGATGAGTCCGTCGGAGTCGCGGGCTCGTTCCTCGTCGCGGGTCCAGTAGTCCTTGTGCCATTCGACGGTCTTGGCCAGTTCGGTGTTGAAGCGGTCCTGGTCGCCGCGTACCAGTTGAGTGAGGAGGTTCATGGGCGGGTACATGAGGTTCAGTACGGCGCTGCGTGTGGCGGGGCGGAGCACCTCGGGGTCGGTGGCGTCCACGGCGGCGAGGAGTTTGTCGCCGAGTTCCGGCTGCCTGAGCCAGTACGCCTGAAGTGCTTCGACCCAGAGGTACATGTACTCCTCGAAGCCGCCGGCTTCGCGCAGCAGGGAGACGGGTACCTGGCAGAGGTCGTTCGTACGTTGCCGCTCGCGGCAGACGCAGGCCAGCCAGAACGCCGTGAGCCAGTTCCCCGCGTCGGCCCAGGGCCCGGTGCCGGAACGGAAGACGTGCTTCTCGTGGCCGACCTCGCATTCGACTGTGGGTGTCGTGGCGCGGGCGGCGACGAAGAGGGCGTGGCCGATCTGCATCGCGGTGACACAGGCTTCCCAGGTCTCCACCTTGTCGGCCTCGGGATCCCCCGAGCAGCGCCTGTCGAGGGCGGTGGTCGCCGAGCTCAGGGCCATCCCGAACCACTCGGGGTTCTCCTTGAGGTCCTCGAGTTCACCGTCCAGCCTTCGTGCGAGCACCTTCAGCACCTGAGGCAAAGCGCCCGTGGGGAATTCATGACGTGGAACCTGCATAGCCCTCCTGCCCTCCTCATTGCTTTCCGGGGGTGTGACTGGGGGGCTATGTGGGGAATTCGTTGATCCAGGCTCCTTCGAGGAGGTGCTTGGGCAGGTACTCGGATTCGACGGTGATGGTGAAGCCGGCCTGAACGGCGAGGCAGGACACGGCCAGTGGGCCGAGTGCCACGAGGCCTTCCGTGTCGAGGGCGCGGTCCTCGTCGCGGGTCCAGTAGTCCTTGTGCCATTCCAGGGCTTTGGCCAGTTCGGTGTTGAACTTGTTCTGGTCGCCGCGGGCGAGCTGGGTGAGGAGGTTCATGGGGGGATACATGATCTGGAGGACGCCGTCGCGTGGGGCGTGTCGTAGGGCGGCTGGGTCGGTTTTCTCCACCGCGGTCACGAGCTTGTCGCCGAATTCGGGGCGCTTGAGCCAGTAGGCCTGTAGTGCTTCCACCCAGTCGTAGATGTATTCGTCGAGGACTCCGTCGGCTTGCCGGAGTTTCGAGGTGGGGAATTGGCAGAGTTCGGTCATGCGCTTCTTCTCGCGGCAGATGCAGGCGAGCCAGAAGGCGTTGAGCCAGTTTCCGGCGTGGGCGCGGGGCAGGGCGCCGGCGCGGATGGTGTGCATCTTGTGACCGATGCGGTACTCGATGCTGCCGGTCGTGGCCTGGGCGGATGCGAAGAGGGCGGAGCCGACCTGCATGGCGGTGACACAGGCCTCCCACGTCTCCAGCTTGTCGGCCTCGGTGTCCACGACACAGCGTCGGCCGAGAAGATTGATGGCGGAAGCCAGAATGTTCGAGAACCACGACGGTTGGTCCCGTAGGTCTTCAACGTCCTCCCAGAAGTCCCTCGTACGGGTTTCAAGAATCCTCAGGACATTTCGCGTCGGGAATTCATGTCGCGGAATCTGCATGGCGTTCCCTTTCTTCTTCCGTTCTGATGTCGAACTGCTTCATCTCGTACCCCTGGTGCTCGCCTGCAGTGGAGGCGTTTCCCTTGACGAGTATGTACTTGACCCGCGACGGGTTCGCGTTCAGGGCCTTCCTGAGCTCGCGGGCCAGCTTCCGCTCGCCCTCTGCGGCCTCAAACTCGGCGTCGGTCGTGGCCTTGTCCTCGTTGCGGTCTGCGCGGTTCTCCATCTCCTGCAAGATCGTTTCAAAGTATGCGCGAGTCCCCTGCCGGACCTTCGGTACGCCTGGGCTCGGCTTGTCCTGGCCCGCCTCATCCCCACTCTGCCCGCCGTCACCCTGCGTCTGGCTGGGGTTGCCCGATGAGGCGGCCTGGTCGGAGCCTTGATCCGGTGCGATACCTCGTCGTTGGCCCAGCTCGGCGTTCGTGGAGCCCTTGGCTTCCACGACGACGAACTCGGGTGGGTTCTTGCCGGGATCTATCCAGACCTGGTCGAACCGGTTGTTGCCCATGGCCCGATCGTCGACGCGGTTGTAGTCCTCGAAATGCTGGGGCATCACGTGGAACTCGGCGACGGCCTCGCCATAGTCCTCGCTCGCCCGCGTCATCTTGCCGTGGAGGGGACTGTGTTTCGCGTCGGCTTCCTGGAACCTCTTCAGGTTCTCGGGAGTTTTGTTCTTCTCGTACGCTTCCTTGGCCGCTTGCCGGTCCACGTGCGGCTGCCGGTCCGCGTTGATGGCGTCCTGGCGGGCCTTGGCGTATTTGTCGAGCTCCTCCAGGTTCTTCTTGGAGATCTCCTCTTCGCGTTTACCCTTGTGCTCGCCCGAGTCGATGTACGACTCCGGATCGGCATCCGGTGCGTCGTTGGCCAGCATCCAAGGAGCGTTGGGATCGCCGGTGGGATGCAACTGGGGGACAGGACGGCCGTCCTCGGCAGGGGCTGTCACGCTCTGGCGGTAGCCGCTCTTCGGGTAGTAGTACTTCTCGAACCAGGCCTTGTCCTTCGGATCCTTCGAATTGGCCCGCGCGAGCATGTCCAGATCGCGCTGCCGACGGCTCGCCACGTCGTCGTTCGAAGAATTGCCTGCCGGATCCGCCGGACCGGAGGACCGCTCGGGACTCGCCGACGGGGATGCCTGCTGCGGGTTTTCGGAGGCGATGTCGCCGTACAGCGGCTTCTTCCCGTTGACGGATTCCTTCACGTAGTTGGCGGCGTCGGCGTTCTTGCCGTCCGGCAGGCTCTCGCGGGCGGGGACCGCGGAGTCCTCGTTCATGCCGCTCGGGCGGTCGCGATGGCCGTCCGCCGGCGGCTGGTCGGCGGGTTCAGGCCGGGGCTGGTCCGGCGTCTCGGACGGGACCTTGTGCGGGTTCTCCGACCGCGGATCACCGGCGTGATCGGTGCGCGTCTCGTCCGGCCGCTGTGTGGTGTCCGGCCGCCGGCTGTCGGGTCGCCCGTCGGCCTCCGGCCTGTTCTGCGTGGGGGTGTCCCGAGGCGAGTCGGACGTACGGGGCTCGGACGTGCGGGGGTCGGTGGCCCGGGGGTCAGGAACGCGAGGATCAGACGTGCGCGGGTCCGTGGTGCGAGGGTCAGCGGTGCGTGGGTCGGTGGCCCGGGGGTCCCCGTTCTCCTGGTGCGGGGTCGTTGTACGCGGGTCCGAGGGTGTGGTGTTCTGCTGAGGTGTGTCCCGGTCGGTCTTGGGATCGTTCGGGTCGTCCGTCGCGGTTCGGGCAGGACGCGTGCTGTCGTCCGACGTGCCGTCGTCGGATGTGGTGTCGGTGGACGATTGCCGGTTTTCCGTGGGGGAGTCGGCGCGCGTCCCCTCGTCCGGGCGTGACTGCTGATCCGGGGTGTCCGGTGTCCCCGGGGACGGCTCGTGGCCGTCGGGTGTGCCATCCGGCTCGGACGAGTTCGGGTCGGCCGTCGACGGCTGCGCGGAGTCCGCGTTGTCCGATGCCTCTGGGGACGGTGGGACCGCCGGCTGGAGGGATTCGGTTGTCGTGTCGCTGCCGTCGCCCTGCGTCGGGGTGTCGTCCGACGCGTCGTCCTGCGGGTTCTGGGTGTTCTCCGGTTGCCCGTCCTTCTCGGAGTTCTCCGGCTGGGCCGCGTCGTCGTTCTGGTTCTCGGAGTCCTTGGAGCCTTCGGTGTCCTCGGAATCCTTGTCGTCCGACTTGCTGGTGTCGATGGGGTTGCGGTCGGCGTCCAGCGGGATGTGCCAGACGTGCTTGGCCTGGTCGATGTGGAGTGGCTGCTCGCTGACCTGTCCGCTCTGGGTGTCGATCCAGACGATCTTGCCGTTGTGGTTGACGACGTTGAAGGCGTGGCCGCCGCCACCGGGCCAGTCGACCTGGACGATGGCCGCCGAGCCGGGTCCGGCCTGCTGGAGGGTGGAGGCGATGTTGTTGGCGGTGTTGGGGTCGCCACCGGGTCCGGCATAGGTGTGGGCGGCGCCGGTCCAGCGGATCTGGTTGGCGTTCGCGTTGTCCTCGGGGGTGAACGGGTTGTGCTTGCCGTTCTCGTCGAGGTCGACTGTTCGCGGGGCGGAGACCTGGGGGTTGCCGTACCAGGTCTCCAGGAACGAGCGGGAGCAGTCGGCACAGTTGTTGCTGCGTCCCGGGACCGTGTTGCCGCCGTCGTTCTGGAGCTGGGTGTAGGGGCCGAAGGGGTCGGGGAAGCGCTGCGGGGTGCCGTCCTCGTTGTGCGGGACGGCGTCGGCCAGTGCCTGCTGGTCGGCGGGGTCGGGCTGGGACAGGCCGCCCGGCTGGTGGTCCAGGTCGGAGCGGATGTCGTCGAGGCTGTCCTGCTGGGGTTGGCTCTGGTTGTTGGGGGTGGCCTGGGGCGAGCCCGGGTTCTGGGGCGTGGGGTCCGCGTGTGACGGTGACGTCGAGGGACCCGGGGTCGTGACGACCGTGTGGATCGGGACTGCCGTCACTTGCTGTTGCTGGTGCTTTCGATCCCGGTCGTCCCGGTCATCCCGTTCGGGTCGCGTGTTCTCCGCCTGGGGGGACTGCGCGGCGGGTTGTTGCGGAGTGTTCGGCTTCGGGTTCGGGTTCGGGTTCGGCGGAGTGTTGGGTGTGTTGCCCGCAGGCTGGTGTGGCCGGGGCGGGGTGGTGCCGGGGTCGGCGCTCGGCTGGTTCGGAGCGCCGGGCGTGTGGGCGCGGCCTGGCTGTGTCGACGGGTTCTGGTTGTTGTTGCCCGGGGTCGAGGCTCGGTCGGACCCGTTGTTGGAGGAGTTGGCGGGTGTCGTCGTCGGCGTGCCGGTGGTAGCGGACGGTGTCCTGGATGGCGACGACTGCGCCGGGTTCTGGTTCGGAGTGGTCTGACTCGGGGGCTGGCTCCCCGGCGAGTGCGTGGTCGGGCTCGGGTTCTGGCCGGGTGTACGGGTGCCGGTCGAGTCCGCGTTGTTACGCGACGGGGTGCGGTCGCCCGGTGTGGTGCTGGTGTTGTCCCGGTTCGGCGTGCGGTCGCCCGGTGTGGTGCCCGGCGTGTCGCGGGACGGAGTCCGGTCGCCGGGCGTGGTGCCAGGCGTACTCCGAGGCGGCGTGCGGTCTCCTGGCGTCGTACCAGGAGTGGTCTGGCTCGGATTGCTCTGGTTCGGCACGCGATTATCCGGCGTACCGGGAGTCCGACCGTCGGCGCCGGACGTACGGGGATCCGGCGTCTGCGACGGCGTCGTCCGTGGCGTCGTCGAGGGCGTGGTGGAGCTCGG
>CBFGZZ010000367.1:0-8689 GCA_965653385.1 uncultured Streptomyces sp. | reverse complement strand
CCGCACCCCCTCCAGCCACCCCTGTTCGTACCCCGCCATTGTTCGGCCGCCAGAACGGTACTGCCGAACAATTCGCCGGCCGCTGAACTCGGAGACGCCCCACGCCGAACCCGGCACCCGCCCGCACGGAACAGGACCGCGCCCGCGCATGGAATCCCCACCCCTCGTCTCCGCCGCCCGCCTGGGCTGGCTGGACGCGCTGCGCGGCATCGCCGCACTCGTCGTGGTGTTCGACCACTCGTCGTACACCTTCATGGCGGACTTCCGGCGGGAGCTGATGCCGCAGTTCAGCACCAGCCGCTACGGCATCATGGTGTTCTTCCTGGTGAGCGGCTACATCGTGCCCGCCTCGCTGGAGCGCCGGGGCTGCGTCCGGACGTTCTGGATCGGACGGCTCTTCCGTGTGTACCCGCTGTGGGCGGCCGTCGTCGCCGCGCTCCTCGCCGCCGACCTCCTGGGCGTCGCGGAGTCGCGCGACTTCGGTCAGCAGAGCCCCGTCATGGTGGCGGTCGCCCACGCCACGATGCTTCAGGAGCTGTTGGGCACACCCAATCTGCTGCTCGTCCTGTGGACGCTCTCGTACGAGATGTCCTTCTACCTGCTGGTCGTCGCTCTGTTCACGGTCCGCCTGCACCGTCGGTCCGCGGCGACGGCCGTCCTCCTTGCCGTGCTCGCCGCCGTGAGCGTGGCGGCCGGGGTCGTGATGCCGCCCTCGGCCCTGTCCGGACTGGTCGGCACCGGCCCGCTGATCGCGTTCGCCTCGACGGCCATGGCGGTCGCACTCTGCTGTGCGAGCACCACGTCACCCGTACTGCGGGTGTTCGGCGGCGTGCTGGGTGGGGTCACCGCGCTCTTCCTGGTCCCGTTCAACGGCACGGTCCCGCTCTGGGAAGGCCTGGTGATCCTCGCGGTGATGTTCCTCGGCACAGCCGTCCACCGGGCCGTGAACGGCCAGAGCACCTGGCGGTGCGCGGCGGGCACGGCGGTCGTGGTGGTCGCCTGTGCCGTGGGCAGCGCCTATCGGTACGGCGAGGGCGGCCACTTCACGCGGCGCGGCTGGATCGTCGCGTTCCTGCTGGCCGTGCTGACCTTCGGCGCCGGACTGGCGGCGCGTCACCGCCGCATACCGCGGATGCTGAGCGGACTGGGCACGATCAGCTACTCGGTCTATCTGACGCATCCGGTGCTGCTGGCGGTGATCGACAGCACGCTCGGCCGCCGACCCCAGGATGAACTCGCGCTCGAAGTGGCCTTCTTCGCCGCGCTGTTGCCACTCAGCGTGCTGACCCACCGCTACGTCGAAGTACCGGGCCAGACCTGGGGGCGCAGGTTGGCGCGCCGCGTGCGGCCACCGTGACAAGCGCGGCGGGGCCCGCCGACCCCGGGGGAGTCGACGGGCCCCGCTCGTCGGGCGGACGGGTCAGACGGGCACCCGCTCGCCCTCGTCGTCCCGGGCCGCCTTCGGCGTCACGGCCTCCGGCGCCTCGTCGTGCGTCAGGTCCGGCAGCCGGTGCAGCCACTTCGGCAGATACCAGTTGCGCTCGCCCAGCAGCGCCATCACCGCGGGGAGCAGCACGCCCCGGATGATCGTCGCGTCGATCAGCACAGCCGCCGCGAGTCCGACGCCCATCTGCTTCATGGACTGCATGGACAGCGTGCCGAAGATCGCGAACACGGCGACCATGATGACCGCGGCACTGGTGACGACCCCGGCCGTGGTGACCACACCGTGCTGGATCGCGTCCTTCGTCGAACGGCCCCGCAGCCGCGCCTCGCGGATCCGCGAGACCACGAACACGTGGTAGTCCATCGACAGGCCGAACAGGATCACGAAGAGGAACAGCGGCAGCCAGGTGACGATCGCGCCGACGCCCTCCGCGCCCACCAGCGAAGCGCCCCAGCCGTGCTGGAAGACCGCGACGAGGATGCCGTACGCGGCGCCCACCGACAGCAGGTTCAGCACGATCGAGGTGACGGCGACCGTCAGTGAGCGGAACGACAGCAGCATCAGGCCGAAGGCGAAGACGACGACGAACGCGAAGACCGGGATGACGGCTCCGGCCAGCTGGTCGTTGAAGTCCTTCGAACCGGCGACCTGCCCGGTGATCGGCGCCTCGACACCGTCGACCTTGCCGAGCGTGGCCGGCCGTACCTCGTCGCGCAGCTTGTCCAGGCTCACACCCGCCTTGTCGAGGTCGGAGCCGCCGACCAGCGGGACGTACACGAAGGCGATGTTCTGCTCGTCGTGCAGCTTGATCTCCACCGGGCCGCGCGAGGCACCCGAACTGATCGCCCGCTCACGGAAGTCGGCCAGCGCGGACTTCACCCCGGGCGCGTTGATGTCGTCCGCCTTGACGACCACCTCGGCCGGCTCGGAACCCCCGGGGAAGGCCTCGTTGAGCCGGTTGTACGTCTGCACGATCGGCAGCGAGTCGCCGAACTCCTTGTCCAGGGTGAGCTGCTCGGTCTTCATGCCGAGCGCGGGAGCCGCGATGGCGAGCAGCGCACCGGCCGCGACGGCGACCGAGACGACCGGCCGGGCGAGCACGCCCTTCAGTACGGCCGTCCAGAACCGGCTCTCGCGGTTGCCGCGCCCCCGGTTGCGACGGAGCTTGCTCTGCGGGTGCAGGAAGGGGATCTTGCCCTTCTCGACCCGCTCGCCCAGCATCGACAGCAGCGCCGGCAGGACGGTCACCGAACCGACCATCGCGACCGCGACGACCATCAGCGAGGCCAGGCCCATCGCCTCGAACTCGGCGAGCCCCGTGAACAGCATGCCCGCCATCGCCACGCACACCGTGACCCCGGAGACGATGATCGCGCGGCCGCTGGTGGCGGCGGCGACCCGCAGAGCCGTCTGCGCATCGCGTCCCGCCTCCCGCTCCTCCCGCTCACGGCGCAGATAGAACAGGCAGTAGTCGACGCCGACGGCCAGACCGACCAGCAGCATCACGGAGTTGGCGGTGTCGCTCATCGGCATGACGTGGCTGACGATGCCCATCAGGCCCATCGTCGCCATGATCGCGGTGACCGCGAGAAGCACCGGCAGCAGGGCCGCCACCAGCGCGCCGAAGGCGATGAGCAGAATGCCGAGGGCCACCGGCACCGCCGAGTACTCGGCCTTCTGGAAGTCGTCCCCGAACGCGTCGTCGAACGTCTTCATCATGCTCGCGCCGCCGATCTCCTCGATCCGCAGCGACTCGTGGTCCTTCTGGACGTCCTGGACGGCCTTCAGCACGGGCTCCACGCGCTCACCCGCGGTGTCCGCCTCGCCGCGCATGTCGAACTGCACGAGCGCGCTGCGCTCGTCCTTCGAGATGGTCCGCGTGTCGTACGGCGACGTCACGTCCGTGACCTCGCCGGTGCCCTCGACCGCCTTCACGACCGCGGCGACCGCAGACCTGAACTCGGCGTCCGTGGCCTTGAGGCCACCGTCCTTCGCCTGGATCAGGACGGTCTCACCGGCCGGCTCGTCGATCCCGGCGTCCTCGACGATCTTGGCGGCGGTGTGCGTCTCGCCCTTCAGCTGGTCGCTGTCCTTGACGTCGACCCGGCCCGCCGCCGAACCGAGCCCCATCGCCAGGACGACGAACAGCACCCAGATGCCGACGGCAGCCCATCGATGGCGGGCGCTCCAGCCGCCTGCGCGGGCGGCGATTCCCCGCACTCGCGTGTCTCCGTTCCCCATGACGGGCTTGCCCCCTTGATTGCGGTGGCGGCCCCCTGCCGCCCCCTTTCGTTTCGAAGGTATGGGCCGGATAAAGCCATCTCGTCGTGCTTCCCGGTGAACTGAGACGGCCGGAACTCATCCGCTCGGGCACCGCCCTCTCCCCACTGGGGAGGATGAAGGTCCCTTACATCTATCGGGGCGACGAGGTTGTGCTCCGTGCTGACCGATGAGTAACTTACGGCTCCGGGCCGTCGTGCCCACCCCCACGGGGCACGACGGCCACGACAGCCCGGTCACTGTCAGTGGGCCGCCTTAAGGTGGCCGGATGACGACGACGTATGCGGCGCTGCTGCGTGGAATCAACGTGGGCGGCAGCAGAAAAGTCCCGATGGCCGACCTGCGCACCCTCCTGACCGGCCTCGGCCACGGCGGCGTACGCACCTACCTCCAGAGCGGCCAGGCGGTCTTCACCACCGACCACGGCGACGAGGACTCCCTGGCCGCCGAGCTCACGTCGGCCATCGACAAGCACTTCGGCTTCGCCGTGGACGTCATCGTGCGCGACCACGCCTACCTCCGGGCCGTCGCCGACAACTGCCCTTTCCCCGCAGCCGAGTTGGAGCCCAAGCAGCTCCATGTCACCTACTTCTCCGCCCCGGTCGACGCCGACCGCTTCGCCGAGATCGACCAGCCCGCCCACCTCCCGGAGGAGTTCCGCCTCGGCGACCGCGCGCTGTACCTCTACGCCCCGAACGGCCTGGGCCGCTCCAAGCTCGCCGAAGTCCTGTCGCGACCCCGGCTGAACAAGGGGTTGATCGCCACCAGCCGCAACTGGAACACCGTCGTGAAGCTCGTGGAGATGACAGGTGACTGAACATGACTCCGCCGTGCACGCGGCCATCGAGGGCGAGTTGAGGCTGCTGGACCCCGAAGTCCGCAGCTCGGCCGAACTGCTCGGGGCGCTGCTGCACCCCGACTTCCACGAGTTCGGTTCCTCGGGGAGGCGCTGGGACCGGGCGTCGACCATGGCCCGACTGCCGGCGGACACCGATCCGGAGGATCCCGCGGACCGCTACGTCGTCACCTCCGAGATCCGGGGCGTCCGGCTCGCCCCCGACGTCGTCCACCTGACCTTCGACACGGAGTACGGCGGCCGGCACGCCCACCGCAGCTCGCTGTGGCGCCGGACGGCCGACGGATGGCGGATGTACTTCCACCAGGGGACACCGTTCAGCCCCGAGGAAGCGTGACCCTGCGCAGACCGAAGGAGGGCGACTTGGAGAGGATCTCGCGCGGCGGCGCCAGCCGCGACCGCGCGCACAGACGCCGCACGTCGTCGTCGGTGTGCGCGGCGGCCACGGCGTCCAGGAGCGCGAGATCGTCGTCCGACAGCGACACGTCACCGAAGCCCGCAAGTGGTTCCCAGCCGTCCCAGGGCAGTGTCTCCACGCCACCCCGGCACGCGAGGTCGAGGACGAGACTGCCCCGGACGAACCACATCCCGCGCAGCGCCCCCTCACTCCAGAACCCGAAGGTCTCCGGATCCGCCTCCCCGCCCCGGCAGGCCCGCCACGCGTCGCCCGCCACGAGAAACCGGTCGCGGGGCACGTCCAGCGGATCGAAGCCGAGATCGCCGTAGGCCGGATGCAGGACCTGGGGGTCGACCAGTCGCCAACTCCCGTCCGGAAGCCGGTATTCGCTGACCCAGTGGTCCTCGTGGAAACCGTCCACGAAGTAGGTGGCGAAGCCGCCCCGGATTCGGGCGGGCGTTCCCGTGGCCCGCAACAGCGACACATGCAACAGCGCGAAGTCCCGGCACGTCCCCACGAACCGCTCCTCCGGCTGCCGAGCCTCGGTCAACGGGGCGTCCCGCCGCTCGCGCAGGATCCGCAGGATCTCGGTGACGTACCGGGACTCGGCGTCCTCGCGCAGCCGTCGCTCGGGGATGACGTATCCCAAGCGCGCTCCGTCCCCCTGGTGGATGATCACATCCCGTACCACACGGGCGAGTTGACGCGGATCGCTCGGCAGCCCACTGACGTCCAGTTTCCCCGGATCGCTGTAAGGCGTCTGCCGCAAGTAGAAGTCGTCGTCCATGCGGGGACCCTCAAGCCTGCCCCAGGGACAAGGTCAACCCGGTGGACCGGTGTGCGAGGCTCGTCGTATGCGCTACATCATCATCGGGGCAGGAGCGGTCGGCGGTGTCATCGGTGGGCGGCTCGCCGGTTCGGGGCACGAGGTCGTACTGGTCGCGCGTGGCGCGCACTTCGAGGCCCTACGGGACCACGGGCTGCGGCTCAGGGTGCCGGAGGGCGAGCTGACCTACCGGCCACCGGTCGTCGAAAGCCCCGCCGCCCTCGGGGAGCTCCGCCCCGACGACGTACTCGTCCTGGCCGTCAAGACCCAGGACAGTGCGGCCGCGCTACAGACGTGGGGCCCGGCCCCGGTCGCGGGCGGCGGTACGGCCGCCGAGCGGCTCCCGCTCGTCTGCGCGCAGAACGGCGTAGAGAGCCAGCGCCTCGCCCTGCGCCTCTTCCGACAGGTCTACGGCGTCTGCGTCTGGCTCCCGTCGACGTACGTCGAACCCGGTGTCGTCTCCGCGGCCGGCAGCCCTCTCACCGGCATCCTCCACCTCGGCCGCCACCCGCACGGCACCGACGAGACGGCCCGCCTCATCGCCGCCGACCTGGAGAAGTCGCACTTCGAGGCACCGGTCGTGGCGGACGTGGCCCGCTGGCAGTACGCCAAGCTGCTGGCCAACCTCGGCAACGCCCTGGAGGCCGTGTCCGGCCCCGTCGACAGCGAGGAGGCCGCGGCACTGTTCCAGCGGGTGCGTGCCGAGGGCGCCACCGTGCTGGACGCCGCCGGGATCGCCTACGCCGGTGCCGAGGAACAACGCGCGGTACGCGGCGACAAGGTCACCCTCGTCCCCCTCCCCGGCACCCCACGCGGCGGCGGCTCCTCCTGGCAGTCCCTCACCCGGGGCACCGGCACCATCGAGGCCGACTACCTCAACGGCGAGATCACCCTCCTGGGCCGCCTCCACGGCGTACCCACACCTCTGAACGACCTCCTCCAGCGCCTCGCCAACACCTTCGCGAGGGAGAGGCGGGCGGCGGGGTCGATGCCGGTGGCCGAACTCCTGAGACTGGCCGAACAGGCCATGAGCCTCGAGCACTGACAGCAAGGAGTCCCGATGCCGCCGTGGCGCCCCCACACCCGCACTCGCCCACGGCCCCGACCCGCGACGAACCGCAAGGCGCTACGCGAACCCCACCCACCTCAACGGGCCGCCGCAGGCACCCCGCCCAACCGTCGGAGGCTCACGCCCCGACCGCAGCCAGCACCGGCACCCGAGCCGCCTCGTACCGCTCCACCAACACCCGCGCCACCTCAGGCGCCGCCCCAAGCACATCCCCCAATACATCCGCCCCGGCCGCCCCCCGAGCGATGCGGTCCGGGAGGAAACCGGGAGCGAGGACGTACGGCGCGACGGCCACCCGATCGCAGCCGAGTTCCCGCAGTTCCCGCACCGCGTCCTCGGTGCGGGGAAGGGATGCGGAGGCGAACGCAGGTCGCACGGCGCACCAACCGGTGTGCCGCCACTCCCGCGCGATTGCTGCGATCACTGCGTTCGCCTCCGGGTCGGAGGACCCCGCCGAGGCCAGGACGACCCCGGTCGAGGACTTGCCGGCGGGGCTCAGACCCGCCTCGTACAGGCGCCGTTCCAGAGCGGTCAGGAGCAGCGGGGACGGACCCAGCACCTCCGCCTGGCGGATCCGGAGCTGCGGCGGCGCGTCCCGCAGCACCGCCGGGATGTCCGCCTTCGCATGGAAGGCGCGCGTCAGCAGCAGCGGGAGGGCGACGACGTCACGGACGCCCTCCGCGGCCAGCGACTCCAGCACGCCCTGCACCGACGGGATGTTGAAGTCCAGGAAGCCGGTCTCCACCCGTACGTCCGGGCGCAGCGAGCGCACCCGGCGTACCAGGGCATGCACGGTCGCGGCATGCCGCGGGTCGCGGCTGCCGTGGGCGATGACGAGAAGAACCGGCTTCTTGAACACAGGACTCAGCTCCTTGCCAGCAGGCCGCGACTGCGCAGCACCCACCGCTCCAGCGGGCTGAAGATCAGCAGGTCGATGGCGATGCCGACGACGAGGATCAGGAAGATGGCGAGGAACACCTGGGACATGCTGCTGTTGGTGCGGCCTTGTTCGAGGAGTTGCCCCAGTCCGATGCCGAGGTCGGGTGAGGTGGCGATGATCTCGGCGGCCATCAGGGACCGCCACGAGAAGGCCCAGCCCTGCTTCAGACCGGCCAGATAGCCGGGCAGCGCGGCCGGCATCACGATGTGCCAGGTGCCCTTGAGCCCCGTCGCGCCCAGCGTGCGGCCCGCCCGCAGGAACAGCGGGGGGATCTGGTCGACGCCCGACACCAGGCCGTTGGCGATGGACGGGACGGCGCCGAGCAGGATCACCGCGTACATCATCGAGTCGTTGAGGCCCAGCCAGATCACGGCCGGCGGCACCCAGGCCACCGACGGCAGGGACTGCAGGCCCGACAGGATCGGCCCGATCGCCGCCCGGACGAACCTCACACGGGCGACCAGCAGGCCCAGCGGCGTACCGATCGCCAGCGCCAGCAGGAAGCCCATCAGACCGCGGGAGACGGACGTCCAGATGTAGTCGAAGAGCGTGCCCTGCAGCCAGGACTGGCGCACCTCGCCCCACACGTCGGACGGCGAGGGCAGCTTGTAGTCGGGCGCGACCTCCGCCCACACCAGGAGCTGCCAGGCCACCAGTACCAGCGCGACGGCGACGACGGGCGGCAGCACCTTCTGGGTCAGGGTCCTTCGGAACGGCGTACGGCCCGTCTGGACCGTGTCCAGGGCGTCCAGACCCGCTTCGAGCCCGGCGAGATCGTTGCCGTCCTTGCCGGACCTGCCATCCTTCGGGACGGTCGTCTCAGTGCTGGCCATGGCGGCGGATCTCCCCACGCAGTTCCTCGGTGATCTCCCGC
>CBFGZZ010000366.1:0-8789 GCA_965653385.1 uncultured Streptomyces sp. | reverse complement strand
ATGCCGCTGCCTATGTTCGCGCCGGGGATGTTGCCGTTACTCGAACGCGTCGAGGTGCTGGAGTCCGAGTCCGAGGAAGTCGAACCGGAGGACGAGGAGTCGGACGAAGAGGAGTTGGAACTCTCCGACCCGCTGCTGGAGTCGCTACCGGTGTCACCCCCCGGAAAGTCTGACCCCGACGGCCCGTCGTACCCGTCGATGCGGCTGTCGATCGCGTGCCGGGCGCGGCTGCCGGCCTTCTGGCCGAGGCTGTCGCGCACGCCCTCGGCGAAGGTCTGCGGGCTCTGCCTGAGGGCGTCCAGGCCTGCCTCGCCGCCGGCCTTGAGGGTGGCGCCGACGTCGTAGCCCTCCTGGGCGCCGAAGCCGACGTTCACGGTCTGGCGGATGAGGTCGGAGATGATCGCCTCGATCGCGGAGATCGCGGGTTCCTTCATCGTCTCGATGATCGCCTCGATCAGGGCTTGTTTGAGCTCGTCGAGGAGGCGTCGGACGATGAGGCGGGCGGCCTGGGTGGCGCCCATTCCCGCTACCGAGGACAGACCGAAGGTGAAGGGCGCGGCGGCAGCGGCGGCGGCGATCTGGATGGCCAGCGCGATGAGCTGGGCGATGACCGCCCACTTGGCGAACTCGACGAGGTAGGCGCAGGCCTCCAGCACGTTCGCGATGAGGAACGCGGCCTCGGCGGCGCTGCGCAGGTAGCCGTCGTTGCCGCCGCCACCGTCGAACTTCTCGTACGTCTTGGTGAACTTGTCGATCGACTCACCGGCGTTGTGCGCGGTGACCTGGCGGGCGGCGCCGTTCGCCGTGGTGTGGAGCTCGTTGACCTTCTCGCCGAACTCGCGCCACACGGCGGCGCAGTCTCTGAGCTTGTCCTCGTTCGCCGTGGGCCACTTGTAGCCCAGCATCTCGAGGACCCACTCGAGCTCGTCCGGCAACATCATCGCCACAGCGGAAAGCACCCCCGTCAGACTTCACGGCCGTACACATCCCTCACCAGCCAAGGGAAATCACACTGGAGTACAGCCGTCCGCAAAGCTTACGGAATCACCTGCCGGTGACTTCAGGGGTTTGCTGTCACAAGTCCGTTGCAGGCCGCCGAGGTTGTTCGGAAGCGTGGGCGCCGGTTTCTGAGAGAGCGGCCGCCGCCCGCTGCCATGGACGGCGGCCGTAAGACCCTCTACGCGGATTCCACGGGGATACGCGGACTCGCCCTACTCCGCGCCCACCCCACCATTGTGCGGCGCCGGCTCCAGATCGAACTCCCCGTCCCGCGCCCCCAGCACGAACGCCCGCCACTCCGCCTCGGTGTACCGCAGCACGGTGTCGGGGTCCAGGGACGACCGCATGGCCACGGCCCCCTCCGGCAGGTACGCGATCTCGACGCGCTCCTCGTGCTCCTCGGTGCCGGGCGCGCAGTGCCACTCGACCCCCGAGATGTCGAGGGCGTACAGCTCGTCCCGCTCCCGCTCCTTGCGCGCCTTGGTGTCCTCGGCCTGAGTCCCGACCTCGATGTTCTGTGGCTCGGTAGCCTCGGTCATGCTGCTGGGCCTCTTCCTGACGTGCGAACGAAGTGTGTGTCTCACCCTACTGGCGCGAGTGACCTGTCACACGTCCGTCGCGGATCACGGCCGTCGGGCAGGCCGCAGTCGCGGATCAGTTGGTCGGCCGGGCGTGCAGAGTGCCCTGTGCGACCCCCGGCGGAACCTCCACCTGACCGTCGTACTCGGCCATCGTCTTCTTCCAGATGTCGTTCTGCGCGGCCTCGTTCTGCTCGTGGGCCACGCCCATCCGGGCCAGGGCGGCTCCCATGCCGGCGATCCGCTCCGCCAGGCTGCCCATCGAGTCGTACATGCCGTCGCGCAGGCCCTCGTAGACGACGCCGAACTTCTCGCCGATGTCGTCGTCACCCCACGGCGGGGTGTCACCCTTCTCCAGGGCGGTCAGGCCGGTCGTCAGCTTGTGCACGGCCTTGGAGAACTCCACACCTGCGTTGAACATGTGGAATCCCTCGGTCTTCAGTACCTCAGGATCGGAGTCCATGTAGTCCGACGGCACAACTGCCCCCCGTGGCTCGTCATTTCTGTCGTGGCTCCACCTTAACGGCGCGCCCACCGGCAACGAAGAGGGGGCGGCACCCTCGCGGGTACCGCCCCTCCTGCTCGACCGACCGTTCCTCGGGTAGCGGTCAGAACCGGTTCGGCAGCCACCCCGTCTGGATCAGCTGCCCACCGCGACGGCGCGTGTGGAAGTACCCACGGCCGGGCGGCAGTTGCGTCGCCGTGATGTTGCCGAGCAGCGCGCCCTCGGCCCGGTCGCCGGAGAGCACGATGCCCTGGGCGCCGAGCTCGCGCATCCGCTGCATCACCGGCTCGTACAGCGACCGGCTCGCACCGCCGGAGGCACGCGCGATGATGACGCGCAGACCGATGTCACGGGCGAACGGCAGGTACTCCAGCAGCGGGGCCAGCGGGTTCACGCCGGTCGCCACCAGGTCGTAGTCGTCGACGATGACGAACGCGTCCGGGCTGCTGTACCAACTGCGGTTGCGCAGCTGCTCGGGCGTGACGTCCGGGCCGGGCATCCGGCGGTGCATCGAGCCGGCGAGGCCCTCCAGCGTCTCCGTCAGAGCCGGCGCCGAGGCGCAGTACCGCGACAGGTGCGAGTCGGGCACCCCCTCCAGGTGGGCGCGCCGGTAGTCACCCATGACGATCTTCGCCTGGTCCGGCGTGTAGCGCTCGGTGATCTGCTTGACGAGCAGCCGCAGCATCGCGGACTTACCGGACTCGCTCTCACCGAACACGATGAACAGCGGGTCCGTCTCGAAGTCGACGAAGACCGGCGACAGCGACGACTCGTCGATGCCGATGGCCAGACCGCGCTCCGGGTGCTCGAAGCCCTTGGGCAGCCGGTCCGCCGGCATCATCGTGGGCAGCAGGCGTACGGCCGGAGCGTGCTGGCCCTGCCAGTTGTCGTTGATGCCGCGGATGAGGATCGACGTCGCCTCGGACAGGTCGTCCGTCTCCGAGGAGCCGTCGACGCGCGGCAGCGCCGCCATGAAGTGCAGCTTGTCCTGCGTCAGACCACGGCCCGGGACGGTCGCGGGGACGTTCTGCGCGACCTTGCGGTCGACCTCCGACTCCGTCGGGTCACCGAGCCGCAGCTCGATACGGTTCTGCAGCATGTCCTTGAGCGCGGGCCGCACTTCGGTGTAGCGGCTCGCCGTGAGGATCACGTGCACACCGAAGCCGAGGCCACGCGTGGCGATCTCGGTGACGGTGGCCTCGAGCATCTCGTAGTCCGTCTTGAACGTGGCCCAGCCGTCGACGACGAGGAACACGTCACCCCAGGGCTGGTCCGGCAGCTGGCCGGAGTTCCGGCGCTGACGGTACGTCTGGACCGAGTCGACGTTGTTCGCGCGGAAGTACTCCTCGCGCGCGTTCAGGATGCCTTCGACCTCGCTGACCGTACGGCGCACCTTCTCGGCGTCGAGACGGTTCGCGACCCCGCCGACGTGCGCCAGCTCCTCCATCGAGATCAGACCGCCACCACCGAAGTCCAGGCAGTAGAACTGCACCTCGGACGGCGTGTGGGTGAGCGCGAACGACGAGATGAGCGTGCGCAGCAGCGTCGACTTGCCGGACTGCGGACCACCGACGAACAGACCGTGACCGGCACCGCCGGAGAAGTCCCGGTACAGCACGTCACGCCGCTGCTCGAACGGCTTGTCCACCAGGCCGACCGGTACGTTGAGCCGGCCGAGCGCCGTGTAGTCGGGCGCGGTGAGGCCGCGCTCCGGGCTGACGGCGAGCTGGGGGAGGAGCTGCTCCAGCGAGGGCGCCTCCTCCAGCGGGGGCAGCCACACCTGGTGGGCGGGCGGACCCTGGTTGATCATCCGGCCGACGAGGACGTCCAGCACGGTGTCGGCGAGCGCGTCGTCCACCCGGTTGTCGGGCTCCGGCTCCTCGATCACCGGCTGCGGCGGCAGCGCCACCTGCTCCGCCGTGAACACCGCCGGACGCAGCTGCGTCGAGCGGCTCACCCGGGAGGGGCCCTCGCCGTGGTACGGCCCCGACACGTACGCCGCCTTGAAGCGGACCATGGTGTCGGTGTCGTAGCGCAGATAACCGGAACCGGGGATCGACGGCAGGTGGTAGGCGTCCGGGACACCGATCGCCGTACGGGACTCGGCGGCGGAGAAGGTCCGCAGACCGATCCGGTACGACAGGTACGTGTCCAGGCCGCGCAGCTTGCCCTCTTCCAGGCGCTGCGACGCCAGCAGCAGGTGGACACCCAGCGAACGGCCGATACGACCGATCTGGATGAACATGTCGATGAAGTCCGGCTTGGCGGTGAGGAGTTCGGAGAACTCGTCGAGCACGATCACCAGCGAGGCCATCGGCTCCAGCGCGGCACCCGCGGCCCGGGCCTTCTCGTAGTCGTGCAGGTTGGCGTAGTTGCCCGCCGAGCGCAGCAGTTCCTGACGGCGCTGCGTCTCACCCATGATCGAGTCACGCATACGGTCGACGAGGGTGAGGTCGTCCGCGAGGTTGGTGATGACGGCCGCGGTGTGCGGCATGTCCGCCATGCCCGCGAAGGTCGCGCCACCCTTGAAGTCCGCGAGGATGAAGTTCAGCGTCTCCGAGGAGTGCGTCACCGCGAGACCCAGCACCAGCGTACGCAGCACCTCGGACTTACCGGAACCGGTGGCGCCGACGCACAGGCCGTGCGGTCCCATGCCCTCCTGCGAGGCCTCCTTGAGGTCCAGCATGACCGGCTCGCCGTTCTCGCCGACGCCGATCGGCACCCGCAGCCGCTCGTGCAGCGTGCGCGGCCGCCAGGTGCGCGAGACGTCGACCGTGCCCGCGTCGCCGATACCCATGAGGTCCGTGAAGTCCAGGTTGGACAGAAGGGGTTCGCCCTCCTCGGCGGAGCCGACCCGGAAGGGAGCGAGCTGGCGCGCCAGGGACTCGGCCTGCGCCGGGTTCAGCACATCCGGCTTGCCGGTGTACGCGGACTCGTGGCCGACGAACAGGCGCATACGGTCCGGCTTCACATAGGCCGTCAGACCGGCCCGCAGCTCCTCCTCCAGTTCACCGGGGGCGATCTCCAGGAAGGTGACGCCCTGGAGGCCCTCGGTGCCGGCGAGCTCGGAGTCCGGCGGCACGGTGCCGCCGTCGAGGACGACGATCAGGTGCGGCTGGTCGTAGACGGGAGTCGCCTCACGGTTCCAGCGGGGCCGGTCGCCCAACTGGTCCGCGAGTGCCTCCTCCAGCTCACCGAGGTCGTCGAAGAGGAGCCGGGTCGAACCCGCTCCGTCCTTGGCCTTCGGATGCTGGCTGTGCGGCAGCCACTTGATCCAGTCCCAGTCCGCCGTGGCGGAGGGGTGCGCCACCACGGCGATCATCAGGTCCTCGGGCGAGTGCAGCGTGGCCAGCTGCGACAGGGTCGCGCGGGCGTTGCCGTAGACCGTGTCGGTCTCACCGCAGATCGTCACGTGGTAGAAGGCACGCAGCGAGATGGAGACCGGCAGGTCGTGCAGACTGCCGTGCGCGTCGAGGAACGCCTTCATGGCCGCCGCGGTCAGCGGCTCCAGCTCGTCCTTGGGCGCCGTCTCCGGGGCGACCAGCGGGGTGTTCAGCTGCTGCGTACCGCGGCCGATCCGTACGGACGCGAAGTCCGCGTCGTTCGGGCGCCGCTCCCACAGCCGCTTGCCGTCCGCCGCCACCGCCCACAACTGCTCCGGGTCGGGGTGCTGGAACAACTGGCTGCGCCGCTGCAGCTCCGCCGTCTTGTGCACGTCCTTGCGGACCTGCTCCAGATAACGGAAATAGTCACGCCGGTCCTGGGCCATGCCCGCCCCCGGGCCCTGCCGGGCCTTGGCGAACTGGGCGACCATCATGGCCACCGTCGAGGCCAGCATGAGGCCGCCGACGACCTTCATGTAGGACTGGCCGGCTGTGAAGAAGAAGGCGACGGAACCCAGCATGCCCATCATGGGCAGCATGTTCATCAGCATGCTGTCGTCGCCCTCGCGCGGAATCTCGGGCGGCGTCTCGAGTTTGACCTCGCCGTCCGGGACGGCCGGTGGCACTGTCCGCGGTGGTCGTTTGATGATGACGACGCTCACCGATGCACTCATCCTTCGCGATTGATACGTGATACGTCCTTGGCACCGACGCCCCCGTGTACCGCGACGTGTTCTCGTTCGCGTAGGCGTCGTTCGCGTAGGCGTCGATCCTACTGATGCGTGACGTGCCCGAGTGAGGCAGGCGGATGGAGATGCGGAGCAGGTCCTGGGAGGAATGGGGGAGGTAGGTCCTGCGGCCGGTACCGCAACGGATATGGTGGCGCTCCGCGTCGTACGAGCGGCGCGAGGAAGCCTTGTCTAGCAGGGGGAACACCAGGTGAGCACGGGGACTTCGACAGGTTTCTGCCGAATCACCATCGCAGCGCCGGACAGCCGAGTCGATGTGGCGCTGCCCGAGGACCTGCCGATCCAGGACCTCTTTCCTGAGATCATCAGGCTGTCGGGCCTGGTCCAGTCGGATACGAGTCCTTCCGGTTACCACCTTGTGACCCGCGAGGGTCAAGTACTCGACGCGAGCCGCTCGTTGCTCGAGCACCGGGTCAGGGACGGCGAGGTGCTGCTGCTGCGCACGTTCGCCGACTCGCTGCCGCCGGCCGTGCACGACGACGTCGTGGACGCCATCGCCGCCGCGGTGAAGCAGGACACCCGCAGCTGGAACGACAACCTGATGCGCGTCGCCGGCCTCGTCGCCGGATCGCTGCTGCTGGTCATGCTCGGCTTCGTCTTCTGGTTCGCGGACCCGATCCGGCACGACATGCACGGCCTCCAGGGCATCCTCGCCGGCGTGACCGCGCTCGCGCTGACGGCTCTCGCCGGCGTACGGGCCCGGGTGTACGACGACCGGGGCTCCGCCGTCGCACTCGGCATCTCGGCACTGCCGCACGCGCTCATCGCCGGCTCCGGCGCCCTTCCGCAGGACGCGGGCGAAGGCCCCGGACGGATCCAGTTCCTCGTCGGCTGCGTCGCCGTACTGCTGTGCTCCGTCGTACTGATCATGCTGCTGCCGCAGGGCGACGCCCCGTTCGTGGCCGCCGCACTCGCCTCCGCCATCGGCACGCTCGCCGTGTTCTGCGGTGTCCTCACCGAGGCCGAGCCGCGCGAGATCGCCGCCGGTACCTCGGTCGTCGCCCTCGCGGTCGTCGGCTTCCTGCCCGGCTGGTCGTCCCGCTTCGCCAAGCTGCCGATCGGCTTCCGCAACCCCGAGGACCTCGCCCGGGCCCGTCGTGAAGGCCGCGAGGGCGACCTCGAGGCCGTCGACGTCCAGCGCATCGTCGCCCAGACCAGCCGCGGCCACGAACTGCTCCTCGGCCTGGTCGGCGGATGCGCCGCCGTCATCATCGGCGCCGGCGGGGCGGTGCTCGGCTTCAGCGACAACGGCTGGGCCCAGCTGCTCGCCCTGTGCACCGGCCTCGCCGCGATGCTGCGGGCCCGCCTGTTCCGCTACACCGCGCAGGTCACCTGCCTGTTCGTGGCCGGTGTCGTCACCCTCGCCCTGCTGGTCCTCGGCCTCGCGATCTCGCCCCCGGCCGACATCATCATGGAGCTGCTCCAGAACAACTCCGGCCCGGTCAACGTACGGACCCTGTGGCTCGGTGCCTCGGTCGGCGTCGGTGTGCTGCTGCTCATCGCCATCGCCCTGATCGTCCCGCAGAAGGGCCTCTCCCCCTTCTGGGGCCGCATGCTGGACCTCGCCGACTCGCTGGTCCTGCTCTCCCTGGTCCCGATCTGCCTGGCCGTCCTGGACATCTACGCCAAGGTCCGCGGCGGTCTCTGACCAGCGCCGCCGGGACCGTCCGTCAAGGGCGCGCCCATGTGCTGGTACGCTGTGTGACGGCCGTTTGTGTACGCGCCCCCGGGTTTTCCTGGGGGACGCGCCCAGCGGATCCCCGCCTCCCGAGTAACGGAAGCTCCCCCGAGACACAGACCGGGGGCACTCGGTGGCCATTCAAAGACTACGAGGAGTACGCGTGCCGCTCGATGCCGCTACGAAGAAGCAGATCATCTCCGAGTTCGGCCAGAAGGAGGGCGACACCGGCTCCCCCGAGGTCCAGGTCGCCATGCTTTCGCGCCGGATCTCGGACCTGACCGAGCACCTCAAGACCCACAAGCACGACCACCACTCCCGTCGTGGTCTGCTGATCCTGGTCGGTCAGCGTCGCCGCCTTCTCCAGTACCTGGCGAAGAAGGACATCCAGCGCTTCCGTGCGCTGGTCGACCGCCTCGGCATCCGCCGCGGTGCGGCGGGCGCGAAGTAAGACGCCGTGAGGGGAGCGGTTCCCGGAGAGATCGGGAGCCGCTCCTTTTGCTGTACGTACGGAACGTCAACCGTGCGTGCGGAAACATGCGGAGTGTCACACACGCTTTGTAGTGTGGTAGCACAACGCAATACGGACGACACAGCACGACAAGAAGAGGAGAAGCGCGCCTAGCCGCCGCCGGTCCTCGGTAGTGGCCCCCGGGGGGAAGTGAGCCCCGGGTGCTTCGATCGAAGACCGGCCCGCACCGCACGGAGCGCTTCTCCGCCACCGTCCCCCTGCCACACGGGCAGCGACGGGACAAAAGACGACAAAGTAACGGAGAAAACGCTAGTGGAGAACGAGACCCACTACGCCGAGGCCGTCATCGACAACGGCTCCTTCGGCACCCGCACCATCCGCTTCGAGACGGGCCGCCTGGCCAAGCAGGCCGCCGGCTCCGCCGT
>CBFGZZ010000365.1:0-8839 GCA_965653385.1 uncultured Streptomyces sp. | reverse complement strand
CGGACTACTGGCTCGGACTACTGGTAGAGCTTGATGCTGTTGATCGGCGTGATGTCGGCCACGCCGACGACGTAGCTGTTGATGATCAGGCCGGTGCAGTTCGCGCCGTTGTACCCGTAGCACAGTCGGGCCTTCGCGCCGGAGTGCTGGTTGTTGAAGACCCACTTGGTGCCGTACTGGTTGTTCAGGTTGTGGGCGCCGTACTCGTACCAGCGGTGGCTGGGCTTGCCGGCCTTCCAGTCGGCCTCGTTCTGGTACATGCAGACATAGCCGACCTTGCAGCCCGCGTAGTCCCCTTGCCGTACTCCCAGTTCACCGGCCTGCGCCGTCGCGACGGTGGCGGCGAGAGTACCGGTGGCCAGGGCCAGGGCCACGGCGGTCCGCTTGATCTTCTTGAGCATCGTTTCCCCCTTGATGGACGAGTACGCGGCCGCGAGGTGTCGCTGTTCCGCGCCCCGGTTGCGTGTGCACGATCCTCACAAGCGGTCCCGTGTTGCGTGAACCTCGCATGTGCGAGGTTGACGCGTCCGCCCCCTGCCTACTGCGTCTGGCGCGGACACGCACCGCTCCAGGTGCAGCACGATCGCTTCGCGGCGGAACGAGCTGCTGCAAGCTGACCCTGTTTCAGACGGCGTGCGCCAAGAACGAAGCAGAAGCTTCATACCTCAATTCCAAATAAGAGGTTTCACTGATGAACACCAAAGCTTTAGCTTGGTTTCATGGATGCCGACGACGAAGATCTCTACACCGCCGAACAGCTCCGGTGGGGCGTCTCGCGCCTCGGCTCGCGGCTGCGGGCCGAACATCAGGGAAGCCCTGAACCGCTGACCCGCCTCTCCGCCTCCATCCTGGCCAACCTCAAGCACCGGGGCCCGCTCGCGATCAGTGAACTGGCGGCGATCGAAGGGGTGCAGGCCCAGTCGCTGACCAGGGTCGTGCAGGACCTGGAGCGCCAGGGCCGGGTCACCCGCCGCCGCAGCAGTACCGACAGGCGGCGCCAGGACATCGCGGTCACCGAAGTCGGGCGGCAAGCCTTGCGGGAGCACGTGAAGGACGGAAACGCCTGGCTGGCCTCGGCACTGGCCCGGACCATGACTCCGGCGGAGCGTGGTCTGCTGCGGCTGGCGGGAGAGCTCATGCAGCAACTCGCCTTGGTCGACCTGGAGTTGACCTCACGGGCAGCACCTGGCGATGAGCACCTGCCGGGCAGGACGGGACGCGCGCGGTGACGGCCGGGCGCACGGGCTGGGCCCGAGGGGCTGTCGGGGCAGAGCCGGGTGGCGGCTCCCGCAGGGGGTTTCTCACCGTTGTCGCCGGTCTGGGAGCCGTCAGTCCGCTGGCGACGGACATGTATGTGCCGGCGTTACCGGACATGGCGCGCTCGTTGGGCACCACTGTCGTCGGCACGCAGACGACACTGACCGCGTTCTTGCTCGGCGTGATCGCCGGACAACTCGTCCTGGGCCCCATGAGCGACCTGGTCGGACGTCGACCCATCCTGCTGTCCGGCACCTCTGCCTTCGCGGTGTTCAGCTTCGGCTGTGCGTGCGCGCCGACGATCGAGGTGATGGCCGCACTGCGGTTCGGGCAAGGCCTCGGAGGAGCCGCCGGCATCGTCGTCGGACGAGCAGTGATCGTCGACCTTTACCGTGGGGTCGAACTCTCCCGTGCCTACGCCACGTTGTCCGCGATCGGAGCGCTCGGGCCGGTGATCGCGCCGCTCCTGGGCGGCGGCCTGCTGGCCGTGGCGCCCTGGCGGTTCGTCTTCATCACGCTGGCACTCGCCGGTGCGGCCCTGGCCCTCGCAGCCGGACGGGTCGTACCGGAATCGCTCCCGCGTGAGCGCCGGGTCCGGGGCGGGGCCGGTGGGGCCCTCAGGGCCGTCGGGGCGCTGCTGTCACAGCCCGCCGTGCTGGTGCCGGTTGTGACCATGGGCTGTATGGGAGCCGCTGTCTTCGCCTACATCGCCGGGGCGACGTTCGTCCTGCACGACCTGCTGCACCTGTCGGCGACCATGAGCAGCATCGTCTACGGAGTGAACGCCCTGGCCAGCCTCGGGGCGTCCCTGCTGTACGGGAGGCGGGTCCGCACGCGGCGACCCGAGACGCTGATGGTGATCGGGGCGGTGACCGGGCTCTGCGGCCAGCTCCTCCTCCTGGTGCTCATCGCGGCGGTTGGTGCCCAGCTGTGGGCTTTGTGTCTGTGTTTGCTGGTCACTGTCGCCTCTTTCGGCTTTCTCTTCCCGGCTTTGAGCGCCGTGGGTCAGAGCCGCGGCCGGACGGCACCGGGCACGACGTCGGCCCTGCTGGGCGTGGCTCAGTTTTCCTTCGGCGCCGCGGCCTCTCCCGTCATCGGCCTCTTCGGCACCCGCAGCGCCATCCCTATGGCGGTGGTGATGAGCAGCTTCCTGGCGCTGACGACCGTGGGTGCGATCATCTGCCGGGAGCAGGGCCGGGCGGTTGCCGGTCAGTGATCGGCTGTCAGGTCGCAATCCTTCATCTCCGATCGCACCTCGAGCACGACGTGTGTGAACGCCGGCGTGGCACGGTCGTGCAGTAGTCCGCTGTCAGCGGTCACCTCGTTCGGCAGGTCGGCGAGAACTGACAGCGCTGTGAACTCGTTGCGATGTCGTGAGAAGGGCATGCTGCGGGGTATGGCGACCTATGACCGCATCGGTGCTTCCTACGCCGGCACCCGGCGGCCGGACCCTCGTATCGCCGCCAGGATCCGTCGGGCCCTCGGTGGTGCCGCCACCGTGATCAATGTGGGGGCCGGCAGTGGATCTTACGAGCCGTCAGAGACCGTATGGGCCGTGGAGCCCAGTGCGGTGATGATCGCTCAGCGTCCGGTTGCGTCTGCGCCGGTTCTGGAGGCGTCGGCGGAGGCGATTCCCCTGGCTGACGACTCGGCCGATGCGGTGATGGCCCTGCTGACCGTGCACCATTGGAGTGACCTGGGGGCCGGTATCGGGGAGTTGCGCCGTCTCGCCCGTCAGCGGGTTGTCATCTTCACGTTCGACCCCGATGTCAATCACCGGTTCTGGCTGCTGGAGGAGTACCTGCCGCAGGCGGCGGTGTTCGACGGCGCACGAGCGGTGGCGGTGGACCGGCTGGTGACGCTGTTGGGAGGGGCCCGCGTCGAGACGGTCCCTGTCCCCCACGACTGCACCGACGGCTTCCTGGCCGCGTTCTGGCGCCGGCCCGAGGCCTACCTTGATCCGCAGGTGCGGGCGGGTATCTCGCTGTTCGCCCAGATCGGCGACGATGTCGTCCGCCCTGGCCTGGCCCGGCTGGAGGAGGACCTGTCCTGCGGCCGGTGGTACGACCGCCACGCCGATCTCCTCGACCGCGAAGTACTGGATGTCGGATACCGGCTTCTTGTCGCCGATCTCTAGGGACAGGTGCGTGTTCGCCCCGGTTGCGTGCAGACAGTACAGGGCGGTGTCGGGTGCCGTAGGGACGATCAGCGGTCCCTGATCCGGCCGGCCGAGGACATCGGCCTGACGTTCAGCGCGGTCGAGCCCCGTCGCGCGAGCCGTGCGGCGCGTCGAGCGGAGCATGGAACTCCTGGACCTACGCGTGTCTGACCGTTCAAGGAACAAGTTCAGCGGAAGGGGCCGTCGGTCGCGAAGGCGTGGGCGGCGAAGCGCTTGCCCATGCGGCGGTAGGCGGCGGCGTTGGGGTGAAGGCCGTCGGTCAGGTCGTCCGCCTCGTTTGGGCCGAGCAGTTCTCGTCCGTCGAGATAGTGGAGGTGGGGGTCGGAGGCCTGTCGTGCCGCGGCGATCCGGGCGAGCTCGGCCCGGACCACCGTCAACGACAGTGCGCCGCCGGCCACATCGGCCGGGTCGCCCAGGGCAGCGATCCTCCCGTCCGGTCCGGTCGTGATCGGGCCTGGAACCTGCTCAAGGGCCGGACAGCTCACCGGGGAGATCAACAGCAGCGGAGTGTCCGGGTGACCCTCCCGGATCGTGTCCAGAAAACCGTGTACCGCCGGGCCGAACGTCCGCAGCCGGAACGCGGACAGGCCCACGACGTTGATGCCCACCTTGAGGCTGATCAGCCCGGCGGGCATGTCGCGGATCGTCCGGGCGACATAGGGATCCAGCAGAGCGTTGCCCGCCTGACTGAGGTTGATCACCTCGACCCCGCCGAGCGCAGCCGCCACCACCGGCCAGGTCCCGGTCGGGCCGTCGGCGTCGATGCAGTGGCTGATGGAACTGCCGTGGTGCACCCAGCGGCGCCGCCCGTCCGGCAGCGGCTCCAGCACGACGCCGTCAGCGCGCAGTGCCACCAGTTCCGTCGGGGTCTGCTGTGGAAGCCAAAACTCGACGTCCTTCATGCCGGCCGGCAGCCCGGCGAACCGTACGGTCCCGGGCTTGCCCGGGATGAGTCGCTGTACGGCCCTGGGGCCGGCCATCCGCAGCACGTTGCCCACCGGCGCCTGACAGCGCCCGACCAGGGCACCGTCCACCAGCAACTCCAGCATCCCGGTCGGGCGAGGGTGGGGGTCGCCGTCGAGCCGGCCGGTGGAGGTGAGCACCTCGAACTCCAATGCGCTCGCATCGGTGCGGAACACCAGCCGGACCCCCGAAGGCATCACGGTCACTCCGTGGACCGACGGGTCCTGGTACTGCTCCTTGGTCCACGCGGGCAGCCGGCGCGGCATCACCCCTGTCGGTGTGGTCTCCAGGTCCAGCGCACCCCGTATCTCCACCGGCCCGTCCACCAGCGGAACCGTCCGCATCACCCCCGTCACCGCTGCTGTCCCAGGTCGACGTGGTGCGGAGACGGCCTCAGCCCGGTGTGTGTGTCCGCGTGGTTCATCGACGCCCGCCGAACTCCCAGTCGTGGACCTCGATGTCCGCGTACCGGTCGGCAGTCAGGACTGCGCGTGCCGTATCCGGGTCCGGGGCCCTGAGCAGCACCGCCGTACCCAGCCATGTGTCGCCGTCGTCGGACAGCAGCGGCCCGTACGCGATCAGCTCGTCCCTGTCGGACGGCAGGGCGAGGTCGGCTGCCCGGCCCGTGCCGAGGCCGAGCACCAGGTACCGGTTGCCCTCGCTCGGGCCACCGGGAAAGTCCCACATGGTGCGCCCCAGTACGTTGCGCCACCGGCGCAGCAGCACGTCCCGGTACGCGCCGGCCTGGTAGTTGGGCTCGTCGAAGGCGAACGCGCGGGCAGCGGCCGGATCGGGCAGATCGACGATGTGCACGCTTCCCGTGGGCGTTTCACCATCATCGGCGAAGGTCGGGCCGCGAGCGATCAGCTCCTTCGCGTACCGGTCCATGTAGGACCAGTGTTCCTCCAGCAACTCCTCGCGTAAGGCGAGGGAGCCCGGCCGGTCTCGGTGGTAGCAGAAGTACTCCATGACCATGAACCCTTCCTCACCGAGGGCATCATCTCAACCGGCTTTGCGGCGTAGCCCCTCCGCATGGAACGGACGCCGACCTTGACCAGCAGGCCCAGGAGGCCGGCTCAGACGACAACGAGGCCTGCGTCGCTCTGCTGGGTCAGGCGCCGCCGGGAACGTCACCAGCTCCCGCCTCGGCCGGCCGGCCGGCCCGCCAAGGCGTCATCATCCAGCCCGGACGCGGCCCGTACGAGAAGCGGATGTAACGGTCGCTCAGCGGGCTGGGATCGGCATGGTCGACGGCCGCCACTCTCGCCTGATCAGCCCGAACACCCAAGAGTCGGATACCTCGCCGTTCACGACGCAGTCTTCCCGCAGCGTCCCTTCCCGCACGAATCCGACCTTCTCCAGAACTCGTGCGGACGCCACGTTGCGCGTATCGGTCTCAGCCTGAACTCGATTCAGGTCCAGTGTGTCGAATGCCCATTGCAGCACGGCGTGCGCGGCTTCCGTCGCATAGCCGTGGCCCCACATCGCATCGCCGAGGACGTAGCCCAGCGACGCGCTGCGGTAGTCCGGGTTCCATCCGGTCAGACCGCACCAGCCGACGAAGGCCCCATCAGAAACACGGTCGATGGCCACCCGCACCCCGGTGCCTTCGTCCGCCATCTTCCGGCACGTCGCGACGAAGCGTTCGGCTCGAGCCCTTTCGGTCCACGGCGGGGAGTCCCAGTAGCGCAGCACGTGGGCGCTGCTGTGCAGTGCGAAGAGGGGATCCACGTCGGTGTCGGTGAAGGGGCGCAGTCGCAGGCGAGCGGTGTGCAGTACGGGGGTGGCCAAAGTCATGCGCACCATCTTGCGTCCTCGTGGGACGGGCAGAACATCGAATATCCGATCCGGACCTCGCCCAGTAGGCGCGGGGACTTACAGAAGCAACCTCCGGGCGGACTTGTGGCCGAGCCCTGCGATCCTCGGGCGGCGTCCGCTACGAGGCGACGGTGCTGGTCGCAGCCGTGAACCCATGGCCGTGACCAGCACCGTCGCAACGGCCCTCAGACGACGTCGAATTCATTGCCCTCAGGGTCCTGCATGGCGGCGGCGTAGAACCCCATGTCGGGCTCATCCTTGATCCGCAGCACGGTGGCACCAGCCTTCACCAGCCGTTCCACCGTGGCCTTGACCCGCTGTGCGCGGACGTCCAGGGGGACGTCACGGCCCCCGCCGACCTTCAGGTCGAAGTGCCACCGATTCTTGGCGACCTTCGGCTCCGGAACCTGCTGGAACCACACCCTCGGCCCTCGTCCCGCAGGGTCGATGATCGACTCCGGAATGTCCCCGGCACCGGCCGGCAACTCCGCCTCGGGCACCCCCATCGCCGCCCAGTAGGCACGCCACGTGGCGTGACCGCTCGGCGGAGGCTCAGGCACGTACCCCAGGGCCTCGGCCCAGAATGTCACCATTCTCTGCGGATCGGAGCAGTCGATCGTCAACTGCACTGTCATCTCCATGCTCGGAGCATCTCAGAGAGGTCTGACAATCGATCCGCTTCCGCAGCACCCCTGAAGGGCAGCCCTGGCACAGACGCAGGACTCTGCTGGTGTTCCTGACGCTCGCCGGCGTGAACTCACCCCTGATCTTCCCTGGATCGATCAGCGCGCGGGAGGCACAACGCCGCAGCGCGGTCGACGGCCGACTGGTCGCCTTTTGGCGGCCGGGGGTGCAAGTACTGCGTACGACTGCGGGTCCGACTGAGCCGCAGCGCCCGCCAGTCGCACTGGGTCGACATCTGGCGCGACCCGTCAGGCGCGGCAGCGGTGAGAGCAGCCGACGACGGCGACGAGACCGTGCCGACCGTCGTCGTGGCGGGCCAGTCACAAACCAACCCCGACCCCGAGTGGGTGCGCGATCAGCGCTCCTCCTCCGCGTGATCAGCAACCGCGAACCGCGTCATCCGCCTGGGGCGACCAGAACGGTTGGAACACCTGGGTGGCCGAAAATCTCAGTTGATCCGGCCCTTGGCGTATAAACACTGGCTGTCATCTCGGTTGATCTGGTCTGCTTCCGGCGTTTCGAGTCGGACCAGTGGAAGAGCGTGCGAGAGATGACCATGCACGAGGACCAGGTGGACGTGACCACCGAAACCGTCGCGACGTTGGTCCGGGAACAGTTCCCTCAGTGGAGCGGCCAGGCGATCCGGCTCCTGCCGTCGACCGGGACGGTCAACGCCATCTTCCGCATCGGGAACGACCTCTCCGCGCGATTCCCACTGCGTCTGGCCGATGCCGCCGAGGCGCTGGCGATTCTGGAACAGGAAGCCATGGCGAGCGCGGAGTTGGCGAAGGTGTCCAGGTTCCCCGCCCCGGAACCCGTCGCCTTGGGAAAACCTGGAGCGGGTTACCCCATGCCGTGGTCGGTCCAGACATGGCTGCCGGGAACGGTCGCCTCGGACGCCGACCCGAGTGGGTCGGACGCCTTTGCCGAGGACCTTGCGGCCTTCATCGCAGCCCTGCGGGAGGCCGCGACGCGGGGGCGGCCTTTCAGCGGCGAGGGTCGTGGCGGTGTTCTCGCCCACCACGACGATTGGATGGCGACATGCTTCGAGGAGAGTGAAGGGCTGCTCGACGTGCCCCGGCTGCGCCACGCGTGGAGCCACTTTCGGCGGTTGCCGCGTACGGGTGCCGACGTGATGAGCCATCGTGACCTGATCCCCGGCAATGTACTGGTCGCGGGCGGCCGGCTCAGCGGCGTACTCGACACCGGCGGCTTCGGCCCGGCCGACCCCGCGCTGGATCTGGTCAGTGCCTGGCACCTTTTGCAGTCAGGCCCGCGGAAAGTGCTCCGGCGGGCACTGGGCTGCGACGATCTGGAGTGGGAACGAGGCAAGGCATGGGCGTTCGAACAGGCGATGGGTGTTGTCTGGTACTACGTCGAGAGCAATCCGACGATGAGCAGGATGGGACGGCGCACACTCGACCGCATTCTGGAGTCGATGGAGTGATGCCGCCGCGGCCATAGGCCGTGACGAGGCCGATCGCTTGCCACCATGAAGGCATGGAGCACGAGGTGCCGTTGTCCGGCGGACGCATCACCCCAGACGTCGTCAGGGTCGGCAATACCGTCCGGCGACCGGCCAGCGCGTCGTCCCCGTTCGTCGCGGAGCTGCTCCGTCACCTCCAGCTGCAGGGGTTCACCGGCGCCCCGCGCCACCTCGGGTTCGACGCGGCCGGTCGTGAGATCCTCAGTTATCTGCCCGGCTGGGTGCCCGCCCGCTTCCAGCAGTGGGCCGACCCCCAGGTGGCCGTCGCCGGCTCCTTGCTCCGTGCCTTGCACGACGCCACCCGGGGCAGCCGCCTCGCCGGTCGGCGCCCCGTGATCTGCCATCACGACCCAGGGCCGAACAACATGGTCTTCGTGGACGACGCCCCGGTCGCCTTCATCGACTTCGACACCGCCGCCCCAGGTGACCCGCTCGAAGACCTCGGCTATATG
>CBFGZZ010000364.1:0-8893 GCA_965653385.1 uncultured Streptomyces sp. | reverse complement strand
GACCCGGACCACGGCGTCACCGGGCCCGCCCGGACCGCCGAGCGAGCGGGCGAACTCCCCGGCGTCCAGGTCGAACTCCATGTCCGCCCCGCACGCCGAGCATGCCAGCCGCACCTGCATCCGCTCCCCGAACAGGGCGCGGCGCAGCGCGAACAGGTCGGCCTCGCGCTCCCCCACCGGCAGCACCGGCAGGGTCGCGGCGTCGACGTCCGGGCGCGCCGTGCGGTGCAGCAGCAGGGCGCGCCCCGTCGGTGCCTCGGCGAGCCCCGCCTCCCAGGTGGCCAGCAGCTCGGCCGCCCCGGTGATCGCCATCTCGTCCCCCCTCGACTACCCGTCGCTCAGGCCGGGTTGAGGAAGGAGGGCTCCTCCGGCTCGGGCACCTCGTAGTCCCGCTCCCAGCCCTCGCACTCGAGCTTCAGCGACTGGATGGCGACCGCGTTGGCGTTGGCGTCGAGCTCGCCGAGTACCTGGTACTCGCTGGGCCAGGTCCGGTAGAGCTTGTGCGAGACGGCGACCTGGCCGGCCTCGTTGAGGACCTGGATGACGATGTCCTTGCGGAAGTCGGCCAGTGAGACCTCCGATCCCAGCCCCGCGCCGACCTGCCAGACCTTGTTGGCCCAGCGGTCGAACTCGGGGTCGTGGGTGACCCCGCGCTCCAGGGTGATGCCCTCGAACTCGGAGCGGCCCGGCGACTTGCGCGGGGACGAGGGGTCGCCGCCGTGGCGGTGCTTGACGACCTCCGTCGTCCGCTTGAGCGGACTGATCTTGCTGATGCCGGCGACCGTGCGACCGTCCCACAGGACCAGGAACTTGAAGTTCTTGTAGGGGTCGAAGCGATGCGCGTTGACCGTGAACTCAGCCATCGGATTCCTTCAGTTCTCCACGATTCCCGGCGCCTAGAGCGCGAACTGCCCGGACGTCTGCTGGATTTTGACGATCACGAACTCCGCCGGCCGGACCGGTGCGATGCCGACGAGGACGTTGACGATGCCGTTCTCGATGTCCTCGGTGGTCGTCGTGTCGCTGTCGCACTTGACGAAGTACGCCTCGCGCGGGGTGCCGCCCTTGAAGGCGCCCTGACGGAACAGGGTGTGCAGATACGAGGAGGCGGCGAGCCGGATCTGCTGCCACAGGTTCTCGTCGTTGGGCTCGAACACCACCCACTGCAGGCCGCGCTGGAGGCTCTCCTCCACGTGGAGGGCGAGCCGGCGCACCGGGACGTACTTCCACTCGCTGTCGAGGGCGTCCGAGCCCTCCAGCGTGCGCGCGCCCCAGACGACGGGGCCGGTGAGCGGGAACGTCCGCAGGACGTTGACGCCGAGCGGGTTGAGCAGGCCGGTCTCGCGGTCGGTGAGGTTGACGGTGAGCGAGTGCACCCCCGCGAGCCGTGCCTCGGTGCCGGCCGGGGCCTTCCACACGCCGCGTTCGGAGTCGGTGCGGGCGATGACGCCGGCGACCGCGCCGGACGGCGGGAAGGAGCGCAGCCGGCCCGTGAGCGGGTCGGTGAGCTGGAGGTGCGGGAAGTACAGGCCCGCGTGGTTGCCGCGCACGGCGTCGAAGGCGGCGAGCCCGGCGCGTGCGGAGTCGACGCTGACCCAGGTGCTCGGCGCGTCGACCAGCAGGAAGATCCGCCGCTCCTGGCACAGCCGCTGGGCGGCCGAGACGACGGTGAGCGCGTCCTCGGTCTTCTCGTACGCGGCGAGCTCGGGCAGCGCCAGCAGGTTGACGTCGGCGACGCCGCGCAGCGCCTGGATGCCGGTCTTGTCGCCCTCGGATCCGATGAGGTCGCGCGGTCCGGGCGCCTCGCCGTCCTCGCCGCCCTCCAGCGGGAAGACCGGCGGGTTGACGGAGGCCTCCAGGCCGAGGTCGTTGGCGCACTCGCCGAGGAAGCGGACGACGTCCTCGGGGTCGGTGGAGCCGGCGACGACCTGGATACGGCGGCCGAAGGCGGTGACCTCGGCGCCGGCGAAGGCGTGCTTGCCGGGCGCGTCGGGCAGGGCGCGCAGCTTGCGCTCCAGGAGCAGCGCCAACTCGGCGACGGAGCACGGGGCTTCGCCGTCGCACTCAGGGTCGTAGAGCGTGAACTCGCGCTCCACCTCGCCGATCTTGACGGTCAGGTCCACGGCCAGGTTGGGCAGTTCGTCGCCGAAGGGCTTGGAGACGGTGCCGGACGGGTCGGGACGGCCCTCGCCGACGACCTCGACGCGGATCAGCTTGGAGCCCGCGTTGATCACGGTCTGCGCGTAGCGGCCGTTCGCGGGGTCCATGGACAGGCCCGTGAAGCTCTCGCGGGCGTCGCCCTTGGCGTCGTAGACGCGCAGGTTGAAGGTTTCGTCGGGGCACTGGGTGTCGTGGTCGACGGCGACGCGCAGGCCGTTGCCCCAGAGGCCGGGTTCCTTGGCGTGTACTTCGAGGACCGGACCCTCACTGTGGCCCTCGGTGGACTTGAGAGTGACGCAGGCGGCCTTGCCGCTGCCGGCCTTGGCGACGCGGACGATCACCGCGACGGTGCCGCCGTTGCCGAAGAACTGGTGGACCGCGTAGCCGACGGCGCTCTGGGCGCTCAGGCCCCCGAAGCGGCGCTCGAACTCCGCGAAGCTGGTGACGCGTACCGGCTCGTTCAGCGGACCGCGCCGGGTGTGACCCACGAAGGCGGTCACGGACGTGGTCAGGGTCGAGATCGTGCGGGTGCTGCTGGGGAGTTCCTCGACGTAGACGCCGGGATACGTCGGCTTTGCGGCGCTGACCGCGCTCATCGGCATTCCCCCTCCTTATCCCTGTCTCGGGTACCGGACAAAGGCACCAAGAGATGGCAGAGGGAGGCATTCCCGACCCGGGGCACGAAAACGCCACCCACAAGGGCGACCGCGTCACGTGCACCGCACCAGTTTCCCCCGTCATCACCGTGGGCGTTCGGCCACACGGCTCAAGCAAACGCGCTTGTGACTCCTGATGCTCAAGTGCTCAACCCACCTTGGTGTGTTCGGAGTTGACCGAACAAGTCGCCTTCAGGCCACCCCAGGAGGGGGTTTGGTGAAGGCGCCCTCCCGGCATCCGCACATCCCGCCTGCGCGCCCCGGGCAGCTGGTTCACAGGTTCTGCACAGTGGTGTCGCCGAGGCGCTCCAACGGGGCCCGGAACCGCGACCGAACGACCCCACCCGCACCGTTCGACCGGTCGCACGGGCGTACGGCCTCCCCGAGTCGCACACAACGTGCCGTGGCCGGTTTTCCGGGGGTGACGAGAACCCGCTACTCGCGACCCGCCCACCTACAGGGCCGGTGAAATCCCATCTTCATGTCTTGACATACGGCCGAAACGATTCGTAACTTGGCCGATCATTTAGATGCGTGAAGTGAGTTCACGTATATGAACTCCAGATCCAACGGAGTGTGTCCATGCGGGATCACCGACGACGTCGCCGCCCGGCCGCCCTGCTCGTCGCCACGGCGCTCGCGTTCGGAACGGCCGCGTGCGGCTCCGGTTCCGGCAGTGCGGGCAGCGACGACCCGAACACGCTGGAAGTGTGGACCCGGAGCAATCCGGACTCCGCCGCCACCTACGACCGGGTCTTCGCCGCCTTCACCCAGAAGACCGGCATCAGGATCGACTACCAGCCGGTCATCAACTTCGACCAGCAGCTCCAGAGCCGCGCGTCCACCAAGGACCTGCCGGACGTCATGATCAACGACACGGCGCTGATGGGCGGCTACCAGAGTCAGGGCCTGCTCAAGCCGATCGACCCCGCGTCGGTCGCGGGCGGCGACCAGATCACCGACAAGTCCTGGTCCTCCACGGTGGGCATCGACGGGAAGCACTACGGCATCCCGTACTCCCGACAGGCGCAGACCCTGATGATCCGCACGGACTGGCTGAGGAAACTCGGGCTGAAGGCGCCGACGACCTGGCAGGAGATGCTGTCCGTCGCCAAGGCCTTCGCCACGAGGGACCCGGACGGCGACGGCAAGGCCGACACCTACGGCATCGTCGCACCGGGCAGCGCCCAGAACGGCTACGCCGCCTGGTGGGGCGCGAGTTTCCTGTGGCAGGGCGGCGCCGAGATCATCAAGTCGGACGGCGAGGGCAAGTACAGCCCGGCCATGGACTCGGCCGCCGCCGTGAACGCCGTGAGCTGGATGAAGGACAACCTCTTCTGCGGTGACAACGGTGTCGTCCAGCCCGGCGCGCTCACCGCCGTCACCTCGACGGCCACCAACTTCCAGGACGGCAACGCCGGGATGTACATGACCGGCCCGTACAACATCACCACATTCGACGGCACCCTCGGCAAGGACAAGTACGAGGTCGTCCCGGCCCCCGCGGGCCCGGCCGGCGGCGATGTGCTGGCCGACGGCGAGAACGTCTACCTCGGCGCCAAGACCGGCAAGGACGAGCAGGAGCTGGCGCTGGCCGCGTTCCTGGTCTCGCCCGAGGGCCAGAAGATCGCCATGACCAGCGTCGACGGCCACCAGCCCGTGGTCCGCATCCCCGTGAACTCCACGCTGGACGCGGCGAAGGTGCGCGACGACGCCCGCTGGGGGGTCGTACAGAAGGCGTACGAGGACGCCTCCCAGCAGTTCCCGAACGCGCCGGACTTCGCCCCGATCAAGCAGGACACCGCCGACGCGCTCAACTCGATCTTCACGTACTGCGGCGGCGACGTCCGCTCGCAGCTGGCCGAGCTCAACGACACCCTCGCCGGTGACCTCAAGGACCAGGACCTGCTGAAATGACCGCTACCGTCCCCGCCCCCGCGGCACGCAGAGGCCTCGACAAGACGGGCCCGCACAAGCGGGCCTTCAACAAGAAGGCCGTAGTCCCCTGGCTCTTCCTGGCTCCGGGGCTGCTGCTCGCCCTCGTCTTCAAGTTCTGGCCGATGGCCAAGGGCGTCTGGCTGAGCTTCTTCGACGTCCGGCCCTTCCTCGGCGACCAGTGGATCGGCCTCGACAACTACACGAGGGTCCTGACCGACCACCGCTTCCAGGACGCCATCGGGCACACCCTGGTCCTGGGCATCGGCCAGTCGGTCGGCGCGATCCTGCTCGGGTTCGTCCTCGCGCTGCTGCTGGAGGGCCAGGCCCGCTCGCTGAAGATCCTGCGTACGGCCGTCTTCCTGCCCGCCGTCACGGCCACCGCGGTCGTCGGCGAGCTGTGGCGGCTGATGTACTACCCGACCTCCGACGGCCTCCTCAACAGCGGCCTGCACCTGCTGGGGCTCGGTCCGGTCCAGTTCCTCGACAACCCGGACATCGCGCTGTATTCGACGATGGCCATGGGCATCTGGATCTGGGCGCCGTACAACATGGTGATCATCCTCGCCGGTCTCGCGGGCGTGGACCGCACGCTGTACGAGGCGGCGGCGATGGACGGCGTCTCGCTGTGGCAGCGGCTTCGCCACGTCACGCTGCCCGCGATACGCCCGGCGCTGATGATCGTGCTCACGCTCGCCACGATCCGCGGACTGCGTGTGTTCACCGAGGTCTACGTCCTCACCGGCGGCGGCCCGGCCGGGTCCACCGACGTCTGGATGACCCGCGCCTACACCCTGGGCTTCACCCGCAACGACATCGGCGGCGCCTCGGCGGCCTCGGTCGTCCTGCTCTGCGTGACGCTGCTGCTCACCGTCACGATCAACTACCTCCGCAAGAGGGGAGAAGCGCGATGAGCGTCCCCGTCATCGACCCAGTCCGGCCGGCGGCACCTGACACCCCGGCCGGACGGAGCACCAAGGCACGGCGGACCACCCCGGCCCGCTTCGACACCGCCCTCGGCTGGAACGACAAGCCCGGCCTCGCCTGGGCGCTGCGCGTCCTGCTCTGTCTGATCGCCCTCGGCGTCTTCGCGGCGCCGTTCCTGACGATCTTCTCGGGCGCCGTCACCACCAACCCCAGCGGCTCCTCGCTGTCGTTCCTGCCGCACGACAGCACGCTGTCGAACTTCACGGTGGCGGGCGAGCGCGGCATCTGGGACTACCTCGGCAACTCGCTGGTCATAGCGGGCGGCGGGCTGCTGCTCCAGCTCGTGGTGTGCACGCTCGCCGCGTACGCGCTGGCCCGGCACCGGTTCCGCGGGCAGGCGCTGATCATGATGCTGTTCATGATGACGCTGATGCTCCCCGAGGAGGTCATCGCGATCCCGCTGTCGCTGGTCCTCGGCGACGTCCCCGTGGTCCACCTGGACCTCAAGGGCACCGTCTGGGGCGTCATCCTGCCGCTGGGCGCCTGGGGCTTCTCGGTGATGATGCTGACCGAGTTCATGCGGGACATCCCCGCCGAGATCGAGGAGGCCGCCCGCCTGGACGGCGTGGGCGAGCTCAGGATGCTCTGGCAGGTCGTCCTGCCGCTGTGCAAGCCCGCGCTCGGGGTGGCCGGCGTGCTCGGCTTCATCATGATCTGGGATCAGTACCTGCTGCCCCTGATCGCCGCCAAGGACCCCACCGACTACACGGTCACCGTCGCCCTGTCCGTCCTGCGCACCGACCCCGAGGTCGGCTCCGGGGTCGTGCTGGCCGGTGCGGTCATCGCCCTGGTCCCCAGCCTGATCGTCTATCTGCTCCTCCAGCGCTCGCTGGTCACCGGCATCGCCGCCGGTGCCACCAAGGGCTGACCCCTACCCCCACGTCTGAGAGAGAAATGAAGTTCCAAGGAGTGCTGTTCTTCCCGGTCACGCCGTTCGGCGTGGACGGCTCGCTGGACGAGGAACGGCTGGCCCAGCACATCGAGTCCGGGGTCGCGGCGGGCGCGGGCGGCGTGTTCGTCGCCTGCGGCACCGGTGAGTTCCACGCCCTGACGCCCGAGGAGATCGAGCGCGCCACGTGCGTGGCCGTCGAGACGACCGCCGGCCGTGTGCCCGTCCTGGCCGCGGCGGGCGGCCCGCCCCCGGTGGCCCGCGACCACGCCGCCCGCGTCGCACGCGCCGGCGCCGACGGCATCCTGCTGCTGCCGCCGTACCTGGTGACGGCGCCTCAGCGGGGCCTGGTGCGCTACGTCGAGGAGGTCACCGCCGCGACCGACCTGCCGGTGATCTTCTACCAGCGCGGCACTGCCCGCCTCACCGAGGCCACGGCGGCCGAGATCGCCGCACTGCCGAAGGTCGTCGGCCTCAAGGACGGCATCGGCGACATCGAGCGGATGCACCGCATCGTCCGGGCCGTGCGTGCCGTGCCCGGCGGCGCCGACTTCCAGTTCTTCAACGGCCTGCCCACCGCCGAGATGACCGCGCCCGCCTACCAGGGCATCGGCGTCGACCTGTACTCCTCGGCCGTGTTCGCCTTCGCCCCGGAAATCGCGCTGGCCTTCCACCAGGCGCTGGCCCGCGACGACCGGGAGCTGGTGACGACCCTGCTGGACGAGTTCTACGGCCCTCTCGTCGAACTCCGCGACGAGGTCCCGGGCTACGCCGTGGCCCTGGTCAAGGCCGGCGTGACCCTCCGCGGTCTGGACGTCGGCGGCGTACGTGCCCCGCTGCTCGACCCGACGCCGGAGCATGTCGCCCGGCTCGCGAAACTGATCGACCACGGCCTGGAGGCGGTCCGCGCATGAGCACCACCGTCGGCACCCGCATCCGCGAGCTGATCGTCACCCCGATCGCCTTCCGCGACCCGCCCCTGCTCAACTCGAACGGCGTGCACGAGCCGCTCGCCCTGCGCGTCATCCTCCAACTCGTCCTGGAGGACGGCACGGTGGGCCTCGGCGAGTCGCCGGGCGGCATGGCCCGCCTGGAGCGGCTTCAGGCGGCCGCGAAGGTCGTCGCCGGAATGGACGTGTTCGACACCACGGCCGTCACGGCCGCGATCGACGCCGCGCTGCTGCCCACGGTGCCCGGCTCCCACGAGCGCGGCTGGACCACCTCGGCGGTCGAGGTCGCCTGCCTCGACGCCCAGGGCAAGCTGCTCGACCGCCCGGTCAGCGACCTGCTCGGCGGGAAGGTCCGCGACTCCGTGCCCTTCGCGGCGTACCTCTTCTACAAGTGGGCCGAACACCCGGCCCTGGACGGCCGCGTGGCCGTGGGCGACGACTGGGGCGAGGCCCTGAACCCCGCCGGGATCGTCGAGCAGGCCCGGCTGATGCGACAGCGGTACGGGTTCGAGTCGTTCAAGCTCAAGGGCGGTGTCTTCCCGCCCGACGACGAGATCGCGGCGATCAGGGCGCTCGCGGAGGCCTTCCCCGGGCAGCCGCTGCGGCTGGACCCCAACACGGCCTGGACGGTGGAGACTTCGCGGTACGTCGCCCGTGAGCTGGACGGCGTCCTGGAATACCTGGAGGACCCGACCGCGACGATCCCCGGCATGGCGGAGGTGGCGAAGGACTCGCCGCTGCCGCTCGCCACCAACATGTGCGTGATCGCCTGGGAGCATCTGCGCCCGGCGATCGAGCGTAACGCGATCCAGGTGCTCCTCACCGACCACCACTACTGGGGCGGACTGCGCCGTACCCGTGAACTGGCGGCGGTCTGCGAGGCGTTCGGCATCGCCCTGTCGATGCACTCCAACTCGCACCTGGGGATCAGCCTCGCCGCCATGACCCATGTGGCGGCGGCCATCCCCAACCTCGACCACTCCTGCGACACGCACTACCCGTGGAACTCCGCCGACGACGTGATCGTCCCCGGTGTCCTGGAGCTGCGCGACGGAGCGGTCGAGGTCCCGACCGGGGCCGGTCTCGGCGTCGAGCTCGATCACGACGCCCTCGACCGGCTGCACCGGCTGTACGTGGAGTCGGGCGTACGCAGCCGGGACGACACGGGGTACATGCGGCGGATCCACCCGGACTACGAACCGCGGCTGCCGCGCTGGTGATCCGGGACAGGGCGGTCGGGGGCCCGGTGGGGGGGGCCCGCCCCCACGCCCCGGGGGGGGAGCGCGGGGGCGCGGACGGTTCGGCGCGCGGGGTGG
>CBFGZZ010000363.1:0-8905 GCA_965653385.1 uncultured Streptomyces sp. | reverse complement strand
CGGTCGTCTCCGGTGAGGGCTCGGCCGCTCCTGCGGCGGACGTCCGGCGGGGGGAGCCGTCTGCGGCCGGAACCGCGGCCTGCTGGCTGGCCGAGCCTTCCGCCGCCGTGCGCGTTCGTCGCGGGGTCCCCGCGGCGGCGCCTGTCGTCGGAGCCTCGCCCGTGGTCGAGGGCTCCGTCTGACTCGCCGAGCCCGCTGCGGCGGTGCGGGTCCGTCGTACCGGGCGGTCTCCCGCCGCGCGTCCCGCGCCTCTGGCCGGGCGGGCCGGGGCAGGGGGGAGCTGGCCTTTGAGGGGGCCCCATTCGTTGGGGTCGGGGACGCCGGGGGGCAGCATCTGGCGGCGCTTCGGGCCGCCGTGTTCGGACTCGCCGGGTTCCTTGGCGCCGGGCCAGGCCTTGGCGACGCGGGCTGCCAGGACGAAGTCCTTGCGGAGGGGGTGGCCCTCGAAGTTGTCGGGGAGGAGGAGGTGGTCGAGGGCGGGGTGGTCGGCGAACAGGACGCCGAACATCTCGTGGGTCTCGCGTTCGTGCCAGGCGGCGCCCGCGTAGACGCCGACCGCCGTGGGCAGCGTCGGTGCCTCGTGCGGGACGGTCGTGCGGACCAGTAGGCGTCGTACCGGAGACAGGGCCGCGACGTGGGCGGCGACGCGGAAGCCGGTGCCGGGTTCGTCGACCGCGCTCAGCCAGTCGAAGTAGGTGCAGCCCAGTTCGTCGCGGGCCGTCTTCAGGGCCGCGATCCAGGACGCCGGGGGCACGTCGACCGTAAGGACGTCGTACGACTCCTCGGCGGTGGCCTGCGGGCCGAAGAGGTCCTCGACGGGGGCGGGCAGCCAGCCGGTCGTCGTCATCGGTCGGCCTCCCCCGCGTCCGTGTCACCGGTACCGGCCGTACCGCTGGTGCTGCCGGGACCGGGCGGCTTCACCAGGCCGCTCTGCAGCGCCGTTGTGGACGGGCGGGGCGGCTCGGCGCCGTAGCGTTCGCCGAGGGACTCCCGGGCGATCTTTTCCTGGAGTTTCAGGATTCCCTGGAGCAGCGCCTCGGGGCGGGGCGGGCAGCCGGGGACGTACACGTCCACCGGGATGATCTGGTCGACGCCTTTGGTGACGGAGTAGGAGTCCCAGTAAGGGCCGCCGCAGTTGGAGCAGGCGCCGAAGGAGATGACGTACTTCGGCTCGGGCATCTGTTCGTACAGGCGCTTCACGGCTGGGGCCATCTTGTCCGTGACCGTGCCGGAGACGACCATCAGGTCGGCCTGGCGCGGGCCCGGGGCGAACGGGATCACGCCGAGGCGGATGAAGTCGTGGCGGGCCATCGACGCGGCGATGAACTCGATGGCGCAGCAGGCGAGGCCGAAGTTGAAGACCCAGAGCGAGTAGCGGCGGCCCCAGTTCAGGATCACCTTCATCGGCTCGGGAGCGAGGCGGGCCAGTGCGCCCAGCCGTTTCGGCTCCGGGAGCAGAACGGGCTGCTCGTTGGTGTCTGGCGTCACGTCCATGCCAGGACGCCCTTCTTGTATGCGTAGAGCAGGCCCACGGCCAGGAAGCCGAGGAAGATGAACATCTCGACGAGCGTGGTCGCGCCGTAGCCCGGGTCGGCGAAGACCGTGGCCCAGGGGAACAGGAAGATCGAGTCGATGGCGAAGATCACGTACAGGAAGGCGTAGACGTAGTAGCGGACCTGGGTGTGGGCCCAGCCCTCGCCGACAGGGTCGACGCCGCACTCGTACGTCAGGAGCTTCTCGGGTGTGGGGACCACGGGCCGCAGCAGGCGGCCCGCTCCGAAGGCGACGGCGACGAACAGCACGCCGACGACAGCCAGCAGTCCGACGACCGAGTAGGACTGGAAGTAGTCCGCCGCCACGACGACGGTCTGTTCCGACACGTCCACCCCTCGCTCCCTGACCTCGTCACCGATGTCTCAGGACCAGTGTCCTGCGACCGGTGAGCCCGTGAACACTGCTGTTTCCGGTGAGCACTGCCGTTTCCGGTGAACACCGCTGTTCGACGATCTGTACGCACGGGAGTCTAGGCCCTGCTAAAGAGACCGTAAGCAGCCCGTCACACGTTGAGATCCCGTCGAGATACGAGGCTCCGGCGCCCGGGCGGGCCGGGGGTGGGGATTTCCCCCGTGGACGAGGGCAGTCCGCCTCATGGCGCGGCGGCGCACCGCGCGGCACGCTAGCCCATATGACCGAACGCCCCAGCCCTTCGCGGGACGCCTCCGGGCCGTCCGACGGCGACCAGCCGCCGCTGCCGCCCGCCCGTTTCGCCTACGACCGGCACACCTGGAAGGAGATCGCGTATCTCCTGGCGAACCTTCCGTTGTCGTTGCTCGGCTTCACCTATGTCGCCGTGGTGCTGTTCACCGGGGCCTTCCTGACCTTGACGGTGATCGGGTTCCCGCTGCTCGCGGCCGGCCTGATGGGCGCGCGGCAGCTGGGGAAGCTGGAGCGGGCACGCGCGCGTGCGCTGCTCGGGGTGCGGGTGGACGAACCGAGTCCGCTGCCGTTGCGCGGCGGGAAGGACGGGTTCTTCCCGCAGTTGTGGCTGGCGCTGAAGGACCCGGTGGGCTGGCGCACGATCCTGTACGACTTCATCCGGCTGCCCTGGGGCGTCCTCACCTTCGCCATCACACTGACCTCGTTGTTCGTGCTGTGGCCGGTGCTGCCGTTCATCGCGCGGGGCCTGACGAACGCGGACCGGGCGATGGTGCGCGGCCTGCTGTCGCCCTCCGACGAGCTGGAGCGCCGGATCGCCGAACTCGAGTCGGACCGGGGGGTCGTCGTGGACACGGCGGCCGCGGACCTGCGGCGTATCGAGCGGGACCTGCACGACGGCGCGCAGGCCCGCCTGGTCAATCTGGCCATGGGGCTGGGCCTGGCCAAGGAGAAGCTGCTGGAGGATCCCGACACGGCGGCGGCGATGGTCGCTGAGGCGCACGGCGAGGTGAAGCTGGCGCTCCAGGAGCTGCGGGATCTCGCCCGGGGCATTCATCCGGCCGTGTTGACCGACCGCGGCCTGGACGCCGCGCTGTCGGCGGTGGCCTCACGTTGCACGGTGCCGGTGAAGGTGACCGTCGACCTGCTGTCCAGACCGGCGGCGGCCATCGAGGGCATCGCCTACTTCACCGTCTCCGAGTTGCTGCAGAACACCAGCAAGCACAGTGGGGCGAAGTCGGCATCGGTCGACGTGTGGCGGGCGGACGACCGGCTGCTCATCCAGGTGTGGGACGACGGGCGCGGAGGTGCGCGCCTGGACGGCGGTACGGGCATGCGTGGACTCGCCGACCGGCTGGACGCCGTGGACGGCCTGTTCGCCATCGAGTCCCCGCAGGGTGGCCCGACGACCGTGACGGCGGAGCTGCCGTGGCGGGACCGCGTCCCCGGTCAGGGGTAGCCGGGCGGGGCAGGGCCCGGCCAGGGGTAGCCAAGGCAGGACAGGGACCGGCCAGGGGTAGCCAAGGCAGGACAGGGACCGGCCAGGGTGGGGAAAACCCCCTGTTCGAGACGCCGACGGCCTCCATGGTCCGCGGACCCGCGGTGGATCAGGGTGGAGATACGACGGCACAGCCCCGGCGGCGGGGCTGACGGGACGAGGAGAACGGACGACGCCGATGGCCACGGAGTACGGACAGGGCTACGGGCACGGGCTCGGTTACGCCGAGCGCGGCCTTCCCGAGCACGGCGGCGAGCGACGGCACCGGCTGCCGGCCGGGCTGCGGGCGCCGTTCGAGGCACGCAGCTGGCGGGAGTTCTTGTATGTGCTGCTGAGTCTGCCGATCAGCATCCTGCTGTTCGTGTACGCCATCACGATGGTGTCGCTGGGCGCGGGCCTGCTGGTGACGTTCCTCGGCATCCCGGTACTGGCGGCGGGGCTGGCCGGCTGCCGGGGCCTCGGGGCGCTGGAGCGGGCACGCGCGCGTGGTCTGCTGGGCCTGGAGGTGGCCGACCCGGAGCCGCTGCGGATGCGCCGGCGAGGCTTCATGGCGTGGATGGGCGCCGTACTGAAGAGCGGGACGTCCTGGCGGAGTGCGCTGTACGCGGTGCTGCACTTCCCCTGGGCGGTGTTCTCCTTCGTCGTCGCCGTGAACGTCTGGGCCTACGGCTGGGCGCTGCTGACGTATCCGCTGTGGTTCTGGGTGTTCCCGCTGTGGGCCGGTCAGGACGGTCTTCAGGTGTTCGGCGACGAGACCCACAGCATCTACCTCGACAACCCCTTCGAGATCGCGGTCACCGCGGTGGTCGGGCTACTGTTCACGCTGGCCACGCCCTGGATCGTGCGGGCGCTGACGACGGTGGACCGGCTGATGGTGCACGGCCTGCTCGGCCCCTCACGGCTGGCCACGCGCGTGGTGGAGCTGGAGTCGGACCGGGGGGTCGTCGTCGACACGGCCGCTGCCGACCTGCGGCGCATCGAGCGGGATCTGCACGACGGCGCCCAGGCCCGCCTGGTGGCCCTGGCCATGGATCTCGGCCTCGCGAAGGAGAAGCTGGCGGAGGACCCCGGCGCGGCTGCGCGGATGGTCGACGAGGCGCACGGCGAGGTGAAGACGGCGCTGCAGGAGCTGCGGGACCTGGCGCGCGGCATCCATCCGGCGGTCCTGACCGACCGGGGGCTGGACGCGGCCCTGTCGGCGGTGGCGTCGCGGTGCACGGTGCCGGTGGAGGTCGAGGTGGATCTGGAGGAGCGGCCGGTGCCGGCGATCGAGGGGATCGCCTACTTCACGGTCTCGGAGCTGCTGCAGAACATCAGCAAGCACTCGCGCGCGACGTGGGCGGCCGTGGACGTGTGGCGGGTGGAGAACCGCCTGATGTTGCAGGTCACTGACAACGGGGTCGGTGGTGCGGGCACCTCCGACGGTTCGGGACTGGCGGGGCTGGCCGAACGGCTGGACGCGGTGGACGGGATCCTGGTGGTCGATTCACCGGTCGGCGGGCCCACCCGGGTGACGGCGGAGCTCCCCTGGCGGACCGTGTAGACCGGCGTGCCGTTCGGGACCGCCCTTCGGCGTCCCTCTGAGATGAGGATCCGGCTCCGGTTGGTTCGGGGCCGGATTTTCGTCCGGCGGCAAAGCACGTCTCGGCCGCGAACACGCCATCGCCGCGAGCGCTCCCCGGCCACGAGCACGCCGTCGCCGCGACTACGCCATCCCCGCGAGCGCTCCTCGACCGCAAGCACTCCTTGGCGGCAAGCAGGCCACCGACGCAGGCGCACCCTGAGCACGTCACGTCGTTCGGACGCAGGTTATCCACAGGCCCGGTGCGGAAGAGCCGATCGCGGGATACTGAAGGCGCGAAGGACGACAGGGCCGGGACACGCTCGGCCGAATGCCAAGGCACACGGGGGGCCAGGGGACGTGGAGGACAGGGTGCGGGTGGTCATCGCCGAGGACTCGGTGCTGCTCAGGGAGGGGCTGACCCGGCTGTTGACCGACCGTGGGCACGAGGTCGTGGCGGGCGTCGGAGACGGCGACGCGCTGATCAAGACCATCACCGAGCTGGACGGACAGGGCGAGCTGCCGGATGTGGTGGTGGCGGACGTGAGAATGCCGCCGACGCACACCGACGAAGGGGTACGGGCCGCCGTACAGCTGCGCAAGTCGCACCCCGGGCTGGGGGTACTCGTACTGTCGCAGTACGTGGAGGAGCGGTACGCCACGGAACTGCTGGCCGGGTCCAGCCGCGGGGTCGGCTATCTGCTCAAGGACCGCGTGGCGGAGGTTCGGGAGTTCGTGGACGCGGTCGTGCGGGTGGCCAGAGGGGGTACCGCCCTCGATCCGGAGGTCGTGGCCCAGCTGCTGGGGCGCAGCCGTAAGCAGGACGTGCTCGCGGGGCTCACGCCGCGTGAGCGGGAGGTCCTAGGACTGATGGCCGAGGGCCGGACCAACTCGGCGATCGCCCGGCAGCTCGTGGTGAGCGACGGCGCGGTCGAGAAGCACGTCAGCAACATCTTTCTGAAGCTCGGGTTGTCGCAGAGCGACGGGGACCACCGGCGGGTTCTGGCGGTTCTCACCTATCTCAACTCCTGACTATCTGACACCGTGTCAGAAAGCTGGGATCTGCCGAGCCGGAGGCCCAGAACCAAAGAACGAGCGGGGAGCGTCTTCAAAGAAGCGCCGGGGGGCGTGTAAATCATGACAAGTCCGGGTGGTGCACCACCTCAAATCCACGTCCGTCATGCGAATGGCCCAGGGAGAGCGACCTTTGCGGACGTAGGGTTGATCCTGGGAAGGCTTGCGGGAAGGCCGTGCCCAGATGCCGCCTCGAGGGAGGTCCAGTTCAGTGACCAGCCAGGTCAGTAGCCCAGCGGAGCAGGCCGACGAAGCCGTCGTGGGAGAGCAGCGCAAACCGGCAGGGACGAAGGACGTCCGCCGGCTGGACCGGGTGATCATTCGTTTCGCGGGGGACTCCGGCGACGGTATGCAGCTCACCGGCGACCGTTTCACCTCGGAAACAGCGACCTTCGGCAACGATCTGTCGACGTTGCCGAACTTCCCGGCCGAGATCCGCGCCCCCGCAGGCACCCTGCCGGGCGTGTCCTCCTTCCAGCTGCACTTCGCCGACCACGACATCCTCACTCCGGGCGACGCGCCGAACGTGCTGGTCGCGATGAACCCGGCGGCTCTGAAGGCCAACATCGCCGATCTGCCGCGCGGCGCGGAGATCATCGTCAACACGGACGAGTTCACCAAACGGGCGATGCAGAAGGTGGGCTACGACTCCTCACCGCTGGAGGACGGCTCGCTGGACGGGTACAGCCTCCATCCGGTGCCACTGACGACCCTGACGGTCGAGGCGCTGAAGGAGTTCGACCTCACCCGCAAGGAGGCCGAGCGCAGCAAGAACATGTTCGCGCTGGGCCTGCTGAGCTGGATGTACCACCGACCGACCGAGGGCACGGAGAAGTTCCTGACCTCCAAGTTCGCCAAGAAACCGGATATCGCGGCCGCCAACATCGCCGCCTTCCGCGCGGGCTGGAACTTCGGCGAGACGACCGAGGACTTCGCCGTCTCCTACGAGATCGCCCCGGCGACGACGGCCTTCCCGGTCGGCACCTACCGCAACATCTCCGGGAACCTCGCCCTGTCCTACGGGCTGGTCGCCGCGTCCCGTCAGGCGGACCTGCCGCTGTATCTGGGCTCGTACCCGATCACCCCGGCCTCGGACATCCTGCACGAGCTGAGCAAGCACAAGAACTTCGGCGTACGGACCTTCCAGGCCGAGGACGAGATCGCCGGCATCGGCGCGGCACTGGGGGCGGCCTTCGGCGGCTCGCTGGCGGTGACCACGACCTCCGGCCCCGGTGTGGCGCTGAAGTCGGAGACCATCGGGCTGGCCGTGTCGCTGGAGCTGCCGCTGCTGGTGATCGACATCCAGCGCGGCGGGCCGTCGACGGGGCTGCCGACCAAGACCGAGCAGGCGGACCTGTTGCAGGCCATGTTCGGCCGCAACGGCGAGGCGCCGGTGCCGATCGTCGCCCCGTGCACCCCGGCGGACTGCTTCGACGCGGCTCTGGAGGCGGCGCGGATCGCGCTCACGTACCGCACTCCGGTGATGCTGTTGTCGGACGGCTATCTGGCCAACGGCTCGGAGCCCTGGCGGATCCCGGAGCTGGACGAGCTGCCGGACCTGACGGTGCAGTTCGCGCAGGGTCCGAACCACACCCTGGAAGACGGCAGCGAGGTCTTCTGGCCGTACAAGCGCGACCCGCAGACCCTCGCCCGGCCGTGGGCGATCCCGGGCACCCCGGGCCTGGAGCACCGGATCGGCGGCATCGAGAAGGAGGACGGCACGGGCAATATCTCGTACGCCCCGGCCAACCACGACTTCATGGTCCGCACCCGCCAGGCCAAGATCGACGGCATCGAGGTGCCGGACCTGGAGGTCGACGACCCGCACGAGGCGACGACGCTGGTGCTGGGCTGGGGATCGACGTACGGCCCGATCACGGCCGCGGTCCGCCGGCTGCGCAACGCCGGCGAGTCGATCGCGCAGGCGCATCTGCGCCATCTGAACCCGTTCCCACGCAACCTGGGCGTGGTACTCGGACGCTACGAGAAGGTGGTGATCCCCGAGATGAACCTCGGCCAGCTCGCCACCCTGATCCGGGCGAAGTACCTGGTGGACGCGCACTCGTACAACCAGGTCAACGGCATGCCGTTCAAGGCGGAACAGCTCGCCAAGGCGCTCAAGGAGGCCATCGATGGCTGAGACGTCCACGGAAGGCACGGGCACGATCGAGGCACTCTCGCTCGTCCCCAAGGCCGAGGCCCGCCAGTCCATGAAGGACTTCAAGTCCGATCAGGAAGTGCGCTGGTGCCCCGGCTGCGGTGACTACGCGATCCTGGCCGCGGTCCAGGGCTTCATGCCGGAGCTGGGCCTGGCCAAGGAGAACATCGTCTTCGTCTCGGGCATCGGCTGCTCGTCCCGCTTCCCCTACTACATGAACACGTACGGGATGCACTCCATCCACGGCCGCGCCCCCGCCATCGCGACGGGCCTGGCCACCTCGCGGCGGGACCTGAGCGTGTGGGTGGTGACCGGTGACGGCGACGCGCTGTCGATCGGCGGCAACCACCTGATCCACGCCCTGCGGCGCAACGTCAACCTCAAGATCCTGCTGTTCAACAACCGGATCTACGGCCTGACGAAGGGCCAGTACTCACCCACCTCCGAGGTCGGCAAGATCACCAAGTCGACGCCGATGGGATCGCTGGACGCGCCCTTCAACCCGGTGTCCCTCGCCCTCGGCGCGGAGGCGTCCTTCGTGGCGCGCACGGTGGACTCCGACCGCAAGCACCTCACCCAGGTGCTGCGCGAGGCGGCGGCCCACAAAGGCACGGCCCTGATCGAGATCTACCAGAACTGCAACATCTTCAACGACGGCGCCTTCGAGGTCCTCAAGGAC
>CBFGZZ010000362.1:0-9025 GCA_965653385.1 uncultured Streptomyces sp. | reverse complement strand
CGCCCTTGACCGTGTCGAAGGTGTGCCACTCCCAGTTGTCCTCCTCCACGTTGGCGAGCGCTGCGGCCATACCGCCCTGCGCGGCGCCCGTGTGGGAGCGGGTGGGGTAGAGCTTCGTCAGCACGGCGGTACGGCTGCGCTTCGTGGACTCGATGGCCGCGCGCATACCGGCGCCACCGGCGCCGACGATGACGGTGTCGTACTTGTGGATCTTCATGGTGGTTGCCTCAGCCCCGTGCCTAGCGGATGTTCGGGTCGAAGGTGAAGATCACCAGCGTGCCCAGCAGGATGGTGAACACCGTGGCGGTGTAGAGCAGGCCCTTCAGCCACAGACGGGTGTTCGCGCGCTCCGCGTAGTCGTTGATGACCGTGCGCAGGCCGTTGGCGCCGTGCAGCATCGCGAGCCACAGCATCAGCAGGTCCCAGACCTGCCAGAACGGCGAGGCCCAGCGGCCGGCCACGAACGCGAAGCCGATCTTCGACACGCCGCCGTCCAGCACCAGCTGGATCAGCAGGTGACCGATGACCAGGACGACCAGCACGACGCCGGACAGGCGCATGAACAGCCAGGCGGCCATCTCGAAGTTGCCCCGCGTGGACTTCGGGGTCTTCTTGGTGCGCTTGCGCGGGGCCTCGATGTAGGGGGCCGGGTTGTCGACGTTGTAGAGGGACTCACCCTCGACCGGGCCGATACCGGTGGCGGTCTTCTCAGTGGTGGACATACGCGTCAGCTCCCGAACAGTTCCTGAGCGGCGTGGCCGAGAACGGGGTAGATCGCCCCGAGCATCAGCACCAGCCAGAGGCCGACGACGGACCAGAGCATCTGCTTCTGGTAGCGCGGGCCCTTCGACCAGAAGTCGACGGCGATGACGCGCAGGCCGTTGAGCGCGTGAAAGAGGATGGCGGCGACGAGGCCGTACTCCAGCAGCGCGACGATCGGCGTCTTGTACGTGGCTACGACCTTGTCGTAGTCCTCGGGAGAGACACGGACGAGAGCGGTGTCCAGCACGTGAACGAACAGGAAGAAGAAAATGAGGACGCCGGTGACTCGATGAGCCACCCAGGACCACATTCCTTCCCGGCCGCGGTACAGCGTTCCAGCCGGCACGGAAGTTCCTCCGGGAGCGGGGATTGGGGCCAGCCGGCTTGTGCTGTCGGTCGGGCCCGGCCGGGTACGGTCCACCGGCCCTCAGCATCGTATCCGCGTTGCGCTGCGCGGCTTAGCGGGGGTCTGGGTATGTGATCAAAGTGGCACGCGGATGGGTGATGTGCGGCTAATGGGGTGGGTCGGTCTGTTTGTTGCCGAGCGAGGCGCCGTTTGGGCTGGTCGCGCAGTTCCCCGCGCCCCTGAGGGCGCGTACCAGCCGTCCTTTGGCCAGGCGCCGGAGCTCCTCTGCCGTCAGGACCCGTTCGTCGTCCGGATCGTTTGCCAATCGAGACCGGATGGCGTGAAGTACGTGGTCCAGGGCCTCCGCCGGCGCCAGATCGTCCAGGCAGATGACGAATACGTGCCCGAACTTGGCCTCGTATGCGGCATTCGCTGCATTAAGTGCTGTATGGGCCGCTCCGTAGATCCCCTCCGGCAATGCCGGCAACGTTTCTGCCGCCAGCGCCTCCGCCAGATCGCCCGGCGTCAGGTCGTATGCCGCCTCGTCGGACGCGGCCAGCAGGGAGTCGACGTCCGGGTACGGGCGGTGGCCGGCGAGGCGCTCGACCCAGCGGGGGCTGCGCAGGCAGTCCATGAGGAGCGCGCGGGCGTCGTGGGCGGGCGCGCTGTTGAAGGCGTCCAGGACGGTGGGCAGGGACGGTATGGCGACTCGGCCAGGAAGGTGTGTGGGCGTCACGTGGTTTCGACAGGGGATTCTGGGGCAGGAGTGGCGCCACGTTACCGAGTGTGGACGTGACGTGTCCGACGGATGCCCGAATTTCAGTCGAACGGGAGAGTTTCGGAACGCTCCCTGGACGGCGGGCCGAGCTCTCCTGGCCTAGGTTGGCGATGTGAGCCAGCACAAGCACAGGCGTCGGGCCCCGGCCCGCAGGGCGTTGAAGCAGACATGGGTGCTGATCGTCGCCGTGGTGGTCGTGACGGTCGCGGCCGGGGTGAGCCTCGGGCTCCTGGCCACCGGCGACGACGGCGAGTCGGCCGGATCGGAGCAGCGGCGGTCCGCCCCGGGCATATCCGAGGCCGCCTCTCCCTCCGCACCGAGACAGGCGCCCACCCCGACACCGTCACCCACCCGGTCGTATCCGCTCTCGAAGGCCCCGAGCACCATTCCGGCCGTCACCTCCCACACCGCGGCGCGCGGGCCGGGCTGGCGTCCCGTGAAGGGGGAGCGGGTCGTCGTGAACGACAAGGGGCTCGCCGACGAGGGGCGGCTCATCGCCGGTGAGCTGGGGCTGACGTACGCCGGTGAGAAGGACGACGTGCGGGCCGGGGACGTGCGGCTGGCGCTGAACCGCGACGAGGGCGCGGATCCGGAGTCGTACTCGATGACCGTGCGCGGGGGACGGGTGACCATATCCGGGCCCGGCCAGGCGGGGGTCTTCTACGGGACCAGGACGCTGAAGCAGGAGGTCCACGAGGGGGGTACGGCACCGGAGGGCGTCGTGCGGGACGCGCCGGCCAAGCCGGTGCGCGGGTTCATGCTCGACATCGCGCGCAAGCACTTCACCGCGGACTGGATCGAGGACCGGGTGCGGGAGCTGGGGGACCTGAAGTTCAACCAGCTGGGGCTGCACTTCTCCGACGACCAGGGGTTCCGGATCGAGTCCACCTCGCATCCCGAGATCGTCTCCCAGCAGCATCTCACCAAGGCGCAGGTCAAGAAGATCGTCGAGCTGGCCGAGAGCCGGCACATCACGGTGGTGCCCGAGATCGACTCGCCGGGGCATCTGGGGGCCGTCATCGCCGCGCACCCGGATCTGCAGCTGCGCAATGTGAACGGGGTCGCGACGCGGGGCGCCGTGGACATCTCCAAGCCCGAGTCCGCCGAGATCGTCGACGACCTGCTGAACGAGTTCGCCGGACTCTTCCCCGGGAACCAGTGGCACCTCGGCGCCGACGAGTACCAGGCGCTGGTCGTCTCGAACCCCGAGGCGTCCTACCCGCAGCTCGCCGCCGCCGCCCGGGAGGCCTACGGCTCCGGCGCCACCGTCGCCGACCTCGCCACCGGATGGCTCAACGACCGCGCCGCGACCGTCCGCGCCCACGACCGCACGCCGCGGGCCTGGAACGACGGGTTCTTCCGGAACACCTCCGTCCAGCCGGACAAGGACATCCAGGTGGCGTACTGGACGGGCAAGGAGATCGGCGCGCGGGTGCCGCTGGAGTACCTGAGGGAGGGGCGGAAGGTCATCAACTACAACGACGAGTTCCTCTACTACGTGCTCGGCGAGCCGCAGACCTTCGTCTATCCGACCGGTGAGCGCATCTACCAGCAGTGGACGCCGCGGGTCCTGCGCGGGACGACGGCCGTACCGGCCACGTACGACGACCAGATCCTGGGCGGGTCGTTCGCGGTGTGGTGCGACCTGGCGAACTCGCAGACGCAGGCCCAGGTCGCGGACGGCATCAGGATGCCGCTGCGGGCGACCGTGCAGAAGCTGTGGGACTCCGGTGAGCCGAGGCTGTCCTGGGCCGAGTTCAAGGCGCTCGCTGACCGGCTGGACTGAGCCGTGGATTGGCCGATACGGCTGCGAACTCCCGTGCGACTGTGGTGTATTCGGCCCGAGCCGTACCGAAGAGCCGGGGGGAACCGGAAATGGGTTACTGGGGGTACTTCGTCGTGGGCCGCGGGGAGCGGCCGCTGGCGGAGCTGGACGCGCTGGCCGGCGTCGAGGGGATGACCCTGCGCGAGGAGGCGCCGGACGGCTGGCAGGTGTGGGAGTACCCGAACGGGGAGGGGGACGTCGGGAGCATGAACGCCCTGGCCGGCGAGACCGGGGCGCCCGCGCTCTTCGGATACGTCATGGACAGCGCCTCGGTGGTGGTGGAGGCGGCGGCGCCGGAGAGCGGGGCGTGGACGACCTGTCTGGCGCGGGGCGCGATGGCCGGGTACCTGGGCGCCGACGACGAAGGGCTCACGCTGGAGGACTACTTCCTCGAACCCTCCGACGCCGCCGAACGGGCCGTCGTCTGGGCCGCCGAGGCCGGGCACGAGGTGAACGCCCAGTCGGTGATCGACGTACTCACCTCTGAAGCGGATCCTTTGGCCGAAAACCTCTTCTTTCGGCTGCTCGACCGGCTCGGTGTCGTACCCCTGTGACACTCGTGGGCCGTTGCACGCAGTAAGGGGAGGTGTGGGCTCCGTTAGGGAAGGGGCCTGCCAGGGGCCTGTGCGGGGACCCCGACCCTCGTGACTGACCCGCTTAGGGAGGCGTGGATGAGCCTGGTGGAACTGATCGCTCAGGCCGACGAACGCGGACTGGCCGCCAGCGGGTTGGCTTGTTTAGATCGGTGTGTGCCCCTGCTGGGCGGTGACGACGAGGTCCTGCGGCCGCTCTGGGCGAACCTCGCGGCCGGCGGGGAGCCGACCGCGTGGGGCGAACTGCTGGAGCAGGTACGCGGAAAGCTCGGCGTCGCCGAGATCGTGGACGACGAGGGTGTCGAGGACGAGGCCGCCCTGCTCGCCCGGCGGATGCTGGCCGCCGCCCCGGCCGTACGGTCCGCCACCGAAGCCCGGATCTGGGCCGACGCCTGCTCCGTCGCCTCGCTCCAGGTACACCGGCTCCTCGACCCCGCGGAGGACGACGCGACCTCGGCCGGGGCGCTTCCCGAGGAGCTCGGCTCGGTGCGTGCGGAAGGGGTTCCGGTGGAGGGACGTACGGCGGGCATGTCGCCGCTCGTCGCCGCCGAACTGCGGCGTCAGATCAGCGTCCTGGAGATCCTCGCCGGGCATGGCCCGGGCGGACTGCGCCGGGCGCTGGAGGTGTCGACGGAGGGGCGCCGGGTGCTGCGCGCCGTGGTGTCGCGGCGAGCCCGGGGCAGGGGCTGACCGGGGGCCCTGCCCCGGTTCGTCAGACCAACAGCCACTTCACCACCGCGTCGCCGTAGTCGGCCGTCTGCGCGTAGAACGCGGTCAGGTCGCGATGGGTCGCCGCGAAGAGGCCGCGCACCTCGGTCTCCGCGTCCGTCGCGGCGTACGGCCGCAGCAGCTTCGTGCGTGCGTGGCGCCACAGGTCGTCGAAGTCGGCCGCCTTGAGATACCCGGCGACCCCGGTCACCTGGGCCGCGGTGAGCATCAGGAACGGCGGCAGGGGCGTCTCGGGGTGGAAGACCGGGCGGCCGCCGAGGACCACGTGGGTGCGGGGGCCGTCCGAGGCGTGGTTCGGGGGGATGCCGGAGTAGAGGAGCTCGACGTCGCCGTACTGCCGGTCGAGCACCTCCTCGCGATGCCGGCCGATCCGCTCCCGCACGGTGTCCCAGTCGTCCTCGAACAGACGCTGGAACCAGGTCGCGCTGTTGCGCAGTGCCGAGGGCGGCACCGCTCGGAGATGGAAGTACATGCTCATCAGTGACTGGAGCGCACGGGAGCGGCGAAGCGTCACTCCCGCGTAAACCCGATGTCTGAGGGAGTCCTGTGACTGTCATGGGGTGGACGTGGGGCGGTCCTGCACCGGTCCCGGGCACCCCCCGGATCCGCGTGACGAAACGCAGTTCGGCCACGCTCTCCAGGATGTGACGACTCAAGCGGAGACCAGGCCCTCAGCCGCGAGCAAGCCGGTGCGGTGGGCGGCGGACGCGGTGGCGACGATGCGCGAGGGAGCGCGGCTGCGACTCGACTACTCGGCGCAGAGCCTGTGGCGGGTCGACCGGATGATCGAGGAGCTGCGCCGCGAACGGACCCCGTACGCGGCCGTGGAGAACACCCTGCGCGCTCTCGGCGCGTACGCCGGTGAGGTGATCGCCCGTCAGACCGGCGCCGAGTGGTGGGCGTCGGGCGGCGACCACTGGATCCGCACGCCCGACGGGCGGCTGTGGGACCCGATCGACGAGGCGCGGCGGTGTTTCGCGGGCGACGGGTCGCTGAGGTTGCTGTGCCGGGACGCGACGAGCGGCTAGGGGTGTTTCGTGCCCCCGGGTACGGCGGGTGTTCTGCACCCTCCCGGGTACGGCGGCCGTCGGGACATGATCCGGCCGGGACCCCGTGAATGGGCGGGGTCCCCGCCGGATCAGCTGTTCTCGCCGGTCACGGCGTCAGCGTCTGGCCCAGATGGGCGCCCGCCGGAGTGCCCAGCGTCGTCCTGCTGTAGATCGCCGTCTGGCTGAAGCCGAGGCCCGTGCTGTTGCTCGGGAGGTACATGAGGAACCCGTTGGCGCTGTCCTCGCCCTCCACACCGAACGTCAGGTCCGCGCGGCCGTAGCCCGACAGATCCGTCAGTGACACCGCCGAGCCGAACAGGTCGCCGGACTCCGCGCCGCCGGGGACGCCGGACGTCTCCTGCGAGATGCCGGTCGAGCCGGAGCCGGTCAGCCCGGACGAAGTGCCCTTGAGGAGGGTCGCCATGCCGGCGTTGGAACAGTTGACGCCAGAGCGGGCGAGGTCCTCGCCGGGTGAGCCGACGAGGGCGTCCGCATAGCCGTCGGCGTTGTAATCGCCGACCGACACCGAGCCGCCGAAGTCGTCCCCGGCCTCGTTGCCGCCCGGGACGTAGGCCGTGTTCTGGTGGATCGTCTTCATCCCGGTGGTGGTGAAGCCGCTCGACGTGCCGAACAGCATCGTGATCTGACCGCCCGTCACGGCCCCGGACTCGGCGACGTTCGGCTGGCCGATCACGATGTCGTCATAGCCGTTGCCGTTGACGTCGCCCGCGGCGATGGAGCGGCCGCCCTTGACGGAGATCACGCCGACCTTGGTGAGGCCGGCCGCCGAGCCCGCGAAGCGGACCACACGGCCGATGCCGCCGGTGTCGCGGTAGTTGAGCGCGACGTCGGCGTAGCCGTCCCGGTTGAAGTCACCGGTCGCGGCGTCCAGGTGGGCCACGGATCCGGTGGCCGCGGTGAGCGTGCCGGACGAGGTGGTGCCGCCGGTCAGCCGCACGTTCCAGTTGCCGCCCCGGCCGGTGCCGGCCGCGAAGACGTCCGCCTTGCCGTCGCTGTTGAAGTCGCCGACCGCCACCGTGGAGCCGAGCCTGGCCCCTTCCGCCGTGACACCGCCCGACGTGGTGTACCAGTCGCCGGAGTCGAGCCCGGGGCCGTACAGCACGGTGACCGCGCCGCGGTCCTGGCCGCTGCTGTCCTCGCCGGGCACGCCGATCGCCAGGTCGGCGTAGCCGTCGCCGTTGACGTCGCCCCATGCGGTGGCCGCGCCGAAGTTGTCGCCTGCCTCGTGGCCGCCGGGGACGCCGGTGCTGTTCTGGGTGAGCGTCATCCTGGAGCCGGTGACCGGGCCGTCGACGCCGCCCGGCACGACGGTGAGCGTGCCGCCGTTGCTGAGCGCGCGGGGCGTGCCGGCGACCAGGTCGCTGATGCCGTCCCGGTTGAAGTCCGAGGTGGCCAGGGCGTGCGAGATGCCCGGCGTCTTGGCGACCTGGGCGATCCGGCCGAGCTGGGGGTAGAGGTTGGCGCCGGGGCAGGCCGTGGCGTTGGTGTCCCGGTGGCCGAAGACGCGCGGCAGGGTGACCGACGTGCCCTCGGGGATCTTGTTGCCGCTGTAGCCCTGCGGGACGCCGGAGGTCATCGTCACCTTGCCGGTCGGGTCGATGCCGTACATCCCGAACTTCCACGCGACGACCCGCGCGATGGCGTCCAGGCCGGCCCGGCTGGGCTTGGCCTTCTCGAAGTTGCCGATGTACGAGATGCCGACCGTGCCGGTGTTGAACCCGGCGTCGTGCGCGCCGATGACCGGCAGGTCCATGCCGCCGCTGCGGCCCTCGAATATCTGGCCGCACCGGTCGACGACGAAGTTGTAGCCGATGTCGAAGTAGCCGCGGGAGAAATGTTCCTGCTGAATGGTGCGCAGCCGGGCCCGGGACTCGGCGCAGGACACGGCGTTGTCGCTGTCCACGCCGGTGTGGTGGATGACGGCGGCCTTGATCTCCGTGCCGTACTCCGGGGTGCCGTCGTAGTCCGTCGACGCGCCCCACTCGGCCTGCGTGATCACCGGCGGCTTCACGACCGTCGAGGGCCGGGGCGCCGGGACGGTGGAGGTCGGGGTGGGCGAGGCCGTCGGGGACGCCGACTCGGTGGGCGTTGCGGTGGCCGTCGGGGAGTCGGTGGGGGTGGCCGGCTCGGTCGGGGTGGCCGTGTCCGTGGGCGTGGCCGGGTCCGTCGGCAGCGGGGTCTGAGTCGCCGATGCCGTGGTCTCCGCCGCCGCGAAGGCCGCCGGGCGCATCGTGCCCTCGGGGTCCGTGCCGGGGTCGAGCAGCTTGACGTCCATGCCGGCCGGCTGGCCGGTCGCCTCGGTGCCGTCCGCGTTCACGATCCGCACCTCGATGCCGTCGGAGTCGCCGGTCCACACCGACTCCGTACCGCCGCGCAGCGCCGCTCGCGCGCCCTCGTCGCCGTCCGCCTGGCTCGGCTCCTGGGTGACCCGCTGCCAGCCGGACCACTTGCCCGACTCGGTGTCCCGGGTGCGTACCTCGGGCGTGCCCTTGGCCGCCGCCTCGGGGTCGCTCCAGGTCAGCGCGACCGCGCTGAAGCGGTCCGTGTCCTGCCGGGCGAGGCCCTTGCGGCCGGAGCCGCGGTCCTTCAGCTTGAGCGTGTGGATCGACGGCTTGCGGCTCTCCGGCTTGGCGTCGGCCGGCGCGGAGGGCTCCGCGATCGCGTACGTCACGACACCGGCACCGCTCAGGATGACGGCTCCCACCGTCAGCCACGTACGTCTCTTCAGGCTGAGCGGTTTGTACGCATGGGTCCTGCGAGGACTCAACTGTCCCACCCCTATTGAATGGTCACGACTGCATCACCTGTCACACAGGTGGCTCTACAGACAGCGCACAGGTGGCGGGAACTGTCACCCATGGAACAGGAGAGCGGGGCCGGGGCCGCGCCGATGATCCGCGCCGGAACGATCAGCGCGTATCC
>CBFGZZ010000361.1:0-9056 GCA_965653385.1 uncultured Streptomyces sp. | reverse complement strand
TCGGCGTAGGAGTCCACCCCCCGCTCCACGTCGTGCTCGTCGGCGACCGCCTCGGCGCGGGACCGGTCGCGCGCGGCCACCGCCACGAGGCGGTGGCCCGTCGTGCGGGCCGGGCCGACGAGGGAGAGCTCGGTGATGCGTGCCGCGCCGAGTACGCCGATGCGCAGCGGCTGCGGGCTCGGGTCGTTCATGCCTGCCGTACCTCCTCGATCGTCACCGGACGGTGCTCGTGCAGCGACAGTGTGCACGCGTCGGCGATCCAGCCGGCCTCCAGGGCGTCCTCGATGGTGCACGGGGAGGGCCGGGTTCCGGCCACGACCTCGGTGAACGCGGTGAGTTCGGCGCGATAGGCCGCGGTGAAGCGGTCCATGAAGAAGTCGTGCGGAGTGCCCGCGGGGAAGGTCACGCCGGGCTCCACGGAGCGCAGCGGCAGCTTGTCCTCCAGGCCGACGGCGATGGAGTCATCGAAGCCGTGGATCTCCATGCGGACGTCGTAACCCCGGGCGTTGTGGCGGGAGTTGGAGACCACGGCGATCGTGCCGTCGTCCAGGGTCAGGATCGCGCCGGTGGTGTCGGCGTCGCCCGCGTCCTTGATGTAGTCGGCGCCCTTGTTGCCGCCGACGGCGTACACCTCGACGACCTCACGGCCGGTCACCCAGCGGATGATGTCGAAGTCGTGCACCGAGCAGTCCCGGAAGATGCCACCGGAGGCGGCGATGTACGCGGCGGGCGGCGGCGCCGGGTCCAGTGTGGTCGAGCGGACCGTGTGCAGCTTGCCCAGCTCGCCGCTCTGCACGGCGGCGCGGGCGTTGACGAAGCCGGTGTCGAAGCGCCGGTTGTAACCGATCTGGATCGGCACGCCCTTGCCCTGGACGGCCTTCAGCACCTCCACGCCCTCGCTCATGGTCTTCGCGACGGGCTTCTCGCAGAAGACGGGGATACCGGCCTCGACCCCGGCCAGGATCAGCGCGGGGTGGGCGTCGGTCGCGGCGGCGACGACGATGCCGTCCACACCGGCGGCCAGCAGGGCCTCCGGCGAGTCCACGACCTCGGCGCCGAACCGCTCGGCGGCGGCCTTGGCGGCCTCCGCGAAGGGGTCGGTGACGACGAGGGAGTCGACCGCGTCGAGTCCGGAGAGGGTCTCGGCGTGGAAGGCGCCGATGCGGCCGAGGCCGAGGATGCCGATTCGCATGGTTCAGGTTCCTTATGTACGAGGCTTGAGACAGAGGTTCGAGTCCGAGGGCTGACGAGGATCTAGTCCAGGCCGCCGAGTACGTTCTGGTCCCAGTCGATCACCGATCCCGTCACCACGCCCGACCGGTCGGACAGCAGGAAGACCACGAACTCGGCGATCTCGTCGGGCTGCCCCAGCTTGCCCATGGGCAGCCTGGCGGCGGCCTCGTCAAGCCAGTCGTCCCCGGCCCCGTGGAAGGCCTTCTGAGTCGCGTCCTCTCCCTCCGTAGCCGTCCACCCGATGTTCAGGCCGTTGATCCGGACCCGGTCCCACCGGTGGGCGTGCGCGGCGTTACGGGTCAGCCCGATGAGGCCGGCCTTGGCGGAGACGTACGGCGCGAGGAACGGCTGCCCGCCGTGCGCCGAGGACGTGATGATGTTGACGATCGTGCCGGGCGCCTTGCGCGCGACCATGTCCGAGACGGCCGCCTGCATGGCGAAGAACGGCGCCTTGAGGTTGATCGCGATGTGCTGGTCGAACAGCTCGGGCGTGGTGTCGAGCAGCGTGCCCCGGGACGTCAGCCCCGCCGAGTTGACCAGGCAGTCGATCCGCCCGTACGCGTCGACGACCTCGGCGACGGAGGCCTTCGCCTGCTCGGCGTCCGCGAGGTCGGCCCGCACGAACATGGCCTTGGCGCCCGCGGCGGCGAGTTCGGCCATCAGGGCTTCGCCGGGCTCGGCGCGCCGCCCGGTGACGGCCACGACCGCCCCCTCACGAACGGCGGCCCGCGCGATGGCGGCGCCGACACCCTGGCTGCCGCCGTTGACGAGGACGACCTTGTCGTCGAGAAGTCCCATGTCTTTCGGGTCCTTTCAGCTCTGGTCAGCTCAGGTCAGCTCTGGCGCCGCTCGGCGCCGGCCCGCAGCTCGTCGCGCAGAGCCTCGGGGGTCCATCCCTCGCGCAGCGCACGCCGTACGACGTCCGCCTGGCTGGGCGGGGCGAGCCCGTCGACCGGCGGGTCGCTGTCGAGGTTGGTGGGGAAGGGGTAGCCCTCGGCGCTCGCGGCGATCACGTTCGCCGTCCACGCCTCGTCGGCGCCCTCGCTCCCGCGCCGGCGCAGTACCGGGTACACGGCGCCCGCGACGGCCTCGCGGTCCACCGTCTCCATGGCCCGCCCGAACGCCGAGGACACCTGGAGGAGGTTCGCCATGCGTCGGATGTCCGCCGACCGGTTGGTGCCGGCCGCGTGGAAGAGCGCGGGGTTGAAGAAGGCCGCGTCGCCCTTGGCGAGGGGCAGCTGGACGTGGCGGTCCTCGAAGTACGCCTGGAACTCGGGCAGTCGCCACGCGAGGTAGCCGGGTTCGTACCGCTGCGAGTACGGCAGGTACATCGTCGGCCCGGACTCCACCGGCATGTTGCAGTGCGCGACGGCGCCCTGGAGGGTGAGCACGGGGGAGAGGAGGTGGACATGGGCCGGGTAGGCGGCCGCGACCTCGCCCGAGAGGAAGCCCAGGTGGTAGTCGCGGTGCACGGTCTGCGCCGCGCCGCCCGGGTTGACCACGTTCACCTGGGAGGTGACCTGGTAGCCCGGCCCGAGCCAGGCGGTCGAGACCAGGGCCAGGATGTCGTTGGCGTAGTAGTCGGCGAAGGCCTCGGGGTCGTACAGGGCCGCCTTCTCCAGCGCGTTCCAGACCCGGTCGTTGGCGCCCGGCCTGGCGAAGTGGTCCCCGGCGTTCGTGCCCGCGGCGCGCTGCCCGGCGATCAGGGCGTCGAACACGGCGCTGAGCCGGTCGATGGTCCCCGGGTCCGGGAAGGCGCCCCGGAAGACGGCGATGCCGGGTCCTTCGGTGAGGGCGCGGACCAGTTCGGCCTGTACCGCACGGAGGGCGTCGGCCTTGCGCAGGCGGTCGCTGTCGTAGACGAGGACTTCGCGCTCCACGGCGGAGGCGTACGGGTAGTCGGCGAGGTCGGTGGTCCGCTCGACGAGTGCACGGAAGTCGGCGAGGTCGCAGTCGTGCTCGGACAGCCAGGGCCGGCGGTGTGCGGCGGTGAAGGACATCGGTGTCCTCTCGGTGACAGGGGCGACTCAGCGCTGCCATTCTTGTCATGACAATCCCGTCGAACAACCAGCAGCCGCCCATCAAAAACCCCTCAAGGAGCCGTCGCATGGGCCACCCCTTCCCGATCCGGGAAATCGCACGTCAGGCGGGCCTGAGCGAGGCCACGGTGGACCGGGTCCTGAACGGCAGGGGAGGGGTGCGCGAGAGCACCGCGCGGGAGGTCCAGCAGGCCATAGCCGACCTGGACCGGCAGCGCACCCAGGTCCGCCTCGTGGGCCGTACCTTCATGATCGACATGGTGGTGCAGGCGCCCGAGCGGTTCACCACCGCGGTGCGGGCCGCCCTGGAGGCCGAGCTGCCGTCCCTGCACCCGGCCGTCGTGCGCTCACGCTTCCACTTCCGGGAGACCGGACCGATGCCGGAGCTGACCCGGACGCTGGACCGCATCGCGCGGCGCGGCTCGCAGGGCGTGATCCTCAAGGCCCCGGACGTCCCGGAGGTCACCGCCGCCGTCGCCCGGCTCGCGGAGGCCGGCATCCCGGTGGTGACCCTGGTGACCGACCTGCCCTCCACCGCCCGCCTCGCCTATGTCGGCATCGACAACCGGGCCGCCGGGGCGACAGCCGCCTACCTCATGGGCCAGTGGCTCGGCGACCGCCCGGGCAACGTGCTGACCAGCCTCAGCAGTGGCTTCTTCCGCAACGAGGAGGAGCGCGAGATGGGCTTCCGCAGCGCCATGCGGGCCCGCCATCCCGACCGCACGCTCGTCGAGATCGCCGAGGGCCAGGGGCTGGACGCCACCCAGTACGAACTGGTCCGGGCCGCGCTGGAGCGGGACCCCGACATCCGCGCCGTCTACTCGATCGGCGGCGGCAACATCGCCACCCTGCGGGCCTTCGCGGACCTGGGCCGGGAGTGCGCGGTGTTCGTCGCGCACGATCTCGACCAGGACAACACCCGTCTGCTGCGCGAGCACCGCCTGTCCGCCGTCCTCCACCACGACCTGCGCCAGGACATGCGCGAGGCCTGCCACATCGTGATGCGGGCCCACGGCGCGCTGCCGCCGGCGGGGCCCACGCTGCCGTCGGCGATCCAGGTGGTGACGCCGTACAACATGCCCACGCCCATCGGGTGACGATCGAGGGGCGCACGCCTGGCGTGTACACCGGTCGGCAGGCCCCGGCTCCCTGCCGTCGGCACATGTGGAAGTCGAACCCGGACGGCGGTTCCGAGCGCCTCGTGGCCCTCGCCGACGGCGTGTTCGCCATCGCCCTGACGCTGCTGGTCCTGGACTTCTACGTCCCCCGGGGACTGGCCTCGGACGAGTACGACGACGCCCTGCACGAATGCCCTTCCCCACCGAGCTGCTCTGCGAGTACGGCAGAGAGCCCGAGTCGGTCGCCGTGCACGCGGCGGCGGTCGCGGGCCTCGGCGCCGCTGGTCGTGTTCGTCGTCAGCATCCCGCTCGCCCTGGCCGACCGGGCGCGCTGACCCCGGACCTCACGCTCCGGCGGCCACGTCCACCCACGCGCCGCTCCGAGCCGACCGCGTCATCGCGTCGAGTACGGCGGCGCTGCGCACGGCGTCGTCGAGGGTGGCTCCGTGCGGGGTGTCCTCGGCGACCGAGCGCAGGAAGCGGTACGCCTCGACGACCTTGAGGTCGTCGTAGCCCATGGCGTTCGCGGCGCCCGGCTGGAAGGCGCCGAACTCGCCGTCGCCCGGTCCGACGTACACCGTGCTGACCGGCTGGTCCTGGTAGCTGGTGCCGCGGCTGACACCGAGCTCGCCCATGCGGCGGAAGTCCCAGAACAGCGCGCCCTTGCTGCCGTGCACCTCGAAGCCGTAGTTGTTCTGCTCGCCGACCGAGACCCGGCAGGCCTCCAGCACGCCACGGGCGCCGGAGGCGAAGCGCAGCAGGCAGTTGACGTAGTCCTCGTTCTCCACCGGGCCGAGTTCGCCGGTGGCGAGGGTGTGGCCGGCGGTCGCGGCGGTCGGGCGGGCGCGCTCCGGCAGGAAGATCGCGGTGTCGGCGGTCAGCGAGGCGATGTCGCCGAGCAGGAAGCGGGCCAGGTCGGCGCCGTGCGAGGCGAGGTCGCCGAGGACTCCGCTGCCGCCGCGCTCACGCTCGTAACGCCAGGTCAGGGCGGACTGCGGGTGGGCGGCGTAGTCGCTGAAGAGGCGGATGCGCACGTGGGTGACGGCGCCGATCTCGCCGGCGGCGATCAGGTCGCGGGCGGTCTCGACGGCGGGCGCGTTGCGGTAGTTGAAGCCGACCGCGCTCTGTACGCCGGCCTTGGCGGCCGCGTCCGCCACCGCCCGGGCGTCCTCGGCGGTCAGGCCGACCGGCTTCTCGATCCAGATGTGCTTGCCGGCCTCGGCCATCGCCACGCCGATCTCGCGGTGCAGGAAGTTCGGCGCGGTGATGCTGACGGCCCGCACGCGCGGATCGGCGGCCACCTCGCGCCAGTCGCGGGTCGTCGAGGCGAACCCGAACCGTGCCGCGGCCTCCTCGGCCCGGCCGGGCACGTCCTCCACGACGGTCACCAGCTCAGGACGCAGCGGCAGGGCCGGATAGTGGTGCGCGACCCGGGCGTACGCCTGCGTGTGCACCCGTCCCATCCAGCCGAATCCGACGACGGCGACGCCGAGCGTGTCCACCATTGCAGCCCCTCTTTGGACCGGTCCATTTGCTGTCCAGCTCACCTTGAGCGCGGCCCGGCCGTGGTGTCAACCCTTTACGTCCCCTTTGACAAGCCTTGGCGGTTCATGGAACGGTCCATGTCCATGAGAGCGCCGACGATCCGCGATGTGGCCGACCGGGCCGGCGTCTCCAAGTCGCTGGTCTCGCTGGTGCTGCGCGGCTCGGACCAGGTGCGCCCCGAGAAGCGGGAGGCGGTCCTGCGAGCCGTACGCGAACTCGGCTACCGCCCGAACGCCGCCGCCCGCAGCCTCAGCGAGCAGCGCACCCGCACGGTCGGCGTCCTCCTCAACGACCTGCGCAACCCCTGGTTCGTCGACATGCTCGACGGCCTGAACTCCCTCCTGCACGACAATGGCCTGCGCATGCTCCTGGCCGACGCCCGCCTCAACCGCCGTACCGGACAGGACCCGGCCGGCCCCTTTTTGGACCTCGGGGTCGACGGCCTGATCGTGGTCGGCACGCTGCCCGACCCGGCCGCGCTCGGGGCCGTCGCCGAGCGCCTCCCGGTGGTGGTGGCGGGGGCACGCGAGCCGCAGCTGCCCGGCGTGGACGTGGTCGCCAACGACGACGAGCGGGGCGCCCGCCTGGTCACCGAGCACCTCATCGGGCTCGGGCACCGGCACATCGCGCACATCGCCGGGTACGGCGCGGTCGGTGAGCTGCGGCGGCGGAGCTTCGAGGCGACGATGCGGGAGCACGGCCTCGCGGACGAGGCGGTCGTCGAGGCGAGCGACATGACCGAGGAGGGCGGCTACCGCACGACGGTCCGGCTGCTGAGCCGCACGGAACGGCCGACGGCCGTGTTCGCGGTGAACGACATCGCCGCCATCGGCGCGCTCTCGGCGGCCGAGGAGACGGGGCTGCGGGTGCCGCGAGACCTGTCCGTCGTCGGCTACGACAACACCAGCATCGCCCGGCTGCGCCACGTGTGGCTCACGACCGTCGACAACGCGAGCCACGAGGTCGGCCGCCGCGCGGCCCGCCGTCTGCTCGACCGGTTCGAGGGCACCGGGGGAGCGGGCGAAGTCCGCCTCGCGGTACCGACGTTGGAGATCCGCGGCTCTACGGCGCCACCCCGCCTCACTGGTTGATCGCGTACGCCTTGCGCAGCGTCTCGTGCACCGTCCACGTCGTACGGTCGCCCTCGCGCAGTACGGCCATGTCGCCGGGCCCCACCCTCAGCGTCGGCCCGCCCTCGACCTCGATGGTGGCCGACCCGCTGATCACGACGAACAGCTCGTCGGCCTCGGTGTCGGTGACCACGCCGGGCGTGATCTGCCAGATCCCGCGCACCTGACGCCCGTCCTCCGACTCCCAGACCACCTTGCCGGTCACCTCGGGCGTCCCGGACACGACCTGCTCGGGCGCGAGGGGGTCGGGTTCGAGCTCGGCGTCGGGAATGTGCAGTACGAAGCTGTGCGTCATGCGGCGACCCTAGCCGGGCGGGGGAGGGGAGCGGCCTGGACGGAGTGTGCGGTGTCGGCGGGACCGGGCGGACACTCCGTCGCGGCTCGGCAGTGGCACGCAATACGGCGGACAAAATTGTTGACAATTCTGTTTGGCTGGATTTACGTTCGACAGGCACTCACTCAGGGAGGGCGCATGCCGAAGGAAGCCCGTCCGAGCACCGGGGAGCAGGCCAAGCAGCACGCGCTCGCGCAGCTGCGGCAGGCGATCCTGCACGGCGAGATGGCACCGGCTCAGCGGCTGGTGGAGAACGAGCTCGCCGAGCAGTTCGGTGTGACACGGGCCAGCATCCGCGCGGCGCTCATCGATCTGGAGGCTCAAGGACTGGTCGAGCGGATCCGCAACCGTGGCTCACGGGTGCGGGTGGTGACCGTGGAGGAAGCGGTCGCCATCACCGAGTGCCGCATGGTCCTGGAAGGGCTCTGTGCGGCCAAGGCCGCCGTCGCGGCCGGCGACGAGCAGCTGACGCAACTCGCGGACCTGGGCACGGCGATGACCAAGGCCGTGGCCGACGGTGAGCCGCTGACCTACTCCGAGCTGAACCAGGAACTGCACGCCAGAATCGGGGACTTCTCCGGCCAGCGGACGGCCGTGGAACTGCTGGAGCGGCTCAACGCACAACTGGTGCGCCACCGCTTCCAGTTGGCCCTCAGGCCCGGGCGTCGGCAGCACTCCCTGAACGAGCACCTGACCATGATCGAGGCGATCCGGGCCAGGGACCCGCAGGCGGCCGAGGCGGCCGTCCGCGCCCACCTCACCAGCGTGATCGAGGCGCTGCGCGACTGAGCCGTACGCCGACCGGGTCGGGTCGTACGACGAGCGCGTCGTACCGGTCGCCGTGCGGCTGACGCGTACGAGGCGGGCGCACACCTCTCACTCAAGGAGAAGCCTGTCATGGCGCATCCCGATGCGCCCTCCCTCACGCTCGAACAACCTCGCGCGGGGGACCCCCGTCCCCACCACGCTCCACCCTCGTCATCACCGCACACGCCGGTGACCTCGTGTGGCGCGCGGGCGGAGTCATCGCCCTGGCCGCGTCCCGGGGCGAGAAGGTCACCATCGCCTGCCTGACCTTCGGTGAGCGCGGCGAGTCGGCCAGGGCCTGGCGCGAGGGCAGGAAGCTCGACGAGATCAAGGCGATACGCCGTGACGAGGCCGAGCGCGCCGCCGCCCTCGGCGCCGAGGTCCGCTTCTTCGGCGCCGGCGACTACCCGCTGACCGCCACCGCCGAGCTGACCGACCGACTCGTCGCCGTCCACCGCGACACGCAGCCCGACGTCGTGCTCACCCACCCGACCGAGGACCCGTACAACGGCGACCACCCGGCCGCCAACCGCATGGCCCTGGAGGCCCGGGTCCTCGCCCAGGCCATCGGCTACCCCGGCGAGGGCGAGATCATCGGCGCCCCGCCCGTGTTCTACTTCGAACCGCACCAGCCCGAAATGAGCGGCTTCAAGCCCGAGGTCCTCCTCGACATCACCGAGGTCTGGGACACCAAGCGCAAGGCCATGGAGTGCCTCGGCGCCCAGCAGCACCTGTGGGAGTACTACACCGACCTCGCGGTGCGCCGGGGTGTCCAGCTCAAGCGCAATGCCGGGCCCAACCTCGGGCTCGCCCACACGACCATGGCCGAGGCGTACATGTGCCCCTACCC
>CBFGZZ010000360.1:0-9069 GCA_965653385.1 uncultured Streptomyces sp. | reverse complement strand
GCGACAGGGAGACACGCTCGCGGTCCATGTCGACGTCGAGGACCTCGACGGTGACTTCCTGGCCGACCTCGACAACCTCGGAGGGGTGGTCGATGTGCTTCCAGGAGAGCTCGGAGACGTGGACCAGACCGTCGACGCCACCCAGGTCCACGAAGGCACCGAAGTTGACGATCGAGGAGACGACGCCGGAACGGACCTGACCCTTCTGGAGGGTGGTGAGGAACGTCTGGCGGACCTCGGACTGGGTCTGCTCCAGCCAGGCACGGCGGGACAGGACCACGTTGTTGCGGTTCTTGTCCAGCTCGATGATCTTCGCCTCGAGCTCCTTGCCCACGTAGGGCTGGAGGTCGCGGACGCGGCGCATCTCGACCAGGGAGGCCGGGAGGAAGCCGCGGAGGCCGATGTCGAGGATGAGACCACCCTTGACGACCTCGATGACGGTACCGGTGACGATCCCGTCCTCTTCCTTGATCTTCTCGATGGTGCCCCAGGCACGCTCGTACTGGGCGCGCTTCTTCGAGAGGATCAGGCGGCCTTCCTTGTCCTCCTTCTGGAGAACAAGGGCCTCGATCTCGTCACCGACGGCGACGACCTCGTTGGGGTCGACGTCGTGCTTGATCGAGAGCTCGCGGCTCGGGATAACACCTTCGGTCTTGTAACCGATGTCGAGCAGGACCTCGTCCCGGTCGACCTTCACGATGACGCCGTCGACGATGTCGCCGTCGTTGAAGTACTTGATCGTCTCGTCGATCGCGGCGAGGAAGGCTTCCTCGTTACCGATGTCGTTGACCGCTACCTGCGGGGTGGTGGCGGTGGTCTCGGTGCTGCTCGTCATGTGGGAAAGGGCTCCGGTACGGACATTGAAGTCGTAGGTACTGCTACGCCGGGAGCCCGTATCGCTCTGAAGAAGCCGGACAGCCTAGGAAGCGCCACGGAAATCCGATGGCGCCTCGACAACCGAGGGGACATACAACAGATGCGAGCGCAGCCTGCTACGTCTGAGGTGCGCAGGCCCGCAGCGCAACTTGTAGCATACGGGGGCAGCCGGACATGGTCAATGCGCGAAGGCGCACACCCGGGGCGGAACGCCCCATACCCGGCACACAACCTGTCTTCTGAGGCCACGCAGGCCTAGGAACACCCCTCACGTGACACCACCGTGAGGGCCCGCGCCATTCAGGTGACGGAAGAGTACGACGAGGGAGCCGATCATCCAAGAGTACGAACCGGAGGCCACCCGGCGCGACGCCGATGTCGCGGAGAGTTCCCGGGCCAACCGGGGCTGGTGGGACCGCAACGCGGACGAGTACCAGATCGAGCACGGCACGTTCCTCGGCGACGACCGTTTCGTGTGGGGCCCGGAGGGCCTGGACGAGGTGGAGGCCGGGCTGCTCGGCCCGCCGGAGGAACTGAAGGGCAAGGACGTCCTGGAGATCGGCGCCGGCGCGGCACAGTGCTCGCGCTGGCTGACCGCGCAGGGGGCCCGTCCGGTCGCCCTGGACATCTCCCACCGCCAGCTCCAGCACGCCCTGCGCATCGGGAGCGCGTTCCCTCTGGTGTGCGCCGACGCCGGCGCCCTCCCCTTCGCCGACGCCTCCTTCGATCTGGCGTGCTCCGCGTACGGCGCGCTGCCGTTCGTCGCCGACCCGGTGCTGGTGCTGCGGGAGGTGCGACGGGTGCTGCGCCCCGGAGGCCGTCTCGTCTTCTCCGTCACCCATCCCATCCGCTGGGCGTTCCCGGACGAACCGGGGCCGGAGGGCCTGTCCGTCTCGGCCTCCTACTTCGACCGCACGCCGTACGTCGAGCAGGACGAGGAGGGCCGCGCGGTCTACGTCGAGCATCACCGGACGATCGGCGACCGGGTGCGGGACGTCGTGGCGGCCGGGCTACGGCTGGTGGACCTGGTGGAGCCGGAGTGGCCGGCCTGGAACACCTCGGAGTGGGGCGGCTGGTCGCCGCTGCGCGGGAACCTGATCCCGGGGACGGCGATCTTCGTGTGCGTACGAGACTGAGAGCGTGATCCGTTACGACGCCTTGGACGCGCTGCCCGTACGCGGCGCCCTGCCCGGTCTGACCGCTGCCCTGGACGCGCACGGCACCGCCGTGCTCGTCGCGCCGCCCGGCACCGGCAAGACGACGCTGGTGCCGCTGGCCCTGGCGGGGCTGCTGGACGCTGGGCCTGCGCGGCGGGTCGTCGTCGCCGAACCCCGGCGGATCGCCGCCCGGGCGGCCGCGCGGCGGATGGCGTGGCTGCTGGGCGAGAAGGTCGGCGAGAGCGTCGGCTACACCGTGCGCGGGGAGCGGGTCGTCGGGCCACGCGCGCGCGTGGAGGTCGTCACGACGGGTGTGCTGCTCCAGCGGTTGCAGCGCGACCAGGAGCTCGCGGGCGTGGATGTCGTCATCCTCGACGAGTGCCACGAGCGGCATCTGGACGCGGACACGGTGGCGGCCTTCCTGTGGGACGTACGGCAGGCGCTGCGGCCGGAGCTGTGGCTGGTGGCCGCGTCGGCGACGACGGACGCGCAGGGGTGGGCGCGGCTGCTGGGTGACGCGCCCGTGGTCGAGGCCGAGGGCACCTCGCATCCCGTGGACGTGGTGTGGGCACCGCCCACGCGTCCCGTACGGCCGCCGCACGGGATGCGGGTCGATCCGGCGCTGCTGGCGCATGTGGCGTCGGTGGTGCGGCGGGCGTTGGCCGAGCGGGCGGGGGACGTGCTCTGTTTCCTGCCGGGCGTGGGCGAGATCGCGCGGGTGGCCGGGCAGCTGGGAGGTCTCGGGGACGTCGAGGTGTTGCAGGTGCACGGGCGGGCGTCGGCGGCCGTGCAGGACGCCGTGCTGGCCGGCGGGGAGCGGCGCCGGGTGGTACTGGCGACGTCCGTGGCGGAGTCTTCGCTGACGGTGCCCGGGGTGCGGGTGGTCGTCGACTCCGGGCTGGCGCGGGAGCCTCGCGTCGACCACGCGCGCGGGCTGAGCGCGCTGGCGACGGTACGGGCCTCGCAGGCGGCCGGGCGGCAGCGGGCGGGGCGGGCCGGGCGTGAGGCGCCGGGGGCGGTGTACCGGTGCTGGGCTGAGGCCGAGGACGCGCGGCTGCCGCGCTTCCCGTCGCCGGAGATCAAGGTGGCCGACCTGACGGCGTTCGCGTTGCAGGCGGCGTGCTGGGGCGATCCCGACGCGTCGGGGCTGGCGCTGCTGGACGCGCCGCCGGGCGGGGCGATGGCGGCGGCGCGGAGCGTCCTGACGGCCGTCGGGGCGGTCGACTCCGACGGGCGGGCCACGGCTCGCGGCGCCGAGCTGGCCCGGCTGGGGTTGCATCCCCGGCTGGGGCGGGCGCTGCTGGACACCTCCGGTGCGGGCGGTGCCGAGGTGGTCGCGCTGCTGAGCGAGGAGGCTCCGCGGGAGTACGGCGATGACCTGGCCGCCGCGCTACGGGCGGCTCGGCGGGGCGGTGACGCGTATGCGGGCCGCTGGCGAGCCGAGGTGCGGCGGTTGCGGTCGGGCGGTGAGGGCGCTCAGGCCGGTGGCGTGGACGACCGCACCGTGGGCCTGGTCGCCGCTTACGCCTTCCCCGAGCGCGTCGCCAAGGCCGACGGCGGTTCCTATCTCATGGCGTCCGGCACCCGCGCCGAACTCGCCGACGGCAGCCCTTTGCGCGGTGCCCCGTGGCTCGCCGTGGCCGTGGCGGACCGTCCGGTCGGCAAGGGGCACGCGCGCGTGCAGCTCGCCGCAGTGGTGGACGAGGACATGGCCCGCTCGGCGGCGGCCTCGCTGTACGGCGAGAGCCAGGAGGTCCACTGGGCCGACGGGGACGTCGTCGCCCGGCGGGTCGAGCGGCTCGGGGCGATCGAGCTGGCGGCGCGGCCCTTGCGGGACGCCGACCCCGTACTCGTACGCGATGCGCTCCTGGAAGGGCTGCGGCAGGAAGGGTTCGGCCTGCTGCGGTGGACTCCCGACGCCCTGGTGCTGCGCCAACGGCTCGCGTTCCTCCGTCTGCACCTCGGCGATCCCTGGCCCGAGGTGTCCGACGAGGCGCTGCACGCGCGCGTGGACGAGTGGCTGGAGCCCGAGCTGGGGCGGGCCGGGCGGCGGGCGGACCTCGGGCGGATCGACGCGGGGCAGGCGCTCGCACGGTTGTTGCCGTGGGCGTCGGGCGAGGCGGGGCGGCTCGACGAGTTGGCGCCCGAGCGTATCGCCGTGCCGAGTGGGTCCAGGATCCGGATCGACTACGGGGATCCGGAACAGCCTGTGCTCGCCGTGAAGTTGCAGGAGATGTTCGGGCTGCACGAGTCGCCGTCCGTCGCCGGGGTGCCGCTCCTCGTCCATCTGCTCTCCCCCGCCGGCCGCCCCGCCGCCGTCACCGCCGACCTCGCCTCCTTCTGGAGGGACGGCTACAAGGGCGTACGGGCCGAGCTGCGCGGGCGCTATCCGAAGCATCCCTGGCCCGAGGACCCGGCCGGTGCCGAGCCGACCCGGCACACCAACGCCCGGCTCAGGCGGTGACCGGCTCGGGCTCGCTGTCCTTCGTGGGCTCGGGACCGCCGGGGCGGCGGCCGCGTGCCTCCAGGTAGAGGGAGAGCGCCAGGAGCAGCAGGCCGAGGATCAGGAAGCCCCAGGGCAGGTACGAGGTCATCAGCAGGACCAGCGTGCGGTTGGACTTGACCAGGTCGACCGTTGAGTCGATGTAGTCCTCGCGCATCTTCACGTGGCCGGCGAACGCCGTGACCTTGTCCCGGCCGCCGAGCAGGGTGCCGCCGCGCAGCTCCTCCTTGTGGATCTCCTCGCCGTAGACGGGCGCGCCGGTGAGGGGTTCGACCCAGAACTTGCGGACGGTGGTGTACCAGCGGGTCGTGCCGGTCTCGGCGACCGACTCCGGGGTGATGCCCTCGACCGGCATGGCCTTGGGGAACCTGACCTCGGTCCACGGGATGGTCTGCTCGAAGTAGTAGACGTCGACGCCACGGAAGTTCTGCGTCCCCTTGTAGTGGATCGGGGCGGTGACGCGTGCCTGGGCGTCGAAGTACTCGTAGTCCCGTTTCTCCGTCAGGAAGGGCCACTTGAACTCGATGCCCTGTCGTTTCACCGGGTCGCCGTCGACCATCTCGCCGGTGGCGTGGACGGGTTCCTGGGTGTGGGCGTCGAAGATGTAGCGCTCGGGGATCTTGGAGACCATCTTGCCGTCGGGGCCGACGACGTAGGACAGGCCGTCCCAGACGACCACGTCCCTGCCCGCCGTCTTCTCGATCTTCTCCGACTCCTCGACGTTGCCCTTCAGGGTCTGCACGATGGTGACCTTGGGGACCTTGCGGGCCTGCATGGTGCCGTAGTCGAGGAGAGTGGCGTCCTTCGCCTCCAGGACCATGTCCTGGTACTGGTTGGCCGGGATCTTGGCCAGGCGCGGGAAGGCGTACCAGCGCAGCAGCGGGGACAGTGCCGCGAAGAACACGGCGAGGGCGAGCAGGATCAGGCCGGCCTTGCGGCGCATCTCGGCCTCCCTCCCGGACGGGCAGACGGTCTAACGGGCGGTTACGGGTGTGCGGGCACCGTCGTGAGCAGCGGCTTCGGGGAGGTCTCGCCGGCCGGTGAGCCGATCGCGGTGAGCGCCAGGACCAGGGCGAGCGCGACCACGAGACCGGTCGCGGCTGCGATCAGGGCTCGCATACGGGCCTCCCGACGGGCCGGAACTGATAGGTCGTCAGATCTGGCACCGTAGCAACGGGTGGGCGAGATGAGAACACGTCGCACATGACGACGTCGCCCCCCCGCGGCGGGGCGCCCGGGTGGTCGTACGGGGGGTTACGCGCGCGGGCTGGTCGACGGGCTCGGCGACTCCGTCGAATCGGGCGCCGCGACCTTCAGTTCGACGGTCAGGGTCGCGCCGCCCGCGGTGTTGATGCGGAGCAGGAACGTGCCCGCGGTGTCGTCGGCGTACAGCTTCGGCAGCTTGAGCAGACCCTCGGCGTCCGTGGTCAGGCCCGTCAGGGTGCGTACGGTCTTGCCGTCGGCGTCCTTGAAGTACGGGCCCTTGTCGTTCTCGGTCGGGTCGTCCGTCGCCTTGATGAGCGTGGCGGTGGCCGCGACCTTGTCCGCCACGGCACCCTTGTACGTCGCCTTCACCTCGACCTGGTCGGCGAACTCGCCGCCCGGGGCGCAGGTCAGCGCGGTGTCGCTGGTGCGGACCAGGGTGTCGGCGGCGCGTTCGGTGACGGTGGCCGTGTAGTCGAGGCCGGTGATCGCCCGGCCGACGACGGTGGCGCGGACCACGAACTCACCGGTGTCCTCGCCCGCCTTCAGCGCGGGTGCCACGACCCGGCCCGCGCTGTCGGTGAGGGCGGTGGCGTACGTCTCTCCGGTGCTGAAGGTGGCGTCGGTGTCGCCGGTGATGGTGAAGCGGACCCGGACCTTGGCGACGGCCTTGCCGGCCTCGGTCTCGGCGCGGGTGCTGATCCTCTCGGTGAAGGTGTCGCCCGCCATCGCCGTGAGCTTCGCGGTGTCCGCGTCCTCCAGGTGGTGCACGGTGTCGGTGGGGGTGGGCGGCGTGGTGCTGGGCGGCGGGGTCGTGCCCGGCGGATTGGGCTTGGGGCTGCTGGAGCCGCCGCCGTTGTCGCCGGGCCGGGGGCTGTTCGGCGTCGTCGGCGTGGCGGGCTTGGGGGGCGTGGTGGGCGTGACGGGAGTCGTCGGCGTCGGGCTCGCGCCCGCCGAGTCGTCGCTGCGGTCGGACGGCAGGGTGCCGGTGCCGTCCGGGATCTCGTGGGTGCCCTTGCGGTAGTACTCCAGCCACCTCATGACGAGGTTCAGGTAGTCCTGCGAGTTGTTGTAGCTGAGGATCGCGCGGTCGAGGTCGCCCTGGGTGGACAGGTCCCAGCCGAAGCGGCACAGATAGTGGCCGGCGGCGAGCGCGGCGTCGTAGACGTTGTTCGGGTCCCTCTTGCCGTCGCCGTTGCCGTCGCGGCCGGCCCACTCCCAGGTGGACGGGATGAACTGCATGGGGCCGACGGCACGGTCGTAGGCGCTGTCCCCGTCGTAGGCGCCGTTGTCGGTGTCGCTGATGTTCGCGAAGCCGTTGCCGTTGAGCTGCGGGCCGAGGATCCGGGAGATGGTGGTGCCGTTCGCGTCGACGCGGCCGCCGCGGGCCTGGCCCGACTCGACCTTGCCGATGGCGGCGAGGAGCTGCCACGGCAGGTTGCAGCCGGGCTTGGCCTCCCGGAGCGCGGCCTCAGCCTTCTTGTAGGCGTCGAGGACGGTCGCGGGTATGCCCGCCTCGCTGGTACCCGGGGTGACGGGAGTGTCCGCGGACGGCGACGGGTTGGGGCTGTTGAGCGGCGGCAGGTCCGTGTAGTACGGCGAGTTGCCGGTCGCGCTGCCCTCGGCGGCCGTGTCCGGTGAGGGCTGGGTTCCGGTGGCGACCCGTCTGCCGGCGTCGTCGGTCGTCACTCCCGGAGCCTGGGACGCGGCCAGCGCCGCCACCGCGACCGCGGCCACGGTGGTGTTCACCGCTCCCTTGCGCAGCCTGCCGAATTGCGCCGCCATGAAATGGACCCCTCCTGCGGACGCCCGGGCGCCCGACGCTGTCTGCCGGGCTCGCCGTGCCGAGCCCGCCCCTGTTGTGACGATCGACTCGCCGCGACAGTTGCCCTCGCGGCGCGATTTCTGTCGCTGTTCACTTGTTCGACCGGACTCCCGGCACGGTGACCCAGGCGACCCTACGACAACTTCCTTTGCGGGGGCACCCGTTGGTGCCCGATTTTTACCGGTTGGCCATATATGGTTCCGCCGCCGGAGCGGCCGGGCGGCGTCCCGCATACTGACCTCTCCGACAACCCGGGCCGACCGGCCCGTCAACGCCCCGCACAAGGAGCCCCGTTGCCGTTCACGCTCAGCCACGCCGCGGCCGTACTGCCCGCCGTACGCACCGACGGAACCGGTCGGGGCGCGCTCGTACCGGCCGTACTGGTGGCGGGATCCTTCTCTCCCGACATGACCTACTACGTGGCGAGTGTCCTGCCGGAGGCGATGGAGTTCGGCGATGTCACGCACTCGTTCCCGGGTGTGTTCACGGTCGACGTGGTGGTCGCCTGGGCGCTGGTGGGCCTGTGGCTGCTGCTGCGTGAGCCACTGGTGGCCCTTCTGCCGCTCCGTCGACAGGGCCGGCCGGCCACGCTGTTGCGCTGCGGGGCGCCACGCGCGCGTGTACGGCCGTCGCTGGTGGCACGCTGGTACGTGTCGGCCGCGCTCGGGGCGCTGACCCATGTCGTGTGGGACGCGTTCACCCACCTCGACCGCTGGGGGATGCGGCTGTTTCCGGTCCTGGGCGAGGAGATCGCGGGGTCGCCGCTGTACTGGTACCTCCAGTACGGCGGTTCGGCGATCGCGGCGGTCGTCATCGCCGCGTTCTTGGTCGTGGCGCTACGCCGGTCCCCTGCCGCCGCACCGGTCGGGGTGCCCGTGCTCTCGGTACGCGACCGGTGGCTGGCGGGCGCGGTGATCGGCGGGTTGGCCGCGGTGGCGGCGGTGCAGCGGGCGTCGCGCTGGTGGGACTACTGGGGGTCGACCGCGAAGTACTGGGAGCTGATCCCGACGCTGTGCTTCGGGGCGGGCGCGGGGCTCGTGCTGGGGCTGCTGCTGTATGCCGTGGGGGTCAGGGTGTGGCGTCCGGTGCCGGTGCCTGACAGTGCGGGTTCGGATGAGGCCGGAGCCCTCCGGGGCGGGACCGTGGAAGCAGGGTGAGAGCGAGGGAGGCGTAGCCGCGGGCGAGCTCGGACCACCCCTGTGTCCGGTGAGCGAGCCGGGTGCGGAGCGTTGTCGCCGTCTGCCGCCACGCGGTCATCAGGTCGACCGGGATGCGGGCGGTGCTTGCGTCGGTGGCCACGGGCGGCTGCGCCTGGTTCGGCGGATGGTCGGCGGTCGCTTGCGCCGGTGCCGGGGCCGGCCGGCGGTGGAGCGTGCGTATACCCATGTCGGCATCCTTACGGGTGCCGGGTGGGTGGGGCGTCTTTGCGGGGGCCGCGTGGGTGACGGGTCCCTCCGGGGGTTGGGCCGGGGTCCTCGCGTTGTGGCTGGCTGGGATGGTTCGGC
>CBFGZZ010000359.1:0-9083 GCA_965653385.1 uncultured Streptomyces sp. | reverse complement strand
CGGCGATGGTCGCGGCATTGCGCGGATCGTCCTCCGGAATGCCCTGCTCGACCTTTCCGACCAGGTCGGCGCCGACGTCGGCGGCCTTGGTGAAGATGCCGCCGCCGACACGCATGAACATCGCGATCAGCGCGGCACCTAGACCGAATCCTTCGAGCACCTTCGGCGCGTCGGCCGCGTACACCAGCACCACACAGGAGGCGCCCAGCAGACCGAGCCCCACCGTGAACATGCCGACGACGCCGCCCGTGCGGAAAGCGATCTTCATGGCTTTGTGCGAGACGGCGGTGAGATCCTTTTCCGGTTCACCCTCCGCCGGGGTCGCTTCCCGTGCGGCCGCGGCGACGCGCACATTGCTGCGCACGGCGAGCCACATGCCGATATAGCCGGTGGCCGCCGAGAACGCGGCACCGATCAAGAAGAACACCGATCGGCCGATGCGCTGATTCCAGTCGTCCGCGGGCAGCAGCATGAGCAGGAAGAACACGACGACGGCGAATACGCCGAGCGTGCGCAACTGCCGGGCCAGATAGGCGTTGGCGCCCTCCTGGACCGCGGCCGCGATCTTCTTCATGCTGTCGGTGCCCTCGCCGGCCGCGAGCACCTGGCGCACCAGGACACCGGCGACCACGAGCGCTGCCAGTGCGACAACGCCGATGACCGTGATGATGACCCGGTTGTCGTCGGTGAGCACCGCGGCCGCGAGGGTTGTGGGGTGGTCGAGCTGATGAGGGGTAGAAAGCCCCGCCATTCGTCCTCCTTGACGCTTGGGCTGAGCTCAAGATGTGGACGGATTCTAGGTACCGGAACCTGATCAAAACAGAGCGCGGCAAACGGAATTAGCCTTCACATGCCGTTCAGCAAATGATCGACAGCACGCCACTCAACCCGAAAGTGCTAATGCCTCAAAACCATTGACGCTCGCATTTACTTGATCAAAGTATCGGCCGATTGATCGTGAATTCCTTCACGAATTCCCCGGCGCTGATGGCGCAAACGCGAAGGGGCCCTGCTGAGCAGGGCCCCTTCGCGTCGAGTCTGGTTCGGGTTCGGCGGTTCGTCAGGTGAGCACCGCGGCCGGCGGTGTGGTCGGCCAGGTCATACGGATCAACCCGCCGTGCTCCCCCGCGGAGACCTCCACGTCGTCGACGAGGCCGCTGATGACCGCGAGGCCCATCTCGTCCTCCTCGGCCTCCACTTCGGCCTCATCGCCCGCGGCGCCGCCTGCGCGCTCACCGGGAACGGCGCGCGGCGCCTCGTCGCCGACCTCGATGGAGAACTGTTTCTCCTCCTCGATCAGCGACACCTTCACCGGCGCCGTGATGCCGACGCTCTGATGCAGTCCGACGGCACGGGTGCATGCCTCGCCGACAGCGAGCCTGACCTCGTCCAGGACGGCCTCGTCCACTCCGGCCCTGCGCGCCACCGCTGCCGCCACCAGACGGGCGGTCCTGACGTGCTCGGGCAGCGCGCTGAAGCGGAGTTCAACGGTGGCCATGCATCCCCCTCCGAACTACGGGCGTGCTGTCCGGAGGACCGGGCTGCCGAAAGCCCGGTCCCCCTTCTCTTTCAACTTCTGCCGCCCCGGACCCGCCCTGCGACGAGCCCGGGTCCGGTGGTCAGTCGGTCGCCGCCACCGCTTCCTCGACCGAGGTGTGGATCGGGAACACCTTGGTGAGGCCGGTGATACGGAAGATCTTGAGAATGCGCTCCTGGTTGCAGACCAGGCGCAGGGAGCCCTCATGGGCACGCACACGCTTCAGGCCGCCGACCAGCACGCCGAGCCCGGTGGAGTCGAGGAAGTCCACGCCCTCCATGTCGACGACGAGGTGGAAACTCCCGTCGTTCACCAGCTCGACCAGCTGCTCGCGCAGCTTGGGCGCGGTATATACGTCGATTTCGCCACCGACCTCGACGACCGTGCGATCGCCGACGGTACGGGTCGACAGGGACAGGTCCACGGATCCTCCAGCACCTTGCTAATCGAGCGGTCGTCCCTCGGGACACCTCGGCTTACAGCCCCCAGGACGGTTCGCCAGCCGCGATGGCATTCAATCACTTACCGGCAGGCGTGCACGACGCCTTGGGTCCCATTGTCCGTCACGCCAGTGACACACTCGGTGCCGATGGCCAAGAATCACCGATCCGATCGATCCCCGACGGGCCCCGTTTCCCGGGTGGACCCGGGCACGGTGCTGGGCCGACTCGCCTCGGGTCCGAGCCGAGCTGCGCGCATCACTCATACGGAGCATGTGCCCCCGCGGGCGGGTCGCCATGCCGTCTGGCCCGACCGGATCCGCGCGGAGGTCATCGCCGCGGTGCGGACCGCGGGAATCGAACATCCCTGGGCCCACCAGGCACGCGCCGCCGAGCATGCCCTGGACGGCGACTCAGTGGTCGTCGCCACGGGCACGGCGTCCGGCAAGTCGCTGGCCTACCTCGTGCCGGTCCTCTCGACGCTTCTGGAGGGCTCCGAGGCGCCGAACGGCCGCGGCGCCACCGCCCTCTACCTGGCTCCGACCAAGGCCCTTGCGGCGGACCAGTGCCGTTCGGTGAAGGAACTTTCACATCCCCTGGGCAATTCCGTACGGCCGGCTGTGTACGACGGCGATACTCCGTTCGAGGAACGCGAGTGGATCCGCCAGTACGCCAACTACGTCCTCACCAACCCCGACATGCTGCACCGGGGCATACTCCCGTCCCACCCCCGCTGGTCCTCATTCCTGAAGTCGCTGAAGTACGTCGTCATCGACGAGTGCCACACCTACCGCGGTGTCTTCGGCTCGCACGTCGCCCAGGTACTGCGCCGGCTGCGCCGCCTCTGCGCCCGCTACGGCGCCTCTCCCGTCTTCCTGCTGGCCTCCGCGACCTCCGCCGAGCCCGCGGCGGCCGCCCGCCGTCTCACCGGCCTCCCGGTGGTCGAGGTCGCCGACGACGCCTCCCCGCGCGGCGAACTGGTCTTCGCCCTCTGGGAGCCCCCGCTCACCGAGCTCCAGGGCGAGAAGGGCGCACCCGTACGGCGTACGGCCACCGCCGAGACGGCGGACCTCCTCACCGACCTGGCCGTGCAGGGCATCCGCTCGGTCGCCTTCGTCCGCTCCCGGCGCGGCGCCGAACTGATCTCGGTCATCGCCCAGGAGCGCCTCGCCGAGGTCGACCGCTCCCTCGCCCGGCGTGTCGCGGCCTACCGAGGCGGCTACCTCCCCGAGGAACGCCGCGCCCTGGAACAGGCCCTCCACTCCGGCGAACTCCTCGGCCTGTCGGCCACCACCGCCCTCGAACTCGGCATCGACGTCTCCGGCCTGGACGCCGTGCTGATCGCCGGCTACCCGGGCACCCGCGCGTCCCTGTGGCAGCAGGCGGGCCGGGCCGGCCGCTCCGGACAGGGCGCGCTGGCCGTCCTGATCGCCCGCGACGACCCGCTGGACACCTACCTCGTCCACCATCCCGAGGCCCTGTTCGACCGTCCGGTGGAGTCGACGGTCCTCGACCCCGACAACCCGTACGTCCTCGCCCCGCACCTGTGCGCGGCGGCCGCGGAGATCCCGCTGACCGAAGACGACCTGGCGCTGTTCGGCCCCGAGGCCGAGGACCTGCTGCCGCAGCTGGAGGCCGCGAAGCTGCTGCGCCGCCGCACGAAGGCCTGGCACTGGACGCGCCGGGAGCGGGCCGCCGACCTGACCGACATCCGCGGCGAGGGCGGCCGCCCCGTCCAGGTCGTCGAGGCCGGGACCGGGCGGCTGCTCGGCACGGTCGACGCGGGTGCCGCGCACGGCACGGTGCACGAGGGCGCGGTCCATCTGCACCAGGGCCGCACCTACCTCGTGCGCTCCCTCGACCTGGAGGACTCGGTCGCCCTGGTCGAGGAGGCCGCCCCGCCGTACTCGACGGTGGCCCGGGACACGACGGCCATCTCCGTGCTGGAGACGGACATCGAGATCCCGTGGGGCGACGGCCGCCTGTGCTACGGCTCCGTCGAGGTCACCAACCAGGTGGTCTCCTTCCTGCGCCGCCGGCTGATCACCGGCGAAGTACTGGGCGAGACGAAACTCGACCTCCCTCCTCGTACGCTGCGCACCCGCGCTGTGTGGTGGACGGTCACCGAGGACCAGCTGGACGAGGCCCGGATCAACCCGGAGATCCTCGGCGGCGCCCTGCACGCCGCCGAGCACGCCTCGATCGGTCTGCTGCCCCTCTTCGCGACCTGCGACCGCTGGGACATCGGCGGCGTGTCGATCCCGCTGCACCCCGACACACTGCTCCCCACCGTCTTCGTCTACGACGGTCACCCCGGCGGCGCGGGCTTCGCGGAACGCGCCTTCCACACGGCCCGCACCTGGCTCACGGCCACCCGCGAGGCCATCGCCTCCTGCGAGTGCGACGCCGGCTGCCCGTCCTGCATCCAGTCCCCCAAATGCGGCAACGGCAACGATCCGCTGCACAAGCGGGGGGCGGTGCGGCTGCTGACGGTGCTGTTGCGCGGGGCGCCGCAGGAGGGGGAGATGGCGGAGGCGGCCGGTCTGAACGGGGAGGGGGAGCCCGTCCAGGAACCTGAGCGGGAGGGGGAGCCGACAAGGGCCGCGCAACCGGTCAAGGGCCCGGCATCGAACGGTTCGCCGCCGCTGGGCCGAACGGCGGACTCCCCGTCGGCGGGGCGTCCCTCCCCGTAGGGCCGGAGAGGGGAGGCCCGGTCGGCGTGATCGGCCCCGCAGGTACTGCTGGCCCCGCAGGTACTGCTGGCCCCGCAGGTATTGCTGGCCCCGCAGGTACTGCTGGCCCTGCTGGCCCTGCTGGCCCTGCTGGCCCTGCTGGCCCTGCTGGCCCTGCTGGGCCCGATGGTGGCCCCGGTGGCCCGGGTGGCCCCGCCCGCGCCCTGACCTCCGCTGCGAACGGCCCCCGCCCCGACGCCGCCGTCACGTCCGACACCTCCCCGACCAAGGCGCACCGCACGAGCCGCACGCCCTGCGCCCCAGCCACCCGTTCCGCACGGTCGCAGGCCGCCGCGGCGCCCTCCGCCCAGTGGTCGGCCGCCGCGAGCGCCGCCAGATCCGCACCGCCGGCCGCGCGGTGCCGGGTCGTGACGGCATGGCCCAGGGCGAGTACGACGCCGAAGACGACACAGAGCACGGCGATGGCACCGACGCTCCAGACCGTGGCGGAACCTCGGTCGGAACGCAGGCCGGCACCAGGGCCTCGGGCGGCTGCACGCAGGCCGGCTGCACGACGGCCGAGGGTGCGCCGCCAGGCCCGGGCCCAGCCGGCGGAACGCCCCTGTGAGGAACCCCCTCTCATGTCCCCTCCCCCACCATCTCCTCCGCCGCCGCCACGGCCTCCTCCCGTACCTCGAAGGGAAGCCCGCTCAGCACCGGCGGTTTGGCCACGACGACCACGCGCACCTCGTCCCCCTTCCGGCCCACCGTGACCGTCGCACCGCGCGGTGCCGCCTCGCGGGTCACCCTGATCACCGCGTCGGCCGGATCCTGCCGGGCCGCCGCGCGGGCGCCTGTCCGGGCCGCGTCCACGCACTGGATCTGCGCGGCCATCACAAGCAGCGCCCACACCAGCGCCATCGCGAACATCACCAGCACGGGCAACACGACGGCCGACTCCGCCGTCACGAACCCCCGGTCCGATTGTCGGCCTGCCCACCAGCGCTCACATTTCCGCATTGAGCGCCCGTTTCACGATGTCCTGAAGCTCCGCGCTGACCTGCCCGCTCGTCACGACCTTGTAGAGCACCACGGCGAACGCCACCGCCGCGACGATCCCCATCGCGTACTCGGACGTGACCATCCCCGCGTCGCCGCGCGCCGCCCGTGCCCTGCACACCAGGGCACGCATCCGCGCCCGTACTGCCTTGTTCATCTCAACCCCCGTAAGGTTCGGTTCTGTTACTCCAGCTGCTGACCAGCGGCGCTTGCCGTCCCTCAGTCCGTCAGCCCGTCAGTCCGCCAGTCCGTCAATCCGTCCCGCGTCACCCCTCACCCGTCATCCGTCCCCCGTCACCGACCACCCCCTCCCAGCACCCCGCCCGCCAGCCCGATCACCACTGGCGCCACGCCGACCGCGGTGAACGCGGGCAGGAAGCACAGCCCCACCGGGGCGGAGACCATGACGGCCGCCCGTCTGGCCCGCTCCGTCGCGGTGCGCGTCCGGTCGGCGCGGGCGTCCGTGGCGAGCCGCGCGGCCGGGCCGGCCGCGGGAAGTCCGGACACATCGGCCCGTTCCAGCAACCGCGCCAGCGCCCCGGCCCGTGGCAACGACGCCAGCCGCTGCCACGCCTCACCCGGCTCACCACCGAGCCGCACCTCCGCGGCGCCTCGCGCCAGCCCTTCTCCGACGGGACCGCCCAGAGCCTCGCCGACGGCCTGCGCCGCGATCACCGGACCAGCTCCCGCGGCGATGCAGGCCGCCAACAGGTCCGCCGCAAGCGGAAGTTGCCGCGCGACCTCGTCGGCATCGGGCTCCTGCACCGGGCCGGTGGCCTCCTGTCGTCGCCGCCACAGCCACAGCCCTCCCGCGGCGATCGAACCCACCGCCATCCCGACCGCACCGCCGAGCAGCGCCCAACCGGCGCCCACGACAGCCGCCATGGGCAGCACGCGCCGCACGCCGGGCCGAACGTCGTACCGTCGGCGGTTCGACCCCACGTCCGCTGTCGCCATCAACTCGGCGAGCCGCCGCCGTGCTGCGCGCTCACGCCGAGCCACGATCGACCAGTGCGCCAGCCACCCGGCGGCCAGCGCCGCTCCCAGCGCCATCCCCAACCTGTGGACAACGTCCGCGCTCACACCGTCACCTCCCTCTCCCGCCCCGAGCGGCCCGAATCCCTCATGCCGCCTCCGCTCCCCGCACGATCCGCACGGCCCACCACATCCCGAGCCCCTCCAGGGCGCCACCGACGACCAAGCACGCCATCCCAGCCCCGGTGTGCAGCAGCACATGCAGTGGCTCAGCCCCCATCGCGGCGCCGAGCAGCAGCCCGAGGACCGGCAGACCGGCGAGCATCACCACCGTCGACCGCGCCCCCGCCAACTGGGCTCTCAGGTCGGCGCGCTGGTCCCGCTCGGCTCGCAACGCCCCTTCCAACCGGTCGAGTCCGGCCGCGAGCCCCGCGCCCTGGCCCACGGCCACTCGCCAGCACGCCGCCAGGCCCAGCAGGCCCTCGGCGCCCGGCTGCCGTCCCGCCGACGCGAGCACCCCCGGCACATCCCCGCCGAATCGCGCCGCCGCCAGCACCGCGGCCTGCGCCTCACCGAGCCCACCCGAGTCCCGTGCCGCCCACTGCAACGCCTCCGCCGGCTGCCGTCCGGCCCGCACCTCCCCGGCAAGCGCCGCGCACAGCACGATCACCGCGTCCCCGCGGCGTTCGCGTGCCCGCCGCGCCTCCCGGGCCAGCCGTACCCGCCGCAGCAACGGCACCCCGGCCGCCCCCGCGACAACCGGCAACACCGACGCCCCCAGCACGGCCAGCACCAGTCCGATGGCCGGCGCCCACCACTCGGCCCGCAGCCGTCCCCGCAGCCGCCGCAGTTCCCTGGCCAGCCACCGCCAGTCGGGCGGACCGGCCCCCACCGCCCCGCCTCCCGCGAGCAGCAACTGCGCCCTGCGAGCCCCGGAGTTCGGCCCGCCCAGCAGCCAGACGGCCGCCCCGAGGCACATCACGGCGGCGCCCAACGACATCTCACCCACACAGATCACCCGTTCCTTTCGCGCCCCGGCCCTCATCGCCTTCGTCGCCCTCACCCCGAAGCAGCCCCCGCAGCCGCTCCCACCCGCGCTCGTGAACGAACCCCTCATCGCCCCACCGCAGCGCCGGCGCCGTCCGCACCCACCCCGACGGGTCCCGCTCCAGCACATGGACCTCGGCGATCCGCCGCCGCCCGGTCCGGTCACGTACGAGATGGATCACGACCGACAGCGCGGCCGCCAACTGGCTGTGCAGCGCGGCCCGGTCCAGCCCGGCCGCCGTGCCGAGCGCCTCCAGCCGGGCCGGGACATCGGCCGCCGCGTTGGCGTGGACGGTCCCGCAGCCTCCTTCGTGGCCCGTGTTCAACGCGGCCAGCAGATGGACCACTTCGGCGCCGCGCACCTCTCCCACGACCAGCCGGTCCGGGCGCATCCGCAGCGCCTGCCGCACCAGGTCCTCAAGGGTGACGAGCCCGGCGCCCTCCTGGTTGGCGGGTCTGCTCTCCAGCCGTACGACATGCGGGTGTTCCGGCCTGAGCTCCGCCGAGTCCTCCGCCAGCACGATCCGCTCACCCGCACCGACCCGTCCGAGCAGCGCGCTCAGCAGCGTGGTCTTGCCGCTTCCGGTTCCGCCGCTGATGAGGAACGACAGCCGCGCCTCGACCAGTGCCCGCAGCACCCGGTCCCCGCCCGGTGGCACGGTGCCCGCGGTGACCAGCTCGTCGAGCGTGAACGCCCGCGGCCGTACGACCCGCAGCGACAGGCAGGCGCAGCCGACGGAGACGGGTGGGAGCACCGCGTGCAGCCGGGTCCCGTCGGGCAGCCGGGCGTCCACCCAGGGCCGCGCGTCGTCCAGGCGCCGCCCTGCCACCGCGGCCAGGCGTTGCGCAAGGCGTCGTACGGCCGCCGCGTCCCGGAACGACACCGAGGTCAGCTCCAGACCACCGCCCCGGTCCACCCAGACCCGGTCCGGCGCCGACACCAACACGTCCGTCACCGATGGGTCGGCGAGCAGTGGCTCCAACGGACCGCTCCCGATCAGCTCGGACCGCAACTGCTCGGCGGCCCCGAGGACTTCGGCGTCCCCCAGCACCCTGCCCTGCTCCCGCAACGCCTGTGCCACGCGCGCGGGTGTCGGCTCGCCTCCGCTTTCGGCCAGCCACTGCCGCACCCCGTCCAGCAGCCCCACCGGCATACCCGCTCCGACCGTCGTCCCGTTCGACGCCCATGCCCCAGCCGAGGGACCGACGCGATCGGCCGAAGCCCTCCGCGCGGTGGCCGTACCAGCCGGGACCTCCGGCACCCGCCGCGTCACCATGGCGCCCGCATCACCGGCCGGCACCCGCTGCCCCACGCCGGCGCTCAGCGAACCGTCCGACACCCGCTGCCCGACA
>CBFGZZ010000358.1:0-9111 GCA_965653385.1 uncultured Streptomyces sp. | reverse complement strand
GGTAGCCGTTCTGCTGCGGCCAGTCGTCCTGGTGACGCCGCTGCTCGAAGGCCGGGAAGGTCTCCGGGGCGGAGGCACTCGCTGCAGCGGGCTCCTCACGGACCGGCTCCGGATAGGAGGGCTCCGGGTAGCCGCCGTTGGACGAGAAGGTGTCGTTCTGCGGCAGGCCGCCGTTCGGCGCGTAGTACGTGTCGTCGTACGACGGACGCTGCTGCTCCTCGTACTGCGTCTGCCGCTGTTCCTCGTACGTCGGCTGCGCCTGCTGCGGGTCGTATCCGCCGGGCTGCTCCGCGAAGCCGCCCCGGTCGTCGTAGGCCGGCTGACCGGTGAACTCGTCGTACGCCGGCGTCTCGGGGTTCTCCAGCGCGGGCGCCTGGCCGTGGTTCTGGGCCTCCAGAGCCGCCCGGCGCTCCTCGCGCATCAGGGAGCGGCCGACGGGGTCCAGGTCGCGAAGGTCGTCCGGGACCTCGTAGCGGCTGTCGTCGAAGCCCAGTTCGGCGGCGGTGCGCAGCTGCGGCTGGTTGAAGTTCTCACCCTGGAACTGCTGCTCCGGGATGATCTGCGAGACGGTGAACTCGTCCTGGGCCGGCTGCTGCTCGCCGCCGCCACCGTGCGTGATCGCGTCCGGCAGCATGACCAGCGAGGTGGTGCCGGCCTGCTCGCCCGAGGGCCGCAGCTGGACGCGGATGCCGTGCCGGTCGGACAGCCGGCCGACCACGAACAGGCCCATGCGCTGCGAGATCGCGGCGTCCACGGTCGGCGGGTTGGCCAGCTTGTGGTTGATGTCCGCGAAGTCCTCGGCGGTGAGGCCGATGCCCTTGTCGTGGATCTCGATCATCACGCGGCCGTCCGGGAGACGGGTCGCGGTGACACGGACCTTGGTCTGCGGGGAGGAGAACGTCGTAGCGTTCTCCAGCAGCTCGGCGAGCAGGTGCACGAGGTCGGTGACGGCACGGCCGTGGATCTCGGCCTCGGGGACGCCGGAGAGCTCGATGCGCTCGTACTGCTCCACCTCGGAGGAGGCGGCACGCAGGACGTCGACCAGCGGCACCGGCTGGTCCCAGCGGCGGCCGGGCTCCTCGCCGGCGAGGACCAGGAGGTTCTCGCCGTTGCGGCGCATACGGGTCGCGAGGTGGTCCAGCCGGAAGAGGTTCTCCAGCTGGTCCGGGTCGGCCTCGTTGTTCTCCAGGTCGGTGATCAGGGTCAGCTGGCCCTCGATCAGCGACTGGTTGCGGCGCGACAGGTTGGTGAAGATCGCGTTGATGTTGCCCCGCAGCAGGGCCTGCTCGGCGGCGAGCCGGACGGCCTCGCGGTGGACCTGGTCGAAGGCGCGGGCGACTTCGCCGATCTCGTCCCGGGTGTTGATCGGGATGGGCTGGACGCGGGTGTCGACGCGGCCCGGGTCGGTACGGGAGAGCTGGTCGACCAGCATCGGCAGCCGCTGCTCGGCGATGCCGAAGGCGGCGTTGCGCAGCTGGCGCATCGAGCGGGACATCTGGCGGGCGACCATGCCGGCCAGGATGAACGCGGCGAGCAGGGCGACCACGACGGCGGCACCGGTGATCAGGGCGTCGCGCTTGGCGTCGTCGGAGATGACCGAGGCCTCGTTCACCGCGGTGTTCGCGAGGTTGTTCTCGATGTCGCGGTAGGCGTTGTACTTGAGGGTGTTGACCGCCCACCAGTTCTCGGCGGTGATGCCCTGCTGGGCGAGCGCCGCACGCTCACTGGTGTCCGTGGAACTCAGCTGGGCCAGCGCGCCGACCATCTTGGTGGGGTCGGCCGGCGGCGCCACGTAGTCCGGGTTCTTCTGCTTGGCCGCGGCGGCCATGGCGGCGCCCTCGGTCTTGATCTTGTTCGTGGCGTCCTGCAGCTTCTGGATGTCCTGCTCGGTGCCACCGCTCTGGTACTCCTGGATGGCGATGCCCTCCAGGTAGGCGTACGAGGACAGGGCGATGCGCTGCCGGGCCAGGTCCGTGGCCTTGGGGCCCGGCTTGACCAGCATGTGCATACCGATGGAGCGCTCCAGGGAGAGGGCGCCCTTGGTCAGCGAGATGGCGTAGACGGTACGGCCGTAGCTGGTGATGTTGCCGGTGCCCAGGCCCAGCTCGTTGGAGAACTCCAGCAGCCGGTGCTCGATCTCGACATAGCCCTCTTCGGTCTGTACGCCGGTGAGCTTGTTGGTGTAGGCGGCCGCGCGCAGGTCCGTCAGATCCGGCTCGACCTCACGGAAGCGCTCCAGACGGCGCACCAGGTTCGCCCGGTCGGGCATGCTCTGGGCGGCCACGTCGAAGGCGTCGGCGGCGTCGTCGGTCTTCTTGCGGGCGGCCACGACCGACGGGTCGTCCTCGCCCTTGCCCTGGAGCAGGGGAGCGGCGGTCGAGTCGCGCTCCTCCAGCAGGGCATCGCCGTAGGTGAGGGCGGCGGCGACCAGACGCGCGGTGTTCTCCGCGTCCTCGGCCTCCTGCCAGGTGTCGATCGAGCTCTTCACCTGGAAGCCGCCCATGACGAGGCCGACCAGCACGGGTATGAGCAGGATCGCGTTCAGCCGGGTCGGCACGCGCCAGTTGCGCGGGGAGAGACGGCCGCCGCTTGGCGCGGGCGCCGTCGTCGGTTCCGATCCGGGCACAGGGGCGGGCGCCGCTCCGCGCGGCGGCGGGGTGAAGTTGCCCCGGGCCGACGGCTCGGGACTGTTCTTGCTTCGCCTCACTCGACCAACAACCTTCCGGCGGGGTCGGCACCTACGTTGTGCCGCTGTGTCTCAGAGCCCAGTTCGCCATCGAGTAGTACGCAGTACTGCTGAGTACGTCTTTGACTATTGGGCAGTTCTCGCATTCCAGCACGTCGGCCTGCGCTCTTCCAAACAGTTGAAGCGCATCATTCCACGTGATGTAAGCCCCAGATAAAACGGTCATAAAGAGCGAGCCCCGTCAAAAGACGGGGCATTCGTGCGCGCAGCGACACCGGTTGACCGCGACGAGTGGCCATACCACCCGATTCCTCTGCCGAAACGTTATGAACAACGAAGCCGACCGTGTCAAAGGCCACAGCCGGCTCCGGCACATCTACGACAACTGCCGTATGGCGCTACCGACTTGCCCTACCGCAGCCGGGCCATCAGCGCATGCTCGACCAGCGTGATCAGCGCACTCTTGGCATCGGCCCGGTGCCGGGCGTCGGTGGTGATGATCGGCGCGTCCGGACCGATCTGAAGCGCCTCGCGCACCTCGTCCGGCGTGTAGGGCTGGTGTCCGTCGAAACCGTTGAGGGCGATGACGAACGGGAGCCCGCTGTTCTCGAAGTAGTCGACCGCGGGGAAGCAGTCGGCGAGCCGGCGGGTGTCGACCAGCACGACGGCGCCGATCGCGCCGCGCACCAGGTCGTCCCACATGAACCAGAAGCGGTCCTGGCCGGGCGTACCGAAGAGGTACAGGATCAGGTCCTGGTCCAGGGTGATACGACCGAAGTCCATCGCCACCGTGGTGGTGGTCTTGTCACCGGTGTGCGTGAGGTCGTCGATGCCCGCGCTCGCGGACGTCATGACGGCCTCGGTGCGCAGCGGATTGATCTCCGAGACCGCGCCGACGAACGTGGTCTTGCCCACGCCGAAGCCACCCGCCACCACGATCTTCGCGGAGGTGGTCGCCCGGCCTGGTTCAGAGCTTGCGAAGTCCACTGAGCACCCTTTCGAGCAGCGTCACATCCGGAGCGCCGCCGTTGTTCTCGTCGCCGCCCGGCTGGTGGATGGCGACCAGGCCGGCCTCGGCGAGGTCCGCGACGAGGATCCTGGCCACGCCCAGCGGCATGGACAGCAGCGCGGAGACCTCGGCGACCGACTTCACCTCACGGCACAGGTGGCAGATGCGCTGGTGCTCCGGGAGGAGCCCCATGAGCGCTGCCGGGTCGGCCGTGGTGCTGATCAGCGCCTCGATGGCGAGCTGGTAGCGCGGCCGGGTCCGGCCGCCGGTCATCGCGTACGGACGTACCAGCGGCTGGTCGCCCTCATCCTCGTACGGCTCCGCGTACGGATCATGAGAGGCGGTGGGCGGGGTCATGAATCCTCCGGGCGGGGACAGCAAGTCGGTCAGTCAAGCCGTCTGGGTGGGGGCCAGTGCGGGGATTGTGGCGGCCGGACGGTGATTTGGTGAGACGGGTGGATCCGGGGGTGATCAGTGGAGCAGACTGCCTTGGAGTTCGGCGCGCAGGTCCGGCGTGAGTACCGCACCCGCCCGGTCGACCAGCAGCGCCATCTCGTAGCCGACGAGGCCGATGTCGCATTCGGGGTGTGCCAGGACGGCGATGGACGAACCCTCAGAGACGGACATGAGGAAGAGGAATCCCCGCTCCATCTCGACGACGGTCTGTGCCACGCTGCCACCGTCGAAGATCCGGGAGGCTCCCGCGGTCAGCGACGTCAGGCCCGACGCGACGGCCGCCAGCTGGTCGGCACGGTCGCGGGGGAAGCCCTCCGACATCGCCAGCAGCAGACCGTCGGCGGACACGACGACGGTGTGGGACACCCCGGGGGTGTTGTCCACGAAGTTGGTGATCAACCAGTTGAGGTTCTGTGCCGCCTGGCTCATCTGGCTCAACTAACGCTCCTGCTGGTGAGTGGGGTTCGGGAAGCTGCCGGTCTGGCCGTTACGGACTTCACGACCCTGCGCGATACCCCGACGGAGATTGGTCAGCCGGCCGCGTACGTCGTCAGGCGCACGCGAGACCTGCGGACCGGCTTGGTGCTGTTGCTGCTGAGCCGTACCCGGGACGAGGTTCGCCCTGGGTACCCGGCGCGGCAGGCCGGAGGTGGTGACCCCGCCCGCGGCCGGCTGCCGGACGCGTTCCGCCTGCCGGACGAGATCGTCGTTCGGCGAGCTGCGCCAGGCGGTCGATGAGGTCCGCTGGGAAGCGGAGGACGACTGCGCGGGAGCCGCGGGAGCCTGCGGCTCCTGGGGAGCGGAGGCCGGAGCCGAGCCGCCCGCACCGGACTGACGTCCCTGCGGACCGCCGTGGAACCAGTTGGTCTCCAACGTGTCGTACAGCGGCGTACGCCCGTCACCGGGACCCGTCGCGGGCGGCAGCGCCTCGGGCTCCTGCCGCGCGGGCCGCTGCTGCGGACGCGCCGGGGCCGGAGCCGGGGGCTGCGGGGCGCCGTAGCCGCCATTGCCGCCGTAGGTGCCGTTGACCTGCGGCCGCTCGAACTGTCCGGTGGACTCGGGGTTCTGGCGGCCGGGCAGCGCGTGCTGGCCCGTGGAGCTGCCGTCGTACGCCTGCGGAGCCGTCGGCCGGCCCTGCTGCGCCGGAGTGTTCTGCCCGTTCGGGGCGCCGAAGACGTCCGAGCGGACGAACTGACCCGTGCCCTGCGGCTCGTTCCCGGCGGGGCGGGCGAACTGGCCCGTGCTCTGCGGGTTGTACGAGGCCGGGCCCGCGGCGTCGTAGTCCGGGCGGGCGTCGAGGCGCGGGACCGCCGGGATCTCCGCCGTCGAGCCGGGGCCCTGACGGTCGTCGATCCGCGGCATCCGGGAGGTCTGCGAGGGGTCCTCGTCGTGTCCGCGCGGGGTGTCGAGCGAGGCGCGCGGCACCGGCGGCTGCGCGTTCTCGTCGCTCCAGCTGGGGCGGGACGGCTGGTTGCCGCCGGGCAGCTCGGCACGCGGACCACCGCGCGGCGGAAGCTGCGGCTGACGGCCACGGCGGCCCTTCTCACCGCCGGCGGGCGGGGACTGCGGCGCCGACGGTCCGCCCGGCCGGGACTGCTCACGGCCGGGACCCGCGCCACGGGAGCCGCCGAAGGCGTCCTGGCCGCCGCCGAACGGGTCCTGACCCGTACCCGCGGCCTGCAACCCCTGCGGGGCACCCGGAGCCTGGCCACCGAAGCCGGCGCCGGCACCCGCGGGAGCCGGCCGGCCCTGCGACGGCGCGCCGCCCTGGCCCTGCGGACCACGCGGGGCACCCGGTCCGCCCGGAAGCCCGCCACCCTCACGTCCGGGCAGCGCGGCCCGCGGACCCTGACCGGCACCGAGCCGGCCACCACCGGCCGCACCGGCACCGAGGGCACCGCCACCCGGCGCACCCGCGCCGAGCGGGCCGCCACCGGCCTGGGCCTGACGACGAGCGGCGGCCGCACCCGCGGCGGCCTGCGCGGCGGCGGGACCACCGGAGCCGGCGGGGCCGCCCTGACCGGGCTTGCCCGGAGCCGGCTTCTTGCCGCCCTGGGCGACGTCGACGGGCAGCATGACCAGCGCGGTCGTACCACCGGAGTCGGAGGGGCGCAGCTGGATGCGGATGCCGTGCCGCTGGGACAGCCGACCGACCACGAAGAGGCCCATGCGGCGGGAGACCGAGACGTCCACGGTGGGCGGCGAGGCGAGCCGCTCGTTGATCGCGGCGAGGTCCTCGGGGGAGAGGCCGATGCCGGTGTCGTGGATCTCGATCAGCACACGGCCGTCGGGCAGCGCGTGACCGGTGACCTTGACCTTGGTCTGCGGGGAGGAGAACGAGGTGGCGTTCTCCAGCAGCTCGGCGAGCAGGTGCACGAGGTCGTTGACCACGCGGCCGGCCACTTCGGTGGTCGGCACGGAGGCCAGCTCGATGCGCTCGTACTGCTCCACCTCGGAGGCGGCGGCGCGGAGCACGTCGACCAGCGGGACCGGGCGGGTCCAGCGACGACCGGGCTCCTCACCCGCGAGGACGAGGAGGTTCTCACCGTTACGGCGCATACGCGTCGCGAGGTGGTCGAGCTTGAAGAGGGAGGACAGCTGGTCCGGGTCGGCCTCGCGGGACTCCAGTTCGGAGATGAGCGAGAGCTGGCGCTGGATGAGGCCCTGGGAGCGACGCGAGAGGTTGGTGAACATCGCGTTGACGTTGCCCCGCAGCAGGGCCTGCTCGGCGGCCAGTCGGACGGCTTCGCGGTGCACGTCGTCGAAGGCCGCGGCCACCTGGCCGATCTCGTCCCGGGAGTGCACACCGACCGACTCGACGGAGGTGTCGACATCCTGCGGGTCGGACTCGGAGAGCTGCTTGACCAGCTCGGGCAGCCGGTCCTGGGCGACCCTGGTGGCGGTCTCCTCCAGCCGGCGCAGCGAGCGGATCATGGAGCGGGCGACGACGAAGGCGCCGACCAGCGAGACACCGAGCACGAGCAGGATCAGCGCACCGGAGATGATCGCCTCGCGCTCCGACTCGTTGCGCAGCTCGCGGGCCTTCTGCTCCATGTCCTCCAGCAGCGTCGTCTCGATGGCGCGCATCTGCTGGATCTTGGTGGTGCTGTCGTCGACCCAGTCGCGGTACGAGCGCTTCTCCAGGTCGTCCAGGGCGTTGGGGTTGCCGAGCGCACGGTTGGCGTACTTGTCGCTCGCCGTGATCGTCGGGTTGCCCTTCTCGATCGACTTGAGCAGGTCGGCGGCGCCCTGGGTGCCGTAGATGCTCCGGAAGCTCTTCAGCTCGGAGCGCTGGCTCGCCAGCGCGGACTCGGCGTACAGCCGGTCGTTCTCGGAGAGGTCGCCGACGCTGTCGTTGTTCGCGGGCAGCGCCGCGGCGAGGACCGCGCGCTGGATGGACGCGTACTCCTTGGCGGTGGAGAAGGCCGCCAGGGCACGCGTGCTCTGGATCATCTCCGGGTTGCTGGTCGCCTCCGCCATGTCCTGCGAGAGACCGAGCAGGTTGGTGATCAGCCGGTGGTAGGCCTCCACGGTCTGCGTGGAGTTGTCCTTGGCCTCGTAGGCGTTGCTGCGGATCTTCTCGATGGTGCCCAGGTCGCCGACGAGCTGGACGAGGTTCTCGCGGACGCCCTTGAGGTTGCCGTCCTTGCTGGAGTCGTCGATCTCCTCGGACGCCTCGATGAAGCTGTCGCGGGCCCGGTTGGTCTTGTCCCGGTAGCCCTTGACCGTGTAGTCGGTCGCCTTGGCACCGTGCGCCAGCGGACCGGCGGACTGGTCGCGCTCCTCCTGGAGCGCGGCCGCGAGCTCGGTGGCCCGCTTGGTCATGTCCGTCAGCAGCTTCATGTTGTCGAGCTGCTGGATGTCGTCCATGTTGTCGCTGATGCGCAGGGCACCCAGCGAGGTGGCCGCGACCACCGGAAGCGTCAGCAGCGCCACCAGACGCGTGGAGATACGCCAGTTGCGCAGGGCTATTCGCGTGCCCGGCCCACCGGTGCCCTTGGGGGCCTTCTTCGGGGCCGGCGTGGAAGGGCTCGACGCCCCCGCGGACGCCGACACGGCCGGGTGCCCGGAGCGCTCACCACCGTCGGCGGACAGGGCCGGTCCTCCCTGGTTCTGGGCGTGCTGGGTCGAGGGACCTCGGTCGGTCCCGCCGTGCTCCGGCTCCGCCGAAGCGCTGCCATCCCTCTTGAAACGTCCCTGCACTAGCGTCGCAACCTCTGGACCAGGCGCCCCTCCGCATGAACGGACGGGCACGGTGTCGGCGTCATGGGGAGCGTCCTGAACACGCTCCCCGGTGGTCGTGAGTGACCGGCGCTGGTTCCCCCTATCTCGCCGCCACCAGGCGCTCGGTGCGCCCCCTGTGCGCCGGCTCGATCCTGCGGCGGTCCGTGGAATTCCAGCACAGTGCAGGATCTCCAACAAGGCCCGTAGGTCGAGCCGTGACATACGTGACACCACGTGAGGGCGAGATTACCTGCCGTAGAAACTGATCCAGGCCATAACGGACTTATGCCCGCGAGCCGCCCGGGTGCGGCAGGTGTCCCAGTCGCCATGATCGGGAGCGGAATGATGGGTTCAGGTGGCGAATGTCCGTTTCGTGGGGGTGAGTTGCGAGCCCGAATTGACCCTTTTGTTTGCAGGTTCGTGAGCAAACTCACACGCACATCAAGGGTCCCCGCGACCTCGGAGGGGAATCGCGTGTTTAGCCTGGCGCTTTACATGATGTAAGACTTTGACAACCCCGCGCCCGCGCGAGACCAGGCTCCACCGGCGCCCCGACACGACAGGGTCACGTACAACCGTGAAGACGACGATGATGTTCCACAACATAGCCAACCCGCGGCGCACGACGCTGGCGCACCTCGAGGACGCCGACGCCCTGCAGACCCCGGAGCAGGAGCACTCCGTCGACCTCCCCACCCAGACCGCCAACCCGCGGCGCACCATCCTCGTGGAGGCC
>CBFGZZ010000357.1:0-9116 GCA_965653385.1 uncultured Streptomyces sp. | reverse complement strand
CACCGCCCCGCCGACACGTGATGAGTCGGCGGGGCGGTGCGGCTTTGCGGGCCGGGATGTACGCGTACGGCGGCCGACGGGCTCAGCTCGGAGCGGCAGGGCCCGCGCTACGCGGGCGCAGGACCCGCATCATGGGACGCTCGACGCCCCGGTACAGCGCCCAGGCGAGGACGGAGCACACCGCGAGATAGAGCAGGAAGACCACCACTCCCAGCCACATGGGTGCCGCCGCCTCAGGTGAGGCCAGCAGCCCCAACTCGTGCAGCCAGCCGCGCAGATGGACGCCGGTCCACATCAGGAACACCAGCTGCACCATGTACAGCGCGAACGAGATCTCCCCGAGGAACACCATCGTGCGGCTGCGCAGGGGCGTCCACCGGCCCGTGACGTCCGCCTGGGCCAGGGCCGCGATCAGCAGTGCGAAGGGTACGAACGTCACCGCCACGCGCTGCAGCGGTTCGGGTGCGTACGTGCCCAGCCAGATGGAGCCGACGGCCAGCACGAGCGCCACGGGAACGCCCGGCCCCCGCCACAGTCCGCGGCGCACCAGGCAGGCGAGCGCGATGCCGCAGACGAACTCGGCGAGCCGCATGAGCGGGAAGACGTAGACGAACCAGTACATGAACGGTCCGCCGATGGACTCCGTCGGAATGCTCTCGGAACCGCCGGGGTGCTTGAGCGTGAAGGCGCTGGACGCCAGGTACGGCACCACGAACGCGGCCACCGCGCACAGTCCGGCCACCCAGCGCAGGGTGAGCGCCCGGGCCGATGCCATGGCGGCGTACAGGGCCGGGAACGCGAAGTAGAAGAACGCCTCGCAACTCAGCGACCAGGCAACCGGGTTGAGGCCGTAGGACACGGACTGGTCCGGCACCCAGGACTGGACCAGGAACAGGTGGGTCAGAACCAGCTGCCAGCCGGGGAGCGCGTCCGTGGTGGTCGCGATCCACACGATCGCCAGCACGGTGGTGACGAAGAAGACGGGATAGATCTTGGCGAAGCGTCGCTGCCAGAACCTCCGGGCGGTGTCGTTCGGCTTGCGGGACCACGCGAGGACGAATCCGCTGAGGATGAAGAAGCAGCTCACACCCACGAATCCGGTTCCGAACACCGCATGCAGGGCGGTGTCCAGCGGGGAGAGGTCGGTGGAGCCCGCGGGGGTGCTCAGCATGAGCTTCCCGGCGTGCTCCCCGAACACCAGCAGTGCCGCCCACCACCGCAGCCCCGTCAGCGAGTCGAGTCTGGAGGCGCCGCCCGCGCCGGTCGTGGTGCCCGTCGGCGCCTCGGCCCCCGTGGTGGTGGCGGCCGGTGCCGGGCCGCGCGCCGGACGGGACGGGACCGGGGATGCCGTACTTGTCGCACTCATGGTCAGGCCCCGGATCCGGACGTCGCCTGCTGGAAAGCGGCGACGGCCTTGCCCATGAAGGCGGAACGGTTCTCCTGAACCCATCGGCCGGACTGCCGCGGACCGTCCAGTCGCCCGTCGAAGTGCGGTGCCACGTAGCGCGCGAGGAGTTCGAAGCTGTGCCGGGTCTGCTCGCGCGGGGCCCAGTCGTTCACCGCGACGAGCAGCCTGCCGAAGCCGCCGGTCCGCTCCACCAGCCGCTCCACGGCCTCGATGCAGTCGTCGACCGATCCGACGATGGCGGCGCCGGACTCGGCCATCGCCGCGACCTCCTCGCCGGCGGGGACTCCGGGGAATTCGACCGGCAGCCCGAGGGTGTCCCGGAAGTACCCGTGGGCGAAGCGCCGGAAGCCCTCGCGGACGTCGGCGTACGCCTGCTTGGTCGTCTCGGCCACGTGCACCGGAAGCACGATCCGCCAGTCGCCGCGGCGCATGGCGCTGCCCGCCTCCGCCGCGGCCGTCTCGGCGTGCGCCCACTGGGCCGCGAGGTCGATCGGGGGCGCACCCGGGACCGGTGCGCCGAATGACAGGGGGCTGAGCCCGTAACGTCCGGCGAGCCGCATGCTGACCGGCGACGAGGCGCTGGATATGGCCACCTCCAGATCCGGCGAGTACGGCATCAGGTGCAGCCGTGCGTCACGCAGGGTGAACCAGTCGGTGGAGCGGGTCACCGTCTCCCCGGCCAGCAGGGGGCGTATGACCTCCAGCGCCTCCCCGGTCATACGGCGGGTGTCGACCGCCTCGACGCCGAGCATGTGGGCGTCCGCGGGTGACGACCCGGAACCGACACCGAACATGACCCGGCCACGGGTCATGTGGTCGAGCTGCACGATGCGGGACGCGGCGTGGAACGGGTGGTGGTACGGCAGGCTCACCACGCCGGTCCCCAGGCGTATGCGACGGGTGCGTTCGGCCGCCGCGGCGAGGAAGACCTCCGGCGAACTGATGGTGCCCCACCCTCCGGAGTGGTGCTCCCCGACCCAGACCTCGTCGAGGCCGAGGTCGTCGAGCCAGGAGATCAGGTCGAGATTGCGCCACATCTGCAGGTCGGGGGCCTCACCCGGCGGATGCAGCGGCGAGATGAACGCGCCGAAGCCTACGGCGGCGGGGGCGGTGGTCATACGTGTCTCCCTGAAGCGTGACGGAAGGGTTCGGGCGGGCCGGCCGGACGGCCGGCCGAGTGGGCCGGACGGGGCATGGGCCGTCGGCAGGAGCAGGGCAGGCGGGGCCGCGGCGGCCCGGCGGCCGATCGGGATGGCGGTGCGGCCGATCCCTCGCTCCGACCGGGCGCACCATCACTTTCCAGGCCGGGCACGCGAGCGGGCAATGCCCATCGCAGGTAGCCGAAACGCGGCCCCGGCCCTGCTCGATCGGCCAGCCCGTACGGGTCTTGGGCGGACCGCGGCGCTCCACGAGGGTGAGCGTTGCCGGGCGTGGCCTCTCCACGGAGGCACTAATAGACACGTGTTGCATAAACTACTGTCGTTGCCTACTCTGGGATTATGCGAATCGAGATCTGGGCAGACGTCGTCTGCGCGTGGGCGTACATCGGTAAGCGCCGCCTGGAGCGGGCGATCGCGGACCGCGACGATGTCGAGGTGGTCTGGCGGCCGTTCCGTATCGACCCGAGCGCCCCCGTCACGGCCCTTCCCATGGACGAGGCCATGCGCGACCCGCTCATGGACGAGGCACTGCGCGCCTGCGCGCCCGGCCTCACGCCGGCCGAGAACCGGGTGCGGATCTCGGAGATCGCGGCGGCGGAAGGGCTTGGCCCCTGGCGGGGTGCGAGCTGGCGCGTCAGCAGCCACGACGCCCACCGGCTCCTCGCGCTGGCTCACGAACGCGCCGGCTCCGCAGTGCAGGACGCGCTGGCCGAAGGCCTGATGCACGCCTACTTCATCGAGGGGCGGGACATCGGCGACCGGGCAGTGCTGCGTGACGTCGCCCTTCGGGCGGGATTCGCTGAGGGGCCGGGGCTGCTGGAGACCGATGCCGGTGAACTGCTCACCCGCGAGCTGCTGCTGCAGGGCAAGGCGCGCAAGGTCCGCACATCACCCTCCTTCGTCGTGGGCAGCCAGGCGCTGGCCGGCGCGCAGACGTCCGAGGCGATCGGGGACTTCCTGGCCGGGATCCGCCGGCAGCCCGACGTACCGGCCGAGGTGAACCGCATGCGCTGGGCGGAGTCGCTGATGGAGGAGCGGGACCCGCTCGGCGCGCTCACCCTGCTGCGTCCACTGCTGGCGGACTTCGCCGAGGACCCCGCCGTGCGGATCCTCGCGGCCCGCGCCTACTACGGGTCCGCCCAGCTCAATCGGGCCCGGACCGTACTGGAACCGCTCGTGGAGCAGCGCCCGGACGATTTCTACGTCCGCATGCTGTACGGGCGCACGCTCCAGCGGCTCGGGCTTGATGCCCAGGCACAGCCGCACCTCCGGCTCGCCGTGGCGGCGAGCGACTGAAGGCGCCGGTGCGACCGGGGATCTGGCGGCCCGTCAGGTCCCCGCAAGCCGGGAGGAAGAACGAGAGAGAACCGATACGTGACCAAGCAGGACCGGGCGACGGTGACGCGTGCCGCCCTCGTCGAGGCGGCTGCCGTGGAGTTCGCGCGCGACGGTTACGCGGGCGTCTCGCTGGGGCGGGTCTCGCGCGCTGCCGGGCTGTCGAACGGCGCGCTGACCTTTCACTTCCGCTCCAAGGCCGATCTCGCCGACGCAGTGGTGGACAGCGCACTGGCGGCGGTCCGGGCGTCGGTCGGCGACGCGCTGTCGGCCGCGCCCACGCCGCTGGCCCGTCTCTCGCAGGTGGTCACGGGTATCACGCGCACCCTCCACACGAACGCGGCGGTGCGCGCGGCCGCCCGCCTGGAACTGGACCACTCGGCCGGCCTGAAGCGCTGGTCCAGCGCCTGGCATCCGCAGGTGCGGCAACTCGCCGAGGAGGCCTCCCGGGCCGGTGAACTGCCGGCAGGCACCCGCCCGGAGGATGTCTGCGCACTGGCCGTCCTGTTCATCCGCGCCGTCGCTCTCCACACCCGAGCCCACCCGGCTCCCCCCGACGACCTCCGTGATCAGCAGGGTGCCCACGTCTCCCTGGCTCAGTACCTGCGCCTGTGGGCCATGGCCTGCCGCGGCCTGACGCCCTGACGGTCCAGGCCGTCCGCGATGACGGCGGCCACACCGGTCTCGGCAGGCCGGTCCCCCGTTCCGGTCGCGGCCCCGAGGGCGTGGAGAGGTCGGTCATCGGCGGGGTCAGCAGCAGCCGCCCGCGGCGGCCGGTTCCTCGACGGTGGACTCGGCCGGGGTGGTACAGCAGGTGCTGTCCTGCTGCTTGGCGAGGGTGTCTGCGTCGGCCTTGACGACGTAGACCTCCCAGGGTTCCTGGCCGGGGCCGTGGACCCAGACCTTGTCCTGGAGGGCGTAGCAGCAGGTGGTGTCGTTCTCCTCGGTCGTGGCCAGGCCCGCCTCGCTCAGGCGGGCGGTGGCCGCGTGGACCGCTTCCGTCGCCTCGACCTCGACGCCGAGGTGGTCAAGGCGGGTCGCCTCGTCCGCGGTGCCCTCGATCAGAACGAGCTTGAGCGGAGGCTCGGCGATGGCGAAGTTGGCGTAACCGTCCCGGAGTTTGGCGGGCTCGGTGCCGAACAGCTTGCTGTAGAAGGCGACCGAGGCGTCGAGATCCGGGACGCGGAGGGCAAGTTGTACGCGGGACATGGCGAACCTCCTTGGTGAGGATGCGGGTTCAGCAGCCGCCGGCTGCCGTGGTCGGGGCGCCGGCGCCGATCTGCAGGGTGGCCGGGGCCGCGCAGCAGCCTCCGCCTTCGCCGCTCTGGGCGGCATCGGGGTCGTCGTACAGGCCCGCTCCACCGCATACGCCGGTCTCCGGCAGGGTCAGCTCGACGCGCTCGGCGGCTTCCCGGTCGCCGGCGAGTGCGGCGGTGATGGAGCGGACCTGCTCGTAGCCGGTCATGGCGAGGAAGGTCGGGGCGCGGCCGTAGGACTTCATGCCGACCAGGTAGACGCCTTGCTCGGGGTGGGAGAGCTCACCCACCCCGTGCGGGTAGACCGTGCCGCAGGAGTGGACGTTGGGGTCGATGAGCGGGGCGAGGGCGGTCGGGGCCTGGAGGCGTTCGTCGAGGCCCAGGCGGATCTCGGAGAGGAAGGACAGGTCGGGGCGGAAGCCGGTCAGGACGATGACCCCGTCGACGGGGTCGAGGCGGCGGCCGTCCTCGGCGACGAGGACGAGCTGGTCGCCGGCGCGTTCCACGGCCTCGGTGCGGAAGCCGGTGACCGCGCCGGCGTGGCCGGCCTCGACGGCTTCCTTGGCGCGCAGGCCGAGGGCGCCGCGGGCGGGGAGCTGGTCGGCTTCGCCGCCGCCGTAGGTGTTGGTGCCGATGCCCCGGCGCAGGATCCACACCGCGTGGGTGCCCGGCTCGTCCTTGGCCAGGTCTGCCAGGTGGGCGAGCGCGGTGAAGGCGGAGGCGCCGGAACCGATGACAGCGGTGCGCCTGCCCGCGTACCGGGCGCGGACGGCAGGGTCCTTCAGGTCGGGGACGCGGTAGGAGATGCGGCCGGCCGCCGTCTTCTCGCCGATGGCCGCCAGACCGTCGGCGCCCATCGGGCCGGGAGCGCTCCAGGTGCCGGAGGCGTCGATGACGGCGCGGGCGGTGAGGCGCTCCTCGTGGCCGTCGGCCGTCTCGACGTGCACGGTGAAGGGCTGCTCGTCGCGGTCGGCGTCGACGATGCGGTCGCGGCCGGCCCGGGCGACGCCGGTCACCGTGGTGCCGTAGCGGACCTTGTCGCCGAGGACGTCGGCGAGCGGCTGGAGGTAGTGCTCCGCCCAGTCGCCGCCGGTCGGACAGGTGGCGCCGTCGGGGCGGACCCAGCCGGTGGGGGCGAGGAGCTTCTCGGCGGCGGGGTCGGTGACCTCGGCCCAGGGGGAGAACAGCCGGACGTGCGCCCAGTCGCGTACGGCGGTCCCGGCGGAGGGGCCGGCCTCCAGCACCAGCGGTTCGAGGCCGCGCTCGACGAGGTGGGCGGCTGCGGCCAGGCCGATGGGACCGGCTCCCACGACCACGACGGGCAGCTGGCCGGTGGTGGGCACGCTGTTGGTGGACACAGCCACGGTGTTCCCCTTTGTTTCGACGTCTGTCGATGTTCTGTGGAACCCAGGATGACACCTGTATCGACAAGCGTCAACATAGACATTCGCCGAATTAACGGCGGGGTCGGGGTGAGTCCAAATACGGGAATGTGGCAGTGGCCCTGCTGGTTCGGTGCATGTCAACATAGATGCATGTCGAATGCGAGGGTGCTGCCGCTGCTGGAACCCGAGGTGTCCGAGACCGTGGCGCCGTGCTGCCCGCCGCTGACCGAGCGACCGTTCACCGCGGAGGAGGCCGAGACGGCCGCGCGCATGTTCAAGGCGCTCGGCGACCCGGTGCGGCTGCGGCTGTTCTCCGCGGTCGCCTCGCACGAGGGCGGCGAGGCGTGCGTATGCGACATCTCCGACGTCGGCGTCTCCCAGCCGACCGTCTCCCATCACCTGAAGAAGCTCAAGGACGCCGGGCTCCTGACCTCGGAGCGGCGCGGAACGTGGGTGTACTACCGGGTCGAGCCGTCCGTGCTCGCGGCCATGGGCCAACTGCTGGCCATCGCGCCGTACGCGGCCTGACCGCGGCTGCTGCCGGCTCCGCCCGCGGTGGTCTGGGCGTCGATGCAGTTCCTCGTCGACGAGTGGGCCAACGGGCCAGGCATGCCGGGTATGGACGACCCGTCCGTCAACGACCTGCAATTCGACATGCGCAATGACCACACCACCGGCGAGAAGCTGGCCAACGACGCGATCGGCCGATGAACAACACCACTGCACCCCGGACGGCACGCCCTCGCCGCACACTTCTCCTCGCTGCGGCAGCGGCCGCGATCGTCCTGCTCGGCGGTGGAGCGGTCGGCTACACCGTCGTCACGCGGGAGGACAAGCCTGACTGCGACAGCCTGTCGTCCGACACGGCCCTGCGACGTGCCCTCGGCGATGCGTACCGGGAGGACATGGACTGCCGCGCCCTCGGCACGGCGATACGGGGTGCCACGACAGGCGCAACTCCCGGACAGCACACGCTCGCTGAAGCCCGAGTCATGCAGACCGCCCTCACCGTGGTCGCCCAGGACATCGAACGACGCCAGGAGCCCGTCGTCGCCGCGGACCTGCGCGCCCCGCTCGCGGCGGCGCTGGTGGACTACGTCCAGGACACCCAGGAGATACTCAACGGCGTCAACGGCGAGTACACCCGTCGGGAGGACGATGCTCCGTGGCGCGACGGCGCGACCGTGAGGATGCCGGCCCGCATCGACGATCTCGTGAAGGTGCTGCGCGCGGTGTCCCAGGACCCCGCCGCGTACGGCGATCTGCGCGCCGCCCAGGTCCGTCAGTGCGCCGCACGCCTCGCCGAGGTCCCCGCCCGGGCCACCGGCCCCCGCTATACCGGGCCGGCCCGCAACTGCGCCGCCGGCCTCGGCCACTTCGACGGCATCGCTGACGACATCCCGAAGTCCCAGGCCGGGCAATGGCGCTCGGACGTCCTGCGGCGCCTCAAGGACACGGCCGGCAGCCCCCCGTCCTACGCGGCCGACCCCGCACGGCACATCGCGAACAGCTGGCAGCAGGCGGTCATCGACGAGGTCGAGGCGGATCGGACCCTGTTCCTCAAGAACGACACCTCCCGGATCGTCGTCATCTGGACCGCGGCACGGGGTGAGAGCACCGACTCCAAGAAGGTGAACGACCTCCAGGCCACGGTCGGCAGTGACGCCGACTCCAGCGCGGCGGAGACCGAGGGGACCCTGCGGTGCACCTGGCGCCCCAGCGAATGCGGGTAAGCGGCAGGTTGCTCGGGAGCAGGGCCGTGCGGCGGCGGCCGACGGCCACCAGTCATGCCCGGCACGGAGATGATCAGCGGCACGACCGCACGGTGATCGTCTTGTGAGTAGCTGAGCCACAGGTTGGTGGAGTGACAGGGCAAGCCCCACCGGCAACCACCCGGCATTCGAGGACCGGCGGCGTGAGAGCCCTCGCGTTCGGCGAGCCACGCGAGCAGGCCGGGGTGCCGGGTCGGGTCGTACGTCTCGTCGGCCTCGGTCATGCAGGCGACGGAAACAGCCCCAACAGGCCGTCCCAACAGGCCCGCGTCTTTGCACAGTTCCGTTGCCGCACCTCGCGCCAACTCTCCGTCGCCGCCCTGGCCTGCTACAAAACAGGCGAACGTCGTCCCCCGATCACCCGTCCAGACGGCAGACTCGCCACGGATGAGGGCACGGCCTCGGCTTGTGCCGTTCGGCGGCACCCTCGGGCTTGTGGGAGCCGTCCCGGCTGACGACTTGGCGGAAGCCGACGGATGACCTTGCAGGTGCAAGCAGAAACCACTTGGCGGTGGCCTGGTGGGCCATGAAGGCGGCGTGGGCCGCATCGACGGCCTCCGGGTGGGAGCTCAAGGCCACTTGCGTCTGCGGTTCGTCGTAGGTTCGGGGAGCAGGGCCGTCTCGTCGGCCAAACAGGCGTTGCAGGTGGGGAGTTGAACGTGTGCGCACAGGACGCGCAGGGCACGGCCAAGCGGTTGCGGGCGATCAGCGGCGAGCTGTCGGACCGCTTCTACGAGCGGGCTGACGTGGTGCGGACGCTGGTGGTGACGTTGCTGGCCGGACAGCACTCGTTGGTGCTC
>CBFGZZ010000356.1:0-9212 GCA_965653385.1 uncultured Streptomyces sp. | reverse complement strand
CCGGAGAAGGTGACGATGTCGCCGCCGTCGCCGATGTAGATCGAGTCCTCGGTGAGGAAGTCGTTGATCTCGCTGACCAGCCGGTACGGGTGGATCGGCGAGGCGTCCGACTTCAGGCTGGGCAGCCGCTTCTCCAGGGCGGTCTGCTCGGCGGCGCGCAGCTCGTCGAGCCATTCCTTGCGCTTCGACGCGCCTCCATTGACGCGTCCGGAGGCCGCCTCGGTCACCGACTTCAGCACGAGCCCGGCGTCGCCCACGATCCCGAGGTCGATGTCGCGGTTCTTGCCGACGGTGCGGTAGTCGAGGTCGATCTGCACGACGGTCGCGTCCGGGGAGAGCCGCTTGCCGTAGCCCATGCGGAAGTCGAAGGGTGTGCCGACGATGACGATGACGTCGGCGTTGGAGAAGGCGTACCGGCGCGACAGCTGGAAGTGGTGCGGGTCGCCGGGCGGGAGGGTGCCGCGGCCGGCGCCGTTCATGTAGGCCGGGATGTTGAGGGTGCGGACGAGTTCGATGGCCGCCTCGGTGCCTCGCGTCGTCCAGACCTGGCTGCCGAGCAGGATGGCCGGCTTCTCGGCGTGGACCAGCAGGTCGGCCAGCTTCTCGATGGCCTCCGGGTCGCCGGCCGAGCGGGTGGAGGCACGGTAGGCGCCCTGCTTCGGCACGCGTGCCTTGGCCGCCGGGACCTTGGCGTCGAGGACGTCGCGCGGGATCTCCAGGAAGGAGGGCCCGGGCGCACCGTGGTAGCACTCGCGGAACGCCATCGACACCATGTCCGCCGCGCGCGCCGTGTCCGGCACGGCCGCCGCGAACTTGGTGATCGGCGTCATCATGTCGACGTGCGGGAGGTCCTGGAGTGAGCCCATCTTGTGCTGGGTGAGGGCCCCCTGGCCGCCGATGAGCAGCATCGGTGACTCGGCGCGGAAGGCGTTGGCGACACCGGTGACGGCGTCGGTGGTGCCGGGGCCCGCGGTGACGACCGCGCAGCCGGGCTTGCCGGTGATGCGGGCGTAACCGTCGGCGGCATGGGCGGCGACCTGCTCGTGACGGACGTCGACGACCTCGATGCCCTCGTCGACGCAGCCGTCGTAGATGTCGATGATGTGGCCGCCGCACAAGGTGTAGATGCGGTCGACCCCCTCGGCCTTCAGCGCCTTGGCAACGAGATGACCACCGGAAATGACGTCCTGGGTGTCGTCGGGCATGGCGAAGTCCTGTCCCTTCGTAGGGGGTTGGAACGGCTCTCGCGGTACATTGCATACAGTCGACGAATACTGTATGAACCTTGTTATCCCGCATCCGGTGGGTGGTGTCCAGGGGGCGTGCGGCACTTTTGAGTCAGGAGCCGGAATGGACCTGTACGAACACCAGGCAAGGGAACTCTTCGAGGAACACGGCATCTTGGTGCCGCGGGCAGAGGTGACGGACTCACCCAAGGAAGCCCGCGGGATCGCACGTCGGCTCGGCGGCCGGGTCGTGGTCAAGGCGCAGGTGAAGACCGGTGGCCGCGGCAAGGCGGGCGGTGTGAAACTCGCCGCGGACCCCGCGGCCGCCGAGATCACGGCACGCCAGATCCTCGGCATGGACATCAAGGGCCACACCGTCGGCAAGGTGATGCTGGCCCAACCCGTGGACATCGAGACCGAGTTCTACGTGTCCTACGTACTCGACCGCGCGGCGGGCGGCTTCCTCGCCATCGCCTCGGCCGAAGGAGGCATGGAGATCGAGGAGGTCGCGGCCACCCGGCCCGCGGCCGTGGCCCGCATCCCGATCGACCCGGCAGAGGGCGTCACCTCCGCGAAGGCGGGTGAGATCGCCGAAGCGGCCGGACTGCCGCCGCAGACCGTCGACGTCCTCGTACGGCTCTGGGAGGTGCTGGTCCGCGAGGACGCCCTCCTCGTCGAGGTGAACCCGCTCGTGCGCACCGCGCAGGGACAGATCCTCGCCCTCGACGGCAAGGTCACCCTCGACGACAACGCCCGCTTCCGGCAAGCGCGTTGGGGCGCCGACGCCGTGGAGCACGACGACGCGCTGGAGGCTACGGCCGCCGCAAAGGGCCTCAACTACGTCAAGCTCGACGGCGAGGTCGGCATCATCGGCAACGGCGCCGGGCTCGTCATGTCGACCCTCGACGTGGTCGCGGGCTGCGGCGCCCGCCCCGCCAACTTCCTCGACATCGGTGGCGGCGCATCGGCCCAGATCATGGCCGACGGGCTCTCCGTCATCCTCTCCGACCCCGCGGTGAGGTCCGTCTTCGTCAACGTCTTCGGCGGGATCACCGCATGCGACGCCGTCGCCGACGGCATCGTGCGGGCCCTGGACAGCATCCAGCTGACCAAGCCGCTCGTCGTACGTCTCGACGGCAACAACGCCGCGCGCGGCCGAGTCATCCTCGACGACCGCGCGCATCCGCTGGTCCAGCAGGTCACCACCATGGACGGCGCCGCGCAGCGGGCCGCCCACCTCGCCGCCGCAGCCTGAGGAGACATGACGACATGGCGATCTACATCACCAAGGAGAGCAAGGTCCTCGTCCAGGGCATGACCGGCGGCGAGGGCATGAAGCACACCCGGCGCATGCTCGCCGCCGGCACGAACGTCGTCGGCGGCGTCAACCCGCGCAAGGCCGGCCGCACCGTCGACTTCGACGACCGTGCCGTCGCAGTCTTCGGCTCGGTCGCCGACGGCATCCGCGCGACCGGCGCCGACGTGACCGTGGTCTTCGTGCCGCCCGCCTTCGCCAAGGCGGCCGTCGTGGAGGCCGCCGACGCCGGCATCGGACTCGCCGTCGTGATCACGGAGGGCATCCCGGTCCACGACTCCGTCGCCTTCACCTCGTACGCGAAATCCAAGGGCACCCGCGTCATCGGCCCCAACTGCCCCGGCCTGATCACCCCCGGCCAGTCCAACGCCGGCATCATCCCGGCCGACATCACCAAGTCCGGCCGTATCGGCCTGGTCTCCAAGTCCGGCACGCTCACCTACCAACTGATGTACGAACTCCGCGACATCGGCTTCTCGACGTGCGTCGGCATCGGCGGCGACCCGGTCGTCGGCACGACCCACATCGACTGCCTGGCCGCCTTCCAGGACGACCCGGACACCGAGCTGATCGTCCTCATCGGGGAGATCGGCGGCGACGCCGAGGAACGCGCGGCCGCGTACATCCGGGACCACGTCACCAAGCCGGTCGTCGGCTACATCGCCGGGTTCACCGCGCCCGAGGGCAAGACGATGGGGCACGCGGGCGCGATCGTGTCCGGTTCGTCCGGCACGGCGGCCGCGAAGAAGGAAGCCCTGGAGGCGGTGGGCGTACGGGTCGGACGGACGCCCACCGAGACCGCCCGCCTCGTGCTGGACCGTCTCGGCGTCGACGCGTGACGTCACTCATAGGTGACTCGTAGTCACTCGTACGCGACACGAGGCCACTTGCGGCAGTTCACGTCCCTCGCCGGCGCCCGCCGCAGCCATGAACGACCGCCCCCGACTGTGCACCGTGAGCGGAGAACCGATGGCAACCACCCTCACCCTCAAATCAGGCACCTCCTGGGCCGACGCCTGGCAGCGCTGCCTCACCGCCGCCCCCGAGGCCTTCCGCGACGACCGGGTCCTCAACCTCTGGAACGCCAGCTGGCAGGCGGACGGCCGACCGCTGCCCGCCACCAGCCCCGTCGACGGCAGCCCGATCGCCGGCCCGCCACGCCTGGACCGGGCCACCGCCCACCAGGCCGTCCGCGCCTCGCTCGACCAGCACCGCGCCTGGCGGCACATCCCCCTGGACGAGCGCCGCGCCCGGGTCGCGGCCACCCTCGACGCCCTGACCCAGCACCGCGACCTGCTCGCCCTGCTCCTCGTCTGGGAGATCGGCAAGCCCTGGCGGCTCGCCCAGGCGGACGTCGACCGGGCCGTCGACGGCGTGCGCTGGTACGTCGACAACATCGAACCGATGGTCGCGGGCCGTGCTCCGCTGGACGGCCCGGTTTCCAACGTCGCGAGCTGGAACTACCCGATGAGCGTGCTCGTTCACGCAGTGTTGGTACAAGCATTGGCAGGCAACGCGGTCATCGCCAAGACCCCGACCGACGGTGGTGTCGCCTGCCTGACCCTGGCCTGTGCGCTGGCCGCCCGCGAGGGGATACCCGTCACCCTCGTCAGCGGCAGCGGAGGCGAGCTGTCGGAGGCCCTGGTGCGGGCGCCCGAGATCGGCTGCGTCTCCTTCGTCGGCGGCCGCGACACCGGCGCCGCGGTGGCCACGGCCGTCGCCGACCTCGGCAAACGACATGTACTCGAACAGGAGGGACTCAACACCTGGGGCATCTGGAACTACACGGACTGGGACGCGCTCACGGCGGTCGTGCCCAAGCTCTTCGACTACGGCAAACAGCGCTGCACGGCGTACCCGCGCTTCGTCGTCCAGCGTGAGCTGTTCGACGAGTTCCTGGCCGCGTACCTCCCGGCGGTGCGCAGGCTGAGGGTCGGCCACCCACTGGCGGTCGAGAGGCGGGACGACCCCTACCCGCAGCTGGACTTCGGGCCGGTGATCAACGCGGCCAAGGCGAAGGAACTCCAGGATCAGGTCGCCGAGGCCGTCGACCGGGGCGCCGTCCCGCTGCACCGGGGTCGGCTGTCGCAGGCCCGTTTCCTGCCCGGCCAGGACACGTCGGCGTACGTACAACCGGTCACGCTGCTCAACCCGCCGCCGTCCTCTCCGCTCCACCACGCGGAGCCTTTCGGCCCGGTCGACACGATCGTCCTGGTCGACACGGAGGCGGAACTGCTGGCGGCGATGAACGCGTCCAACGGCGCGCTCGTCGCCACCCTGTCCACCGACGACCGGGCGACGTACGACCGCCTGGCGCCGCAGATCCGTGCGTTCAAGGTGGGTCACGGCAAGCCGCGCTCCCGTGGGGACAGGGACGAGTTGTTCGGCGGCTTCGGCGCGTCCTGGCGTGGGGCGTTCGTCGGCGGCGAGCTGCTGGTGCGTGCGGTGACGCAGGGGCCGGCGGGCGAGCGGCTGCCCGGGAACTTCCCGGAGTACCAGCTTCTTCCGTGAGCGAAGAGGCGCCGGGGCATCGGCCGGCCGGCGAACCGGTCAGCCGATGCCCTGCCGGTCGGGGCGCAGCGCGAACGCGCGGTCCGTCGCGTTCGAGGCGCTCTCGTCGACCGCCTGGCGGAGCAGCTCGCGGTGCCGCAACAGCGGCTCGCGCCGATCCGGATGTGCGAGCAGCAGCAGGTCGTCGAGACCGGCCAGCATGCGACGGGACACTTGCGGGCTCCCGAGGGAACATCCGCGCACCTCGGTGAACCCGAGATCCACCAGCTCGGTCCACCCCGGCACGGGCTGCACCAGCCGCACGGCTCCCTCCCGGTCACGGTGCAGTGCGACGTCCAGCGGTTTCCGGGTCAGTGCCGCCAGGAACTGCACGATGCGGTCCAGCGCCTGCACGGCCGTCGTCGGATCGTTGATCGCGGGCGACAGGGCACGCAGCGCGATGTCGCACAACTGGCGCAGTCCGAAACCGAGATCCTGGTGGTAGGTCCGTTCCACCGCGACGGAAGTGGTGTAGCGCAGTGCGCCGAGCGGTGGGGCCGCCCCGCCGTGGACCGCCAGCAGGGGCGTGCCGGGTACCACGAAGTCCCCGATCCGCGGGATGAGTCGCAGGACGACACCGTGCCTGCGGGCCACCCGCACCAGCCGCGCGATGTGCACGTCCCGCAGCACCCCCGCCCGGCCCTCATGCGGTACCCAGGCCGTCGGGGAACCGAGTTCAGGTGTGTCCGGTCCGCCCGTGGGCGGGGGCATCGAAGCGATCGCCCGGAATGACTCCGTGGCGATCCGCGCGATCACATGGCTGATCCGCATCAGCCGCAGGGTGGTGTTCACGTACAGGACGAAGAGCAGCAGGCTCAGCGCGACCATGCAGAGCGTGAGGATCGACTGCACCAAGGGGAGCGTCGTCACGTTCCGGGGGTCGTCGGCGGTGTCGAAGGCGGTCAGCACCAGCAGGGTCAGCACGAAGGTGGCCAGGAAGACCGCGAAGGTCGCCTTGGTGATCCGGCTGCGGACGAAGAGCCGCACCACCCGCGGGGTGAACTGCCCGCTCGCCATCTGCACGGCCACCAGCGAGATACTGAAGACCACGCCGATGAAGGTCATCATCGCCGACCCGACGGCACTCACCACGGTCTTCGCGTCCTGCGCGAACCGCAGCAACTCGTCGAGCGTCTCGTAGTCGCCGTCCTCCCGCAGCGCCTCCACGATGGCCGTGTCGAGCGCCTGCGCCGCTAGCCAGACCACGAAGACACCCACCATCGCGGCGGTCGGCGCGAACCAGAACGTGTCCCGCAGATGCTCCCTGAAGGGCGACAGCGGACGCGGGCGACGGCCCGCGGGAGGGCTCTGCGTAACCAGCCAGTCACTCATGGTGCGACCATAGGTGCATCGGAGCGCGAGGTCCCGGACCACCGCCCGATGGAAGGAAACGCAGGTGAAAGGCACTCCGAAAGCTTGGTATTGTTGTCCACGTCGCCGCGGGGAACACCCCGGGCAAGGCGGCAGACACCTGGTCCGGGTGGCGGAATGGCAGACGCGCTAGCTTGAGGTGCTAGTGCCCTTTATCGGGCGTGGGGGTTCAAGTCCCCCCTCGGACACAGATTGATCCAGCTGATGCGGGTCGAGGGTTGCCTCGGCCCGCATCAGCTGTTTCCGCGGCCGATTGATCGGTGCAGCCCCCGGGCTTAACCTCACCGCATGGTGCACAGCACGGCAGAGGACGTCGACGGCTATCTCACCGAGGTGCCGGTCGAGCGCACGCAGGCCCTGACGAGACTCAGGGAGCTGTGCCGTGCCGAGCTGAGGGGTTTCAGCGAGGGCATGGCGTACGGCATGCCCACGTACCGGCGTGACGGGGTGGCCGAGATCGCGTTCGCGAGTCAGCGGCAGTACATCTCGTTCTATCTGATGCGCACCGATGTCCGGGACGCGTTCCAGGAACGGCTGGCCGGACAGGACATGGGCAAGGGCTGCTTGCGCTTCCGGAAGCCCGAGAAGATCGATTTCGAGCTGGTGAGGGATCTGCTGCGAGCCACCGCGGCCGGCCCGGGCTCGGTCTGCTGACAGTCCGACCCCGCGGCGGGGCGCGGTCAGTCGTGCTCGGTCGGTACCGGGCTCAGCCCGGAGGGAGGCCCGTGGCCGACAGGGCCCGCGTCGTCCGGGTCCCTCGGCCAGGGACGGCCCGTGATGCGTTCGATGTCCGTGTTGAACTGTCGTAGATCGTCGATGAACCGTTCCAGCCGCTCGGGCGTCCAGTCGGCCACGACCGTGGACAGGCCGGTGACGATCCCCTCGCGTTGTTCGGTGAGGAGCCGCAGGCCCGCCTCGGTGATGCGGAACTTGCGGGCGACCCCACCTGCCGGGTCGAGGGTGCGTTCCACCAGGCCGTTGCGCAGGAGGGCCGAGGTCTGGCGAGTGAAGGTCGACGCCGCGAGTCCGAAGGCCTCGACGAAGTCCGGGATGGACATGGGGCCCTGGTTCTCGAGCCTGGTGAGCAGTACGTAGGCGCTCTGGTCCAGCGGGTCCCCGCCGCGCGGGCCCCTGGGTGCCCTCATCTCCTTGTGACGGGTGAGGATCAGCAGCTCTCGCTCGATGCGTTCCGCGGCCTCTCGGGCGCCCACGCCGATCTCCTTCCCGGCCGCATGGCCACGTCTCCGCATTCCAGGCTCCGGATGCCGAGTCCCTGGGATCACAGCGCCCACCCTACGGTGAGATTGCGCCATACACGGGATGTGCATCATGCACTCTTGATGCATGATGCACAACGTGCGTAACGTGCCGTGCCGTGAACGCTTCCGCGCGCTCACCCACCTCCCCCCATGCAAGGTGATGCCCGATGCGCGAGAACGGCCTTCTCCGGCTGCCGTTGCCCAGCGACAACCCCTTGGAGCCCCCGGCCGAATGGGCGCGACTGCGCCGACAGTGCCCGGTGAGCACCGTTGAACTCCCCAGCGGCGACAAGGCGATCTATCTGACCCGCCACGACCACGTCAAAGCCCTGCTGTCCGACCCTCGTTTCGCCCGCCCGACCGCTGAGGACGAGGGCGCCGCCCGGATCGCCCCCGAAGGAGCCGGTGGCCCCGCCGCCGACGGAAGCACGACGCTGACCCTGCCCGACCGCGGTGAGCCCCACCTGCGCTGGCGACGGCAGGTGGGCAAGTACTTCACCGCCAAACGCATGACCGCACTGCGCCCCGGCATGGTGCGGACCGCCGAGGGTCTCGTCGACGACATGGTCCGCCAAGGACAGCCCGCCGACCTCAAGGCCGGCCTCGGCTTCCCGCTGCCCGTCTACGTCATCTGCGACATCCTGGGTGTCCCCGCCGCCGACCGGGACCGCTTCTCCCACTGGTCCGACGCCTTCCTCAACGTCAGCCGCTACACCGGTGAGCAGACCCGGGCGGCTTATGAGGAGTTCGCCGAGTACATGTCTGCGCACATCGCCGCGACCCGTGCCGAGCCCGGCGAGGACCTGATCAGCATGGTGATCAGGGAGAGCGAGGGGGAGGGGCAGGGGCTGACCGACGACGAACTGCTCGGTACCGCCATGGGGCTCCTGGTCGCCGGACACGAGACCACCGCCAACATGATCGGCAAGATGGCCGCCATGCTGCTCGCCGACCGCACCCGCTGGGAGCGGCTGCTCGCCGACCCGGGCCTCGTGCGCACCGCGGTGGACGAGGCGCTGCGTTTCGACGCCAATCTCGGCTTCGGCATCCGGCGCTATCTCACCGAGGACGTGGAGGTCGACGGCGAGGTGCTGCCGCGCGGCACGACCGTCGTATGCGGCATGCCCGCCGCGAACCGGGACGAGCGGGTCTTCACCCACGCGGACGACATGGTGCTCTCCCGGTCCCCGAACCCTCATCTGACGTTCGGCGCCGGACCGCACTCGTGCCTCGGGCAGAGCCTCGCGCGCACCGAACTGCAGGTCACCCTCGACGTCCTGCTTCGCAAGCTGCCCACCCTTCGACTCGCCGTGTCCATCGACGAGTTGCAGCGCGTGGAGGGGCTGCTGGTCGGTGGGTTGAGCACCGTGCCCGTGCGGTGGTGACGGTTCCAGGAAGGAAGGAATGCATCGGCATGCTCCACTGAGCCGGCCGAGAGAGCGTAGTAGCCGACGACACGCTGCTCGCCGCGCCGGGTGACGACGCGGACCT
>CBFGZZ010000355.1:0-9219 GCA_965653385.1 uncultured Streptomyces sp. | reverse complement strand
GACCGCTGGATCCGCAGCATGAACCAGGCCACCGGACTCGTCGGAACGCCGGATCACATTCCGGTACCGGTGCACTGGGGCCGGTCGCGCAGATCCCCGCGCCCCTGAAGCCAGCTGTCCGACCGCTGGATCCGCAGCATGAACCAGGCCACCGGACTCGTCGGAACGCCGGATCGCGTTCCTGTGCCGGCGCGCTGGGGCTGGTCGCGCAGTTCCGCGCGCCCCTGGAACAGCGCCCCGAAGGGGCGTTTTCCGGGGTCGGCGTACCTAGGCGGCGTTGTCCAGCCGTTGGCCGCGCAGGAGGAACCACGCTGCCACCGCCGCCGCCAGCAGGACCGCCGCGCCTGCGCCTGCCGCGATCGCCAGCCCGTCCACGAAGGAACTGCGGGCCGCCTCCAGCATCGCCGCGGACGTCTGCGCCGGCATCCCCGCCGCCGCCTCCACCGCGCCGCCCAGTGATTCGTGGGCCTCGGCCGGAGTGCCCGCCGGGGCGGTGAAGTCCCGGTAGACACCCGTCACGATCGAACCCAGCACGGCGATTCCCAGGGCCGCGCCCAGCTCGTACGCCGTCTCCGACACCGCCGACGCCGTGCCCGCCTGTTCCTTCGGAACGGAGGAGAGGATCACGTCGGACGTGACCGTGAAGGAGAAGCCGGCGCCGACGCCGACCACCAGGAGGGAGGCGCCCAGCAGGGGGTAGCCCGTCGTGCGGTCGACGACCGTGAGCGCGGCCAGCGCGAGGCCGATCGCCGCGAGGCCGCCGGAGACGACGGCGCGTACCGAGTAGCGGCGAGCCACGCGGCCGGCGACGAGGCCGGCCACGACCGCGCCGATCGCGGCGGGCAGTTCGGCCAGGCCCGCCTCCAACGGGCCCCTGCCCTGCACGAGTTGCAGGAACTGGGAGAGGAAGAAGACAAGGCCGGACAGGCCGAGGATGGTCAGCAGGTCGGCCAGCACCGCGCCGCTGAAGCCACGGTGCCGGAACAGCCGCATGTCCAGCAGCGGGGACGGCAGCGTGAGCTGGCGGCGTACGAAGGCGTAGAGCGCGGCCGCGCCGGCCAGGCCCGCGGCGAGCGTGGTCCAGGTGAAGCCGTGTGCGGCCGCTTCCTTGACGGCGTACACGACACCGATCATGCCGATGAGGGAGAGGGCGACGCTGGTCATGTCCCAGGGGCCGGGGCTCGGGTTGCGTGACTCGGGCAGCAGCTTGACGCCGACGAGGACGAGGACGACCATCACGGGCAAATTGATCAGGAAGACCGAGCCCCACCAGAAGTGTTCGAGCAGGAAGCCACCGGCGATCGGGCCGACGGCGGTACCGGCGGAGGCGGTCGCGCCCCAGATGCCGATGGCGAGGCTGCGTTCGCGCGGGTCGTGGAAGAGGTTGCGGATCAGGGCGAGGGTCGCCGGCATCAGGGTCGCGCCCGCGACACCGAGCAGCGCCCGGGCGACGATCATCAGCTCCGGGGTCGTCGCATAGGCGTTGAGGACGGATATCGCGCCGAACGCCGTGGCACCGACGAGCAGGATCCGCTTGCGGCCTATGCGGTCGCCGAGGCTGCCCATCGAGACGAGCAGACCGGCGATCACGAAGGAGTAGACGTCGCCGATCCAGAGGAGCTGGGTGCCGGAGGGCTTCAGGTCCTCGCTGATATAGGGGGTCGCGAGACCGAGGACGGTCGCGTCGACGGCCACCAGCAGCACGGCGAGCACGAGGACGGACAGCGCGAGCCAGCGGCCCGGGCGCTTGGCCACCGCCTCGGTCGTGGTCGCCGCCTGCACGGTGCTGGTCATGATGCCTCTCTCCGTAGTGCGCCGCCGAGCAGCAGCTCGACGATCATGTGGGTGAAGTCGTTGCGGGCGACCCGGCCCTCGGCGACGGCCCAGGCTCCTGAGCCGAGCAGGCCGTAGAGCGCCTCGGTGAGCCAGACCGGGCTCAGGTCGATGCGGAACTCGCCGCTCTGCTGGCCGCGCCGGAACAGTGCGGCGACCCGGTCGTCGATACGCGCCCAGCCCGCGTTCTGCTCCTCCCCCTCGAAGAGTTGGTTCTCCGTGTAGAGGAACGCGAGCAGTGCGGCGGCGGGCTCGATCTCGCGGACCAGCCGGTGCACGGCGTCACGCGCCGTGCCCTCGTCCAGGCGGGCCGCGTCCAGCGCGGCCTCGCACTCCGCGATACCGAGCGACTCCAGCGCCCGCACCAGCGCGTCACGCCCGGCGAAGTGCCGGTGCAGCGTGGCCCGGCTGATCCCGGCCGCCTTGGCGACCTCGTCCATGGTCGCGGTGGATTTGCGGGTCAGCAGGGCTGCGGCGGTGCGCAGTACGTGGTCACGATCAACGGCCATGAGACAAGAATAGCCCATGTGAGACGTTGATGTCTCACGATGGGCATGCGTGACTCATGGCCTGTCGATCAGCGGGGTCTACATCAGCGCCAGGGCAGCTGCCCGCGCCGCTCCCAGTAGGCGCCCGGCTCCTCCACCAGTCCGGCCAACCGCTCCAGCTGCTTCTCGTCGAGATCCACGACGGCCGCGTGCAGGTTGGACGCGAGCTGGACGGTCGTCGCCGCGCCGGAGAGGACCACCCCGGCCCAGGCCTGGCGGAGGATCAGCGCCAGGGCTACGGCGTCGCAGCCGAGTTCCGTCTCCTCGGCCACGGCTTTCAGCGCGTCCGGCGCGTACGGGTCCGCGAGCCGCCCGTTGGCCATGCCCTCCTTGACGATCACGGTGAGCCCGGCGTCGTGGGCCTCGGCGAGGGCGGGGCCGGCCGAGGTCTCCAGGGCGTTGTACGTCGACTGGACGGTACGGAAGAGGGGCTCGCCGTCGACGGTCACGGCGAGGGCGGCGCGGATCGCCGCCGCTTGGTCCGGGCCGCTGGTGGAGAAGCCGATGGTGAGGCCGGCGGCCGCGGCTTCGGCGAGCCTCGCGTGGAGTTCCTTGTCGGTGAGGGCGGGGCTGTCCGGGGTCACCGAGTGGATCTGGTAGAGGTCGAGGCGGGCGCCGAGCAGGGCGTCGGACTCGGCGCGCTGACGCTCATAGGTCTGGAGGCTGTGGTCCTTGACCTCGTGCTTCTCCGCGTCGGTGGACCATTCGGCGGTGTACGTGTAGCCCCATTTGCTGCCCACGACGATGTCGTCGAATGCGGGACGGGCCTTCAGCCACTCGGCGAGGAACTCCTCCGAGCGGCCGTAGGAGCGGGCGGCGTCGAAGTAGCGGACACCCTGGGCGTAGGCGGCGTCGAGGAGTTCGTGGGTACGGGTGCGCAGCGTCTCGACGCTGCGGTCGTCTCCGAGGTCCTGGTCCCGGCCGAGGTTGATATAGCCGGGACGGCCGACGGCGGCGAGGCCGAGTCCGATGTGGCAGGTGGGGGTGGTTGCTGTTGCCAGTCGGGCGAAGGGCATCGCGGGCTCCGTTCGGTCGGTCCGGTACGGCTCATGACCAACGTAACCCGCGACGACCTTCGCCTTGGAGCTCGGTTCGTACGGTGTTCTGGCGGGTGCGGGTGCGTCGCGGCTGGTCGCGCAGTTCCCCGCGCCCCTGGGGACGCTCCCTTTACGGCTTCTCTTTGGCCGCCGCCCACTCGTGCTGGGCCGCCACGTCCGCCTTCACTTCGGCCAGTTGGACGGCGACCGCGCTCGGAGCCGTACCCCCCCGGCCGTTCCTGGAAGCCAGCGCGCCCGGCACATTCAGCACCGTCCGCACCTCCGGCGTCAGATGGGCGCTGATCTTCGCGAACTGTTCGTCCGTCAGGTCGTCCAGTTCCTTGCCCTCGGCCTCGGCGACCTTGACGCACTCGCCGGCGACCTCGTGGGCGACGCGGAAGGGGACGCCCTGCTTGACCAGCCACTCGGCGATGTCGGTGGCGAGGGAGAAGCCGGCCGGGGCCAGTTCCTCCATGCGCTCGCGGTTGACGGTGAGGGTGGCCATCATGCCGGTGAAGGCGGGGAGCAGGACCTCCAGCTGGTCGCAGGAGTCGAAGACCGGCTCCTTGTCCTCCTGGAGGTCGCGGTTGTAGGCGAGGGGCAGGGCCTTGAGCGTGGCCATGAGGCCCGTCAGGTTGCCGATCAGGCGGCCGGACTTGCCGCGCGCGAGCTCCGCGATGTCCGGGTTCTTCTTCTGCGGCATGATCGACGAGCCGGTGGAGAACGCGTCGTGCAGAGTCACGAAGGAGAACTCCTTCGTGTTCCAGATGATGATCTCCTCGGCGATCCGGGAGAGGTTCACGCCGATCATCGCGGTGATGAAGGCGAATTCGGCGACGAAGTCACGCGAAGCCGTGCCGTCGATCGAGTTGGCCGCCGACCCGTGCTCGAAGCCGAGGTCCTTCGCCACCGCCTCCGGGTCCAGGCCGAGGCTGCTGCCCGCGAGGGCGCCGGAGCCGTACGGCGAGACGGCCGTGCGCTCGTCCCACTGGCGCAGCCGCTCCGCGTCCCGGGACAGGGACTGGACGTGGGCCAGGACGTGGTGGGCGAAGAGCACCGGCTGGGCGTGCTGGAGGTGGGTGCGGCCGGGCATGGCCACGTCCGAGTGGGCCTGCGCGAGGCCGATCAGCGCGTCCTGGAGGTCGGCGATCAGGCCGCCGATGACGCGGGCGTGGTCCCGGAGGTACATCCGGAAAAGGGTGGCCACCTGGTCGTTCCTGGACCGGCCGGCGCGCAGCTTGCCGCCGAGGTCGGCGCCGAGGCGCTCCAGCAGGCCGCGCTCCAGGGCGGTGTGGACGTCCTCGTCGGCGATGGTGCCCACGAGGGAGCCGTCGGCGACATCCGCTTCGAGCTGGTCCAGTCCCGCGATCATCCGGGTCAGCTCGTCCTGCGTGAGCAGCCCCGCCTTGTGCAGCACGCGCGCGTGGGCACGCGAACCGGCGATGTCGTACGGGGCCAGCCGCCAGTCGAAGTGGACCGATGCGGACAGCTTGGCCAGGGCCTCGGCGGGGCCGTCGGCGAAACGGCCGCCCCAGAGCCGGACGTCACCGCTGTTGCTGCTCACTTGCTGCGCTCCTCGGGAGGGTCTGGATGTGGCACCGCCTCCCCGTGGCGTGAACGGGGAGGCGGTCGTCAGGCTAGTGCGCTTGACCACACATTCACCTGCATGAGTATGCAGAGGTCTGCATGATTCGTCAATTCAGGGGGTCGATCGGCCGACGGCAGCGGGAAATTCGCGCTCCCTTTGAACGCGGGAAACCGCTTACCCGTACCTCTCGCCGAACGCAGGCGCCGCGTTTGCAACAGACATCACGTACAGACGACACCCCCGAACCCGAGTGAGGCATCCGCATGTCCAGGGCTCTTCCGAAGTACAACAAGCGCCGCGTCGCGTTCATCGGCGGCGCCGCCGCGGTGGCGCTGTCCGGCACGGTGATCGCCGGCTTCGCCCTCGCCGGGGAGACGAGCTCGTCTTCGAAGAGCGCCGGCACGAACGCCCGCACACTGGCCGGACCCGGCACCATCACGTGTCCGGACGTGACCGGCCAGCTGCCCGCGATCCCGGCCTCCGCGCAGGCCGAGGTCGACCGCAACCTCGCCCAGCTCCAGACCCAGATCGACGAAGCCAACCAGCGCCTCGTCAACACCGTCGGCCAGGGCGGACCCAACTTCGTCCAGAACGCCATCCTCGGCCCGCTGGAGGACAAGCGCGTCGCCGCCCTCAACCGCATCGAGACCGCCATCGGCCGGGCGGCCGAAAAGCCCGAGGGGCTGGAGGCGTTCGCAGCCTGCACGCTCACCCGGTGACGTGACAGGCAGCCGTGGCCGCCCCGTTGGCACGCCGGCCGGGGCGGCCGCGGTGATTCCGCACGCACCCACAATTCTTTAGACAAACGAACGACACGCGCCCATAATCGGTTGACGTGGGAAAAACTTATGAACGCATAGACGGCAGACTCCGCACGTTCATCGAGGAGCAGCCCCTCTTCTTCACCGCGACCGCTCCCCTGTCGGCCGACGGCACGGTCAACCTCTCCCCCAAGGGCCTGAAGGGCTCCTTCGCGATCCTCGACGAACTGACCCTGGCCTACCTCGACTTCGCCGGCTCCAACGCCGAGACGGTCGCGCACCTGCGGGAGAACGGCCGGATCACCCTGATGTGGTGCGCCTTCCAGGGCCCGCCCAACATCGTCCGGGTGCACGGCCGCGGTGAGGCCGTCTTCCGTGACGACGAACGGTTCGAGGAACTGCTCGGGCACTTTCCCGACATCGACCCGTCCCTGCACGGTCTGCGCGCGATCGTCGTGGTGCGGGCCGATGTCATTCGCGACTCCTGTGGATACGCGGTCCCGCTCATGACGTACGACGAGGACCGCGACCTGCACGCCCGGCGGTTCGCGCGCGAGGACGACGACTCGCTGAGCGCGTACTTCGCCAAGAGGCACATCGCGACCAGCCTGGACGGCCTACCCGGGGTGCCGTTGCCGCTCCCGCCGTCTAGCGTCTGAGCCATGCGCCCCGGTGTCGTCGCCCTCGCGTCCGCGTCCCTCCTCGTCCTCGGCGCCGCGCCGGGTGAGGGGCCGCCGCGGCCGCTGCCCGCACGCATGGCCGACACCGGGGGCGGCACCCAGCTGATCACCGCCGTGGCACCGCGAGCGGGTTCTACGTCCGGCACCGTGACCTGGTGGGACCGGGTCGACGGGACATGGCTGAAGGCCGGGTCGGCGTCCGCCCGGTTCGGCGCGAAGGGGCTCGTCGAGGGGGCCAGGCGCAAGCAGAGCACGAACACCACGCCGACCGGGCTGTACGGGCTGCCGTACGCCTTCGGCATCAACGCGGCGCCGCGCGGGACGACGTACGAGTACCGCCGGGTGCGCAAGGGCTCCTGGTGGTGCCAGGACAACGACTCCCGTGCCTACAACCGGTGGAGCGAGCCGCGAGCCCGCGACTGCCGGGCCGCCGAGTCCGAGCACCTGATCTCCTACGGCTCGCTGTACGCGCACGCACTCGTCATCGGCTTCAACTACGACCGCCCGGTCAAGGGCCGCGGAGCCGGGATCTTCCTTCATGTGAAGGGGCGCGGGGCGACGGCCGGTTGTGTGTCGGTGTCGCGGGACGCGATGCGCCGGATCCTCAAATGGGCCGATCCGGGGCGCAAGCCGCACATCGCGATCGGAACGGCGAAGGGGCCCACGGCCATCACCCGGTACTGAGCGCGCACCACTGAACACACGGACCTCCCCGCACGTATCTCAGGGCCAAGGGACCACGCCCATCACGCACCCCCCTTGCCCCGTCCCCGGAGGAACCGTGACCACCACGCTCGCAGGCGGCCGTGCCGCTCGCCGCCAGACGATGCGCCGCATCCGCCCGCGCCGCTCCCCGGCCGTACCGCTGGTGATCGCCCTATGGGCGGGCGCGGCGGCGGTGCTGTGGCTGTGGTGGGACAACACGCCGTCCCTCGCGGACAACACGGCGAAGATCCTCGCGGCCGGGCGGATCACCGGGCTGCTCGCCGGGTACCTGATGGCGCTCGTCGTGCTCCAGATGGCGCGGGTGCCGGCGCTGGAGCGGCGGGTGGGCTCGGACCGGGTCGCCCGCTGGCACGCGATGAGCGGGCGCTACACGATCTGCCTGGTCATCGCGCATGTCTTCCTGACCATGTGGGCGTACGCGCTCCAGGCGGGCAAGACGCTCGGTGACGTCGTCCAGCAGACGATCGACTCGGTCAACACGCTGCCGGACATGGGCAAGGCGGCCATCGGCACCGGGCTGCTCTTCCTCATCGCGTTCCTCTCGATCGGTGGCGTCCGCCGCATGATCGGGTACGACACCTGGTACCACGTGCACCTGCTCACGTACGCGGCGGTGTACCTGACGTTCTGGCACCAGATCACCACCGGCAACGAGTTCGCCGTCGAGCCCACCGCGAAGACCTTCTGGTACGGGCTGTACGGCATCGTGACCGCGCTGGTGCTCTGGTACCGGGTCCTCACCCCGATCCGGCTCAACCTGCGGCACCGGATGTACGTCGAGGCCGTCATCGAGGAGACGCCGGGCATCGTGTCGGTGCTGATCGGCGGGCGCAAGCTGCACCGGATGGGCGCGGAGGCCGGGCAGTTCTTCCGGTGGCGGTTCAAGGCGCCGGGGATGCGGTTCAGCTCCCACCCGTACTCGTTGTCGGCGGCGCCCCGCCCGGACATGCTGCGGATCACGGTCAAGGCGATCGGCGACCACACGTCGCGGCTGCGTGACCTGAAGCCCGGCACCAAGGTGTGGGCCGAGGGGCCGTACGGCGCGATGACGGCGCAGCGACGCAGCCGCGGCAAGGTGCTGCTGGTCGCCGGCGGTGTCGGCATCACGCCGATGCGGGCCCTGTTCGAGACGCTGCCCGGCGCGTCCGGTGACATCACCCTCCTCTACCGGGCCAACAGCACCCAGGACCTGGCGCTGTGGGACGAGCTGGCCAAGATCGCCGACGAGCGCGGCGCCCGTCTGATGTACGCGGTGAACAGCCCGGACGGCGAGCGGCCCGACATCTCGGCGGAGCGGTTGCAGCAGAAGCTGCCCGACATCGACAAGCACGACGTGTTCATGTGCGGGCCGGCCGGCTTCGCGCAGTCCGTCTACGAAGCACTGCGCGGCGCGGGTGTGCCCGCCCGCCGCATCCATCACGAGTCGTTCGAGATGTGAGCGACGGGACTTCGAGACTTCAAGACTTCAGGAGCTGTAGAAGCGATGAGGAAGAGTCACCCCATCCGGCGTGTCGTGCTGGCCGGCGCCGCCACCGTGTCCGGGATCGTGCTGCTGCTGTCGCTGAAGCCGGCCTCCGACCCGGGTTCCGCGCAGGCGGCGGGCGTCGGCGCACCGCCTGCGGCCTCGGCCCAGGGCGGCGCCCAGGCGGCGGCCACCGGCACCTTCACCGGTGACGCGGCGCAGACCCAGTACGGGGCCGTGCAGGTACGCCTGACGGTGGCCAACGGCAAGATCACCAAGGCGGAGACGGTCCAGGCCCCCAAGGGCGGCCAGAGCGACCAGGTCACCGCCAACGCCGTACCCAAGCTCAACCAGGCAGCCGTCACAGCGGGCACCGCCGACATCGACGCCGTCTCCGGAGCCACCTACACCAGCGCCGGATACAAGGAATCCCTCCAGTCCGCCCTCGACAAGGCGCAGGCGAGCGCCGGTGCGCAGGGGTCCGGCTCCGCCCAGGCCGCCACGGTGACCGGCGACGCCGTACAGACCCAGTACGGCGCGGTCCAGGTCCGTATCACCGTCAACGGCGGCAAGATCACCAAGGC
>CBFGZZ010000354.1:0-9225 GCA_965653385.1 uncultured Streptomyces sp. | reverse complement strand
GTTGGCGCCGATCCCGACGACGCGGAGCGCGGCCCCCGCCACGCCAAGGCCGACCACGTCACCGGCAAGGTAGGGGTGTTCCCCGAGCAGCAGGGCGTGATGGGGCGCGACAACGCGCGGGCGGGGGGGGAGAGGCCGGGGAGGGTGCTCGGGCGGTGGGCGGTGCGCAACGGGGCCACGTGGGCCTCGGGGGCGCCGGCCGCGGTGAGCTTGGCCGCCATGTAGGAGAACCAGCGCCCCGGCCGGGTCGCGCGGGTGCGCCGTACGATCGCCGCGTCCGCCGCGTGCATCGCGATCCACGCGCCGGAGGCCTCACGCACGCGGCCCGACAGGCCGTGGTGGTCGGGGTGATGATGGGTGATCACCACGCTGTGGATCTCACCGGGCGCGGTGCCGCAGGCCGCGAGGCCCTCGGCGAGGGTGTCCCAGGAGGCCGGGTCGTCCCAGCCGGTGTCGACGAGGACCGGGCCGCGGTCGGTGTCGACGACGTACACGAGGGTGTGGCCGAGCGGGTTGTCCGGGATGGGGACCTCGATGGACTTCACGCCGCCGCCGTGGTCGTGCACCTGCGTCACCTGCGCCATGGGCTCCCCGATCGCCGCGACATGTTCCGGCCGTGAAGGACTCCCGGTCACTATAACTAGAACGGGTTTCGATGGGAGCCCGAGTCATCTACCAACAGCGCGGCGCGAGCGAGGAAGGGAAGTGCTCACAGGGGTTCCAGGCCGGCATCTCCGCCGGCTCGGCCCGTCTGATCCGCTCGGGGGTCCAGTACTTCCTGATCTCCTCCGGGCTCTTCGTCTCCCGATGCACGGAAACCCCGTTGCCGCGCGTCACGTCGTCCCAGGACGACCCCATCCACACGGCGCCGCTGACGGCCACCGCCATGGCCGAGGCGAACGCCGCCCAGTGACGTCTGCTCGCTGCCATCGCCAAATCCTTCCCCGTCCCCGACCCGGTCAGCGTAGGCGTGAGGTGTGTGCGGTCCGTGGACTCCTCGGGGTGGAACTGGTATCAGTTCCTGAAACAGCGTCAGAAACCAAGGAATCCGCTCCAGCTCCGCAGGAGGCGTCGGCCATGACCGAGCTCGTGGAACACGGACAGCTGATCATCGGCGGGGAGTTGACCGACCCCCTGGGCAAGGACGTCATCGAGGTCGTCTCGCCGCACACGGAAGAGGTCATCGGACGCGTCCCGCACGCCTCACCCGCCGACGTCGATCGGGCCGTCGCGGTGGCGCGCAAGGCGTTCGACGAGGGCCCCTGGCCGCGGATGAGCCTCGACGAGCGGATCGAGGTCGTCACCCGCATCAAGGACGGAATCGCCGTACGGCACGAGGAGATCGCCCGCGTGATCTCCTGCGAGAACGGCTCCCCGTACTCCTGGAGCGTCCTCGCGCAGGCCCTCGGCGCGATGATGGTGTGGGACGCGGCGATCACGGTCGCGCGGAACTTCACGTACGAGGAGCAGCGCGACGGCGTCCTCGGCAAGATCCTCGTCCGCCGCGAGCCGGTCGGCGTCGTGGCCGCCGTCGTCCCCTGGAACGTCCCGCAGTTCGTCGCCGCCGCCAAGCTCGCGCCCGCGCTGCTCACCGGCTGCACGGTGGTGCTGAAGCCGTCTCCGGAATCGCCCCTCGACGCCTATCTCCTCGCCGAGATCGCCAAGGACGCCGGGCTGCCGGAGGGGGTCCTGTCCATCCTCCCGGCCGACCGTGAGGTGAGCGAGTACCTGGTCGGGCACCCGTCCGTCGACAAGGTCTCCTTCACCGGTTCCGTCGCGGCCGGCAAGCGCGTCATGGAGGTCGCGGCCCGCAATCTCACCCGCGTGACACTGGAGTTGGGCGGCAAGTCGGCGGCCGTCGTCCTGCCGGACGCGGACGTCGAGACGACCGTCGCCGGAGTCGTCCCGGCGGCCTGGATGAACAACGGCCAGGCCTGCGTGGCCCAGACCCGGATCCTGCTCCCGCGCTCCCGCTACGACGAGTTCGCCGAGGCCTTCGCCGCTGCGGCCGGCGCGCTGGTGGTCGGCGACCCGCTGGACCCGGCGACCCAGGTGGGCCCGCTGGTGGCACGGCGCCAGCAGCGCAGGAACCTCGACTACATCCGGATCGGCCAGGAGGAGGGCGCCAAGATCCTCACCGGCGGCGGGCGTCCGGCCGGGCTGGAGAAGGGCTGGTACGTCGAACCGACCCTCTTCGGGGACGTCGACAACTCCATGCGGATCGCGCGGGAGGAGATTTTCGGCCCCGTCATCTGCCTGCTGCCCTACGGCGACGAGTCCGAGGCCGTGAAGATCGCCAACGACTCCGACTACGGCCTGAGCGGCAGCGTCTGGGCGGCCGACACCGGGCACGGTATCGAGGTCGCGCGCCAGGTCCGCACCGGCACCTACTCGGTGAACACCTTCAGCCTGGACATGCTGGGTCCGTTCGGCGGCTACAAGAACTCGGGCCTGGGGCGGGAGTTCGGCCCCGAAGGCTTCGGCGAGTACCTGGAGCACAAGATGATCCACCTTCCGGCGGGCTGGGAGGCGTAGGGGATGGGCGACCGCTGGCACGTCGAGGTCGACCGGTCGGTGTGCATCGGCTCGGCCCAGTGCGTCCACCACGCCCCCGCCGGCTTCCACCTCGACCCCGCCCGCCAGTCCCACCCGGCCGACCCGGAGACGGACGCCAACGAGAAGATCCTGGCGGCGGCGGAGAGCTGCCCCGTCGAAGCGATCGTGATCACGGTGCTGGGTAGCGGGGAGCCGGTGTTCCCACCGGAGGAGTAGGGCGGAGCAGGACTGCGCCCGGCTGTAAAAAATGTCCCCTTTGGGGTGTTCTATATTGCCCCAGGAGTTATATCCTGGTAGTGGCCTACGGGACGAGTGAGGGAGTCCGAACCGGAGTAGCCGACTCTGGCAGGAAGCAGACGGTTTCCGCCGGTGCCGACGTCGACGGTCCGGGCTGAGAGGCCGGAAGGCAGCAGCAGGGCCGGAAGGCGACCCCCAGAACCTGATCCGGACAATACCGGCGAAGGGAACCCGTCTCGTAGGTTTTACCTGTGCTCTTCCGGGGCCGTCAGGTCGATCAGCCGGCACACCGTCTCGATGTCGATCTTCACCTGGGCGATCGAGGCCCGGCCCGACAGCCAGGTGATCAGGGCCGAGTGCCAGGTGTGCTCGATGACGCGGACGGCGGAGAGCTGCTCGGGCGTCGGGTTCTCAAGACCCATCGAGTCCAGGATGATCACCGTCGTCTGCCGGGAGACCTGGTCGACCTCGGGAGAGACGCTCCGGTCGGCGAAGGTCAGGGCGCGGACCATCGCGTCGGCCAGGTGCGGCTCGCGCTGCAGGGCGCGGAAGGCCCGCATCAGCGTCTCCGCCACCCGCTCCGCCGCCGTCTCCCCCTGCGGCGGCTTCTTGCGCAGTGTGCCGTGCATGTGCTCCAGCTGGTCCTGCATCGTGGCGACCAGCAGATGGATCTTGGACGGGAAGTAGCGGTACAACGTGCCCAGCGCCACCTGCGAGGACTCCGCGACCTCCCGCATCTGCACCGCGTCGAAACCGCCCCGGCTGGCGAGCTGCGCGCTGGCGTGCAGGATGCGTCGGCGGCGGGCCTCCTGCCGCTCGGTGAGAGGCGGTGAGGAGGGGCTCGCGCTACTGACTTCCGCAGGCATGGATCCCGTTCCGTGACAGTCGGTGAGGGTGGGTGACCGGACAGAGCATGCCAGTGCGTCGGTCGTGGCGTGAATCACCCGATCCATCGCTCACAGCGGCGCTACCTGCCGGTAGATTCAGAGCCTCTTGAACGATCAAGTCTGAAACTTGTTCTAGATTAGCGTCCCGCGTAATCTCGCGGGACACCGCAGGGAGAACGCAGGGAGAAGGGGGCCCGGAGTGACCGCTGAGGCCAGGGAGGCCGGGTCTCCACAGGACCCTGCCGCCGACGGCGAGCGACCGCTCGACATTGCGCTTCTCACCTATAAAGGGAACCCGTTCTGCGGCGGCCAGGGCGTCTACGTACGGCACCTCTCCCGCGAACTGGCCCGCCTCGGCCACCGCGTCGAGGTCATCGGCTCCCAGCCCTACCCGGTCCTCGACGAGGACGCGGAGTACACCGGCCGGCTGACCCTCACCGAACTCCCCTCCCTCGACCTCTACCGCCAGCCCGACCCCTTCCGCACCCCGGGCCGCGACGAGTACCGCGACTGGGTCGACGCGCTGGAAGTGGCGACCATGTGGACCGGCGGCTTCCCCGAGCCGCTGACCTTCTCGCTGCGCGCCCGCCGCCATCTGCGGGCCAGGCGGGGGCACTTCGACGTCGTGCACGACAACCAGACGCTGGGATACGGGCTGTTGGGCGACGTCGGCGCGCCCCTCGTCACCACCATCCACCACCCCATCACCGTCGACCGCCAGCTGGAGCTGGACGCGGCGCAGGGCTGGCAGCGGCGGATGTCCGTGCGCCGGTGGTACGCCTTCACCCGTATGCAGAAGCGGGTGGCCCGCCGCCTGCCGTCGGTGCTGACCGTGTCCGGCACGTCCCGCGCGGAGATCGTCGAGCATCTCGGCGTACAGCGGGACCGTGTCCACGTCGTGCACATCGGCGCGGACACCGACCTGTTCTCGCCGGATCCCTCGGTACGGCAGATCCCCGGCCGGATCGTGACGACCTCCAGCGCCGACGTCCCGCTCAAGGGCCTGGTCTTCCTCGTCGAAGCGCTCGCCAAGGTCCGTGCCGAGCACCCCGACGCCCACCTCGTCGTCGTCGGCAAGCGCCCCGAGGAGGGCCCGGTCGCGCAGGCCATGGAACGGTACGGCCTGGAAGGCGCCGTCGAGTTCGTCAAGGGCATCTCCGACGCCGAACTCGTCGACCTGGTCCGCTCGGCGCAGGTCGCGTGCGTACCGTCGCTGTACGAGGGCTTCTCGCTGCCGGCCGCCGAGGCCATGGCCACGGGAACGCCGCTGGTCGCCACGACCGGCGGCGCGATCCCCGAGGTCGCCGGGCGTGACGGCGAGACCTGTCTGGCGGTGCCACCGGGAGAGCCCGGGGCACTGGCCGCCGCACTGACCCGGCTGCTGGGCGACACGGAGCTGCGCGACCGCCTGGGAGCGGCCGGCCGTGACCGCGTCCTGCGCAACTTCACCTGGGCCAAGGCCGCCGAGGGCACGGTGACCCGCTACCGCGACGCCATAGCCGACTCGGCGGGCGACGGCCCACGCCGCTCCGACCGGCCGGTCGCTCCCCGCTCCGCGCACCTCCCGCCCGGCCCTTCCGTACAGGGCACACAGGGCGCACCGGCAAGGGGGACCGCCACCCCGCCAGGGCCCGGGGCTCCGCAGGCCGACGACCCCGCAGGCGTGACCCGGACCGCGAAGGACAGCGAGGTCGCACGTATGACCGAGGCCGCCTCATGAGCGTCGGCCGCGACCCCGGCACCAACGCCCCCCGCCCCGCCAACCGTTCCGACCGCGAAAGCAGGCCCACGTGCTGACCGTCGACTTCTCCCGGTTCCCGCTCGCCCCGGGCGACCGCGTCCTGGACCTCGGCTGCGGCGCGGGCAGGCACGCGTTCGAGTGTTACCGGCGCGGCGCCCAGGTCGTGGCGCTGGACCAGAACGGTGAGGAGATCCGCGAGGTCGCGAAGTGGTTCGCGGCGATGAAGGAAGCGGGCGAGGCACCGGACGGCGCGACCGCCACGGCGATGGAGGGCGACGCCCTCGCGCTCCCGTTCCCCGACGAGTCCTTCGACGTCGTGATCATCTCCGAGGTCATGGAGCACATCCCGGACGACAAGGGCGTACTCGCCGAGATGGTCCGGGTGCTGAAGCCCGGCGGCCGCATCGCCATCACCGTCCCCCGCTACGGCCCCGAGAAGGTCTGCTGGACGCTGTCCGACGCCTACCACGAGGTCGAGGGCGGCCACATCCGCATCTACAAGGCGGACGAACTGCTGGCCAAGATCCGCGAGGCGGGCCTGAAGCCCTACGGCACCCACCACGCCCACGCACTGCACAGCCCCTACTGGTGGCTGAAGTGCGCGTTCGGCGTCGACAACGACAAGGCGCTGCCGGTGCGGGCGTACCACAAGCTGCTGGTCTGGGACATCATGAAGAAACCGCTGGCCACCCGGGTCGCCGAACAGGCGCTGAACCCGCTGATCGGCAAGAGCTTCGTGGCGTACGCGACCAAGCCCCACCTGCCTCAGGTGGCCACCTCGTGACCACTCCCCGGACAGAACACCTCGTCCTGCCCGGGGTCCTCACCGCCGAGCAGGCCGCCGCGACCGTGGCGGGGATCCTCGCCGTGCAGCGGGAGGACGGGGCGATCCCGTGGTTCCGCGGGCATCACCTCGACCCGTGGGACCACGTCGAGGCGGCCATGGCCCTGGACGCGGCCGGTGAGCACACGGCCGCCGAGCGGGCCTACACCTGGCTGGCGACCCACCAGAACGAGGACGGCTCCTGGTACGCCGCCTACGCGGACGGGGCCCACGACGACGTCACCGACACCGGCCGCGAGACCAACTTCGTCGCCTACATAGCCGTAGGCGTCTGGCACCACTACCTGTCCACCGGCGACGACACCTTCCTGGACCGGATGTGGCCGTCCGTCTACGCCGCGATCGAGTTCGTCCTGAAACTCCAGCAGCCGGGCGGACAGATCGGCTGGCGGCGCGACGACGACGGTACGGCGACCGCGGACGCGCTGCTGACCGGTTCGTCCTCGATCCACCACGCCCTCAGGTGCGCGCTCGCCATCGCCGAACAGCGGGAAGAGGCGCAGCCGGACTGGGAGTTGGCGGCCGGGGCGTTGCGGCACGCGATCCGCCGGCATCCGGAGCGGTTCCTGGACAAGGACCGCTACTCCATGGACTGGTACTACCCCGTGCTGGGCGGCGCGTTGACCGGCACCGAGGCCAAGTCCCGGATGGAGGAAGGCTGGGAGCGCTTCGTCGTCCCCGGGCTGGGGGTGCGGTGCGTCGTGCCCAACCCGTGGGTGACGGGCGGCGAGTCGGCCGAACTCGCCCTCGCGCTCTGGGCGATGGGGGAGTCCGACCGGGCCCTGGAGATACTCCAGTCCATTCAGCACCTGCGGGACGCGGAGAGCGGGCTGTACTGGACGGGGTACGTCTTCGACGACGACGCCGTCTGGCCGCGGGAGCTGACCACTTGGACGGCCGGGTCGTTGTTGCTGGCCGTGGCGGCGCTGGGCGGGCATGAGGCGACGTGTGCGGTGTTCGGCGGGGAGCAGTTGCCTGCGGGGCTTGACCCGGATTGTTGCGCCTGAGGGCTCGGGGGGTTCGGCCGGCCGGCGGGTGCGGGTTGGCTGTGGCTGGTCGCGCCCACGCGGCGGAGCCGCACATCGATACAGTCCCGTGCTCCTTCAGGGCGTCAGTGCCGATGTACTCGATTGGCTATGGCGTGGCCCACGAACAGGTACACCACCGCCGCCAGGCCGTAACCGGCCACCACCCGCGCCCACTCCTCGTCGAACGTGAACAGGTCGTGCGACCATCCCGCCAGCCAGCGGGCCACGTCGTGGACGAACTGGACGAAGTCGTTGGCGCGGTTGGCGTCCAGTAGGTACATCAGGATCCAGAGGCCCAGGACGAGGGCCATGACGTCGGCGACGATCGCTATGACCGTGCCGGCCTGATTGGCACCGTTGCGATATCGAGGGGACATGCCCTGCGGGTAGCCCTGGAATCGCGGATGAAACCCGCCGTGCCGGACTATGAGTTGAGCTCGGCGAGCACCCGCAGGGTGTTCCGGTCGGGGGAGAGGACGAGCAGATCCGTCACCGGCCCCTTCCGCCACAACTCCAGCCGCTCGGCGATGCGTTCACGCGGCCCGACGAGGGAGATCTCGTCGGCGAAGGCGTCCGGAACGGCGCGCACGGCCTCCTCCCGGTGGCCCTCCAGGAACAGCCGCTGAATCCGCCGCGCCTCCTCCTCGTACCCCATGCGCGCCATGAGATCGGCGTGGAAGTTACGGGCCGCGTGCCCCATGCCGCCGATGTAGAAGCCGAGCATGACCTTGACGGGCAGGAGCCCCTCCAAGACGTCGTCGCAGACCTGGACCCGGGCCATGGGGGCGACGACAAAGCCCTCCGGCAGCTCGGCGAGCGCCGCCTGCCCGTACACCTCGGGCCTGCTCGGCGACCAGTACAACGGCAGCCAGCCGTCGGCGATCCGAACCGTCTGCGCGACGTTCTTCGGCCCCTCGGCGCCGAGCAGCACCGGGAGGTCGGCGCGCAGGGGATGGGTGATCGGTTTCAGCGCCTTCCCGATGCCGGTGGCGTCCGGGCCGCGATACGGGTGGGCGTGAAAGCGCCCGTCGAGCTCGACTGGTGCCTCGCGGCGCAGGACCTGCCGCACGACGTCGACGTACTCGCGCGTGGCGGTCAGCGGCGACCTCGGGAACGGCCGCCCGTACCACCCCTCCACCACCTGCGGCCCCGACAGCCCGAGCCCCAGCATCATGCGCCCGCCGGAGAGGTGGTCGAGGGTGAGGGCGTGCATGGCGGTCGTGGTCGGAGACCGGGCGGCCATCTGCGCAACGGCCGTACCGAGCCTGATCCTTGACGTCCGCGCGGCGATCCAGGTCAGCGGCGTGAACGCGTCGGACCCCCAGGACTCAGCGGTCCATACGGAGTCGTATCCCAGCCGCTCGGCCTCCTGCGCGAGGGGAACATGGTCCGCGGAGGGGCCGCGACCCCAGTAACCGAGTGCGAGCCCGAGCCGCATGTCGCCTCCTGACACACCGTCAGTTCTCCATTGGCTTGCGACTGTACGACGACGGCCCCTCACCGGGAAGGGTGAGGGGCCGCTCGTACGGCTTCAGTTGCTGTGGTCAGCCGCGCTGGATGCCCGACGTGTCCTGGAGGACACCACGGCGACCGTCCTGCGTCTGCGCCACCAGGGCCGGACCGCGCTGCTCGACGGCCAGGTACCAGGTGCCCGGCGCGAGCTCGGCGATCGGCGTCGGCGAACCGTCCTCCGCGAACAGCGGCCGCGCCACGGGCACGGCGAACCAGAACGGCGAGAAGTCCGCGGCGGGCGCCTGCGGTGCCTGCGGCGCCTGGGGTGCCTGGGGCTGCCCGCCGAACGGCTGCCCGGCCTGCGGCTGACCGCCGTACGGCTGCCCGGCCTGCGGCTGCTGAGCACCCGGGTAGCCGTAACCACCGGGGGGCTGGGCGCCGTAGGGCTGGGGGGCGGGGGGGCTGGGGGCGGGGAGGAGG
>CBFGZZ010000353.1:0-9290 GCA_965653385.1 uncultured Streptomyces sp. | reverse complement strand
GTGGGGGGATGGGGGCGCGCCGCGCTTCCGTGCTCATGCACCCCCCGTTTCCTCATGTCCCGGGCCCGATCCCGTACGCGGGCCGTCGTTCCGTGTTCCCTGCCCCGGCCCGGCGCGGACTTCGTCCGACCAGGCACGCATACCCGCACGGAAGAGACGTCATCCCGGCGAGTACGCGCCCGGGAACGCTCCCCACATGCGTGCGCGTCACTCTACGGGTTGATCCTGGGCGAACGGGAACCAGTCCGGGACCCCGTGTGCATCTGCCCGGAACATCCCCCTACCCTGCGGTAATCCTGCATGGCAGGCTTCGTTCATGACTGCGCGCGCCGCCGACCGGGCCCGTTACGACCGGGCCACCGCCCATCTCGACGCCCCTCTCGCGATCGTGGACCTGGACGCCTTCGACGCCAACGCGGACGACCTGGTCCGCCGGGCCGGCGGGAAGCCGATCCGCGTCGCCAGCAAGTCCGTACGCTGCCGGGCCCTGCTGGAACGGGTGCTCGCCAAGGACGGGTTCGCTGGGATCATGTCGTTCACCCTCGCCGAGTCCCTGTGGCTGGCGCGATCCGGGTTCGACGACGTCCTGCTCGCCTATCCCTCCGCCGACAAGGCCGCTTTCGCCGAGCTGACCGGTGATCCCAAGCTCGCCTCCGCCGTCACCGTGATGATCGACGACCCGGCCCAGCTCCGGCTCATCGACGAGGCCCGGGACGGCGGGCGGGAAGTGGTGCGGGTCTGCCTGGAGTTGGACACCTCGCTGAAGCTGCTCGGCGGGCGGGTGCGCGTCGGCGCCCGGCGTTCGCCGCTGCACTCCCCCGCGCAGGTCGCCGACATGGCCCGGTTCGTCGCCCGGCGGCCGGGGTTCGAGGTGGTCGGGATCATGGCGTACGAGGGACACATCGCCGGAGTCGGGGACTCCCTGGCCGGGCGGCCGTTGCGGTCGCGTGCCGTGCGGCTGATGCAGGCCGCCGCCCGCCGGGAGCTGGCCGAGCGGCGGGCCGCGGTGGTGCGGGCCGTGCGGGCGGTGGCGCCGGGTCTCGAGTTCGTCAACGGCGGCGGGACGGGCAGTGTGCAGTTCACCGCCGCCGAGGACTGCGTGACGGAGATCGGGGCCGGGTCGGGGCTGTATGTGCCGCGGCTGTTCGACAACTACACGTCGTTCAGCGGGCGTCCGGCCGCGCTGTTCGCCCTGCCCGTCGTGCGCCGGCCGGGGGTGGGGGTGGTGACCGTCCTCGGGGGCGGGTATCCGGCCTCGGGTGCGGCGGGAGTGGACCGGCTGCCGGTGCCGTATCTGCCGGAGGGGCTGCGGTACGACCCCCAGGAGGGGCCCGGCGAGGTGCAGACGCCGCTGATGGGCTCCCCGGCCGACGATCTGCTGCTCGGCGACAAGGTGTGGTTCCGGCATGCCAAGGCCGGTGAACTGTGCGAGCGGTTCGACACGCTGCATCTCGTCGAGGGCGACGCGGTGACGGGGGCCGTACCGACGTATCGGGGCGAGGGGCTCACGTTCCTCTAGGGGGTTTTTCCTCGCGTCGCTCAGTCCGACGTGGACCGGATGCCCTCGGTCAGGCGGTCCATGTCGGTCAGCGGCGGCCCGTCCTCGCCCGCGTCGAAGACGTAGCGGACGATGACCGGTGCCTCGGTGCCGACGCGGGACGGGAAGGCCAGCGACTGGACGTAACCGCCCGGTCCCTCGGCCGTCCTGACCCGCCAGCGCACGAAGTACCCGGCGCGGCCCGCCACCTGTGCCGGGCCGGACTTGACGACCTGGTGGGACTTGATGCCGCCGAAGGGGCGTCGGCCGACCCTGTCGCGGCCGTAGGCGTCGTCGGCCGCGTCCTGGATGTCGGCCTTGGCGAGGGTCTCGGGGGATGTCCCGTCGTCCGCGCTCGCCGTGCGGGAGATGACCTTGCCGTGTCGGCAGAGGCCGAAGTCGGCCGGGCAGTCGTAGGTGCCGTCGGTGGTCATGAGGACGTCGGCCTCGGCGGGGCTGCGCGGTCTGACCCAGCCGGTGAGCAGCGGCAGGGTGATGCCGTTGAGCTGGTCCACGACGACGGCCGGGTCGTCGGCGGAGGGCTCCGAGGTGGACTGCGACGGAGTGGGCGTCGGGGTCGGTGTGTCGGGGGTCGGCTCGTGGGACGTGGGCTCCGAGGCCGCGAGCGTGGGTGCGGTGGTCACCTCCGCGCCGTCGTCATCGCCGAGCACGAGTGTGCCGGTGACGACGGCGGTGACCAGGACGGCGCCGGCGGCGGTGAGGGCGACGATCCTGGACCGCCGCCCGGCCGCGTCACCGGCGGACGGCGGCCCCGGCACCGGCGGTCCCGAGGGTTCGGGAGTGCGCCGGTGCTCGGTCCAGGCCGTTCCGTCCCACCAGCGCTCCAGATGCGGGGCCTTGGGGTCGCGGTACCAGCCGGGTGGTGGCGTGCTGCTCATCCCGGCCACTGTAGGGCGGCCTACAGCGGTGTGACGTAGGCCCCGGAGATTCCGCCGTCGACCAGGAAGTCGGTGGCGTTGACGAAGGAGGAGTCGTCGCTGGCCAGGAAGGCGACGGCGGCGGCGATCTCCTCGGCCTCGGCGAAACGGCCGACCGGGATGTGGACCAGGCGGCGGGCGGCGCGCTCGGGGTCCTTGGCGAACAGTTCCTGGAGGAGCGGGGTGTTGACCGGTCCCGGGCACAGGGCGTTGACCCGGATTCCGTCGCGGGCGAACTGCACGCCGAGTTCACGGGACATGGCGAGGACGCCGCCCTTGGAGGCCGTGTACGAGATCTGGGACGTGGCGGCGCCCATCCTGGCCACGAAGGACGCCGTGTTGATGATGGAGCCCTTGCCCTGCTGCCGCATGTAGGGGATGGCGGCCTTGCAGCACAGGTAGACCGAGGTCAGGTTGACCTCCTGGACGCGCTTCCAGGCCTCCAGGCCGGTCTCCAGGATGGAGTCGTCGTCGGGCGGCGAGATGCCGGCGTTGTTGAAGGCGATGTCGACGCTGCCGTAGGTGTCGTACGCCGTCCTGAACAGCGCCTCGACCTGCTCGGCGTCGGTGACGTCGACCTTGACGAAGGTCCCGCCGACCTCCTCGGCGGCGGCCTTGCCGCGCTGTTCGTCGACGTCGCCGCAGACGACGTGGGCACCCTCGGAGGCGAGGCGGCGGGCGGTGGCGAGGCCGATGCCGCTGCCGGCTCCGGTGATGACGGCGGTACGGCCGACGAGGCGACGGCAGATGTTCTCTTCGGTCATGAGCGGCTCAGGCCTCCGTGCTGATGAAGACGTTCTTGGTTTCGGTGAAGGCGGTCAGGGCGTCCGGGCCCAGTTCGCGGCCGATGCCGGACTGCTTGAAGCCGCCGAAGGGGGTCCAGTAGCGGACGCTGGAGTGGGAGTTGACGGACAGGTTGCCGGCCCGGACGGCCTGGGAGACGCGCAGGGCGCGGCCGACGTCCCGGGTCCAGACGGAGCCGGAGAGGCCGTAGTCGGTGGCGTTGGCCAGCCGGATCGCGTCGGCCTCGTCGTCGAACGGGAGGACCACGGCCACGGGGCCGAAGACCTCCTCGACGGCCACGCGCGCGCGTGAGTCGACACCGGTGAGGACGGTCGGCGGGAACCAGAAGCCGGGGCCTTCGGGAGCCTTGCCGCGGATGCCCTCGGCGCCCTGGTCGACGTACGAACGCACCCGGTCCAGCTGGGACTTGGAGATCAGCGGGCCCATGTCGGTGTTCTCGTCGGCCGGGTCGCCGACCGTCACCGCCTCGATGGCGGGGGCGAGCAGGTCGAGGAAGCGGTCGTGGGCGGAGCGCTGGACGAGGATGCGGGTGCGGGCGCAGCAGTCCTGGCCGGAGTTGTCGAGGAAGGACATGGGGGCTGCCGCCGCGGCGGCTTCGAGGTCGGCGTCGGCGAAGACGATGTTGGGGCTCTTGCCGCCGAGTTCGAGGGTGACGCGCTTGAGCAGCGCTGAGCCCTTGGCCAACACCTGTTTGCCCACGGTCGTCGACCCGGTGAAGACGATCTTCGCGACGCCGGGGTGCTCGACGAGCGCGTTGCCCGCGACGGGCCCGTGGCCGGGCAGCACCTGGAACAGCCCCTCGGGAAGCCCCGCCTCCAGGGCCAGCTCCGCCAGCCGCAGGGCGGTCAGCGGGGTCGTCTCGGCGGGCTTGAGGAGGACCGCGTTGCCGGCCGCGAGTGCGGGGGCGGTGCCCCAGGCGGCGATCGGCATCGGGAAGTTCCAGGGGGCGATGACGCCGACGACGCCGAGCGGTTCGAGGATCGTGACGTTCAGGCCGCCGGGCACCGGGATCTGGTGGCCCGTGAGCCGCTCCACTCCCCCGGCCGCGTAGTCGAGCAGATCGCGGACGTTGCCCGCCTCCCAGCGGGCGTTGCCGACGGTGTGGCCGGCCTCGCGGACCTCCAACCGGGCGAGTTCTTCGAGGTGTTCGTCGACGGCGACGGCGAACCGGCGCAGCAGCCGGGCGCGTTCGCCGGGTGCGAGGGCGGCCCACGCGGACTGCGCCTTCGTGGCCCGTACGACGGCGGCGTCGACGTCGGCCGCGGTGGCGGCGGGGACGGTGGCGACGACTTCTTCGGTGGCCGGATTGAGTACCTGGAGCTGGTCGGACAAGAAGGGCCTCACATGCGTTCGAAGGAGCGGCGCAGCTCCCAGTCGGTCACCGCGGCGTCGAAGGCGTCCAGTTCGACGCGCGCCATGTTGCGGTAGTGGGCGACGACCTCGTCGCCGAAGGCGGCCTTGGCGACCGGGCTGTTCTCCCAGAGCTCGGCGGCCTCGCGGAGCGTGGTGGGGACGTGCTCGAAGTCGGCGGCGTAGGCGTTGCCGGGGCAGGGATCGGGCAGCTCCAGCTTCTGCTCGATGCCGTACAGGCCCGCGGCGACCAGTCCGGCGACGGCGAGGTGCGGGTTGACGTCGCCGCCGGGGAGCCGGTTCTCGAAGCGCAGGGAGCGGCCGTGGCCGACGACGCGCAGGGCGCAGGTGCGGTTGTCGCGGCCCCAGGCGACGGCGGTCGGGGCGAAGGAGCCGGGCTGGAACCGCTTGTAGGAATTGATGTTGGGGGCGTAGAGGAGCGAGAAGTCCCGCAGGGCGGCCAGCTGGCCCGCGAGGAAGTGCCGCATGACCTCGGACATGCCGCCGGGGTCGTCGGAGGTGCCCGCCATGACGCTGTTGCCGGCGTCGTCCGCGAGGGAGAGGTGGATGTGGCAGGAGTTGCCCTCGCGCTCGTTGTACTTGGCCATGAAGGTGATCGAGACGCCCTCCTGGGCGGCGATCTCCTTGGTGCCGGTCTTGTAGATGGCGTGCTGGTCGCAGGTGACCAGGGCGTCGTCGTACTTGAAGGCGATCTCGTGCTGGCCCGGGTTGCACTCGCCCTTGGCCGACTCGACGGTGAGCCCGGCGCCCGCCATCTCGTTGCGGATACGGCGCAGCAGGGGCTCGATCCGTCCGGTGCCCAGCACCGAGTAGTCGATGTTGTACTGGTTGGCCGGGGTCAGCCCGCGGTAGCCCGCGTCCCAGGCCTGCTCGTAGGTGTCCTTGAAGACGATGAACTCGAGTTCCGTGCCGACCTTGGCCGTGTACCCGAGCTCTGCGAGGCGCTCCAGCTGGCGGCGCAGGATCTGGCGGGGCGCGGCGACCACGGGCGAGCCGTCCTCCCAGGCCAGGTCGGCGACGAGCATGGCCGTGCCGGCGTTCCAGGGGACGCGGCGGAGGGTGGCCAGGTCGGGGTGCATGGCGAAGTCGCCGTAGCCGCGGTCCCAGGAGGACATCTCGTAGCCGTCGACGGTGTTCATCTCGGTGTCGACGGCAAGGAGGTAGTTGCAGCCCTCGGTGCCGTGGTGGAGCACCTCGTCGAGGAAGAAGCGGGCGGCGAACCGCTTGCCCTGGAGCCGCCCTTGCATATCGGGGAAGGCCAGGACGACAGTGTCGATCTCACCGCTCGCGACGAGGGCGTGCAGCTCCTCGACGCTCAGCGGGGGTGTGCGGTCTGCCACGGGAGAGCCTCCATTCGGCTACTTCGGTCAGCCGGGAGCCATAAGGTATGACTGATGACCATTGCTTGGGAAGGGGGTACGGCCATATGTCGCAGGCGGGCACGGGACACGGGGCGGCCGGGACGTCCGGGGCGTCGGGGACGCCGGGGGCGACAGGGGCCGACGACCGGCTGACGTCGGTCCTGCGGCCGGTGCGGGCGGGCAACGGTTTCGAGGAGGCCCTGGAGCAGGTGCTCCAGGTCGTCCGGCTCGGCCTGGTACCGGGCGGCGAGCGGCTCCCGGCCGAGCGCGAACTGGCCGACCGGCTGGGGATCAGCCGGGTGACGCTGCGCGAGGTGCTGAAGGTCCTCCAGGACCAGGGCCTGGTCGAGTCGCGGCGCGGACGCTACGGCGGCACGTTCGTGCTGCCGCGCCCCGAGACACCCGGCGAGGAGGAGCTGCGCCGCCGCCTGAAGGACGTCGACGTCGAGGACGCGCTGCGCTTCCGCGAGGTGCTGGAGGTGGGTGCGGCCGGGCTGTGCGCCGCGCACGGGCTGGCCGAGGAGCAGGCCGGCCGACTCCGCGAGGCCCTGGCGCGCACGCACGACGCCCCGCTCGCCGAGTACCGCCGCCTGGACACCCTGCTGCATCTGACGCTCGCCGAGCTGTCCGGCTCCCCCACGCTGACGGCCCAGTACGCGGCCGTCCGGGCGACGGTCAACGACCTGCTCGACTGCATCCCGCTCCTGGTCCGCAACCTGGAGCACTCGCAGCGCCAGCACACCGCCCTCGTGGAAGCCGTGATCGAGGGCAACGCGGAGTGCGCGCGGGAGATCATGCGCGAGCACTGCGCGGGCACGGCGGCGCTGCTGCGGGGCTTCCTGGGCTGAGCCCTTCATCCACCGGTGAGCGTGGTTTCGGCTCGGCTCGCAGTGAGCACGGATTTACGGGCGATTGACGCACGGGTATTGCCTTCCCACCGCCGACCCCGCAAAGGTATGCATCCACTCCATTGAACCGGAGCTCGGTCGACCCCACCGTGCCCGGGAAGAGCTCCTGTCCGCCGCCCCGTGGGGAGTCTGTCCATGTCGTTGGAATCCACCAGTACACCCGGTACACCCGGTACACCCGCCCCCGAGGGGGACGACTATCTGCAACGCAGGACCCTGCGCCGCGGCAGCGCCGGCTGGGTGCTGCTGACCGGTCTCGGTGTCGCCTACGTCGTCTCCGGCGACTACTCGGGCTGGAACTTCGGCCTGGCCGAAGGCGGCTTCGGGGGCCTGGCCATCGCCATGGTGCTGATGGGCGCGATGTACGCCTGCATGGTGTTCGCGCTCGCCGAGCTGTCCTCGATCCTGCCGACGGCAGGCGGTGGCTACGGTTTCGCCCGCCGGGCGCTCGGCCCCTGGGGCGGCTTCCTCACCGGTACGGCCATCCTCATCGAGTACGTCCTCGCGCCCGCCGCCATCGTCATCTTCATCGGCGACTACGTCGAGTCGCTGGGCCTGTTCGGCCTGGAGTCCGGCTGGCCGATATACCTGGTCTGCTTCGCCATCTTCCTCGGCATTCATCTCTGGGGCGTCGGTGAGGCGCTGCGCTTCAGCTTCGTCGTCACCGGCATCGCGGTGGCGGCCCTGATCGTGTTCGCGCTGGCGGCGCTGCCCGACTTCTCCTTCGGCTCGCTGGACGACATCCCGGTCGACGCGTCGGCGGCGGGGTCGAACTCCTGGCTGCCCTTCGGCCTGCTCGGCATCTGGGCGGCGTTCCCGTTCGGCATGTGGTTCTTCCTGGGCGTGGAGGGCGTGCCACTGGCCGCCGAGGAGACCAAGGAGCCGGCCCGTACGCTGCCGAAGGCGATCCGCTGGTCGATGGGCATCCTGGTGGTCCTCGCGGTGGTCACGTTCTTCGCGGCGGCCGGGGCGCGCGGTTCCGCGGCGATCCAGGAGGCGGGCAACCCGCTGGTGGAGGCGCTCCAGCCGGACGGCGAGGCGACCACGCTGAGCCGGATCGTGAACTACGCGGGCCTGGCCGGCCTCGTGGCCTCCTTCTTCTCCCTGATCTACGCGGGCTCCCGCCAGCTGTTCGCCCTGTCCCGCGCGGGCTACCTCCCCCGCTTCCTCTCCCTCACCAGCAGCCGCAAGGCGCCGTACCTGGGCCTGCTGGTGCCCGGCACGATCGGCTTCCTGCTCGCGGCGGTGTCCGGCAACGGCGCCCGGATGCTGAACATCGCGGTCTTCGGCGCGACCATCTCGTACGCCCTGATGTCCCTCTCGCACATCGTGCTGCGCCGCCGCGAGCCCGAACTCCCGCGGCCGTACCGTACGCCGGGCGGGGTGCTGACCTCCTCGGTCGCCCTGGTGCTGGCCTGTGCGGCGCTGGTGGCCACGTTCCTGGTGGACGTGACGGCGGCGGTGATCGCGCTGGTGGTGTACGTGGTGGCGGTCGCCTACTTCGGCCTCTACAGCCGTAAACACCTGGTGGCGAAGGCGCCGGAGGAGGAGTTCGCGGCGCTGGCGGCGGCCGAGGCAGAGTTGACGCGGGACTGAAGGAGCGAGCAGTGAGGGAGTCGTCGTGGCCAGGCCGTTGATCGGTGTCAGCACCTATCTGGAGTCCGGTGTGCGGTGGGGGGTCTGGGAGCTGGACGCCGCGCTGCTGCCCGTGGGCTACCCGCGGCTCGTGCAGCGGGCCCGCGGTCTCGCCGCGATGCTCCCGCCGGACGACCCGGCACACGCCGCGGCCGCGGTCGCCCGGCTGGACGGGCTGGTCATCGCGGGCGGGCCCGATGTGGAGCCGGTCCGCTACGGCGCGGAGCGGGAGCCGCGGACCGGGCCGCCCGCGCGGGCGCGGGACGCGTGGGAGCTGGCCCTGATCGACGCCGCGCTGGCCGCGGGCCTGCCCCTGCTCGGTATCTGCCGCGGCATGCAGCTCCTGAACGTCGCCCTCGGCGGCACGCTCGTCCAGCACATCGACGGGCATGCCGAGGTCGTCGGCGCTTTCGGCACGCACACCGTCAAGCCGGAGCCGGGGAGTCTGTACGCCGGTCTCGTGCCGGAGGAGACCTCGGTGCCGACGTACCACCATCAGGCCGTGGATCGGCTGGGTGAGGGTCTGGTCGCTTCGGCGTACGCGGGCGACGGGACGGTGGAGGCGGTGGAACTGGCCTCCGGGGGGTGGGTGTTGGGGGTGCAGTGGCATCCGGAGATGGGGAGGGATGTGCGGGTGATGGGGGGTCTGGTGCGCGCGGCCGCCGGCTGACAGACGATTCCCGCCCCCGCCGCCCCTACCCGTCCCATCCTTCTGGGGCTCCGCCCCAGACCCCGC
>CBFGZZ010000352.1:0-9301 GCA_965653385.1 uncultured Streptomyces sp. | reverse complement strand
GCCTGGTGCACGCCGACAGCGAGGTCGAGGTCCGGCTCCGCGAGTACCCCGACCGGCTGCGCGTGGACGTCCGCGACTCCGATCCGCGGCCACCGCTTCCAGCGCCCGTGTTCGCATCCGGAGAGACGGACAACGAGTCGGAACACGGCCGGGGACTGCTCATCGTCGATGCCCTTGCCACATCCTGGGGCAACTCCCCCGGCGGCCGGGGCAAGTCGGTCTGGTTCGAGCTGACCAGACCGCCGACGCCCGCTCGGGACAAGACCCGTCCCGAGAACGAGGGGACAGCGTCGGCGGCGTAGGTCCGATCCGTGCGCGACGCCGCGAGGCGCGAGGTACAGGATGCCGAGTGTGGCCACACCAAAATGTCAGCATCGGAGCTGCAGGGGCTCTACCATCCCGGCGCCCGCGCTCGCTGCAGCGCTCCACGATCCAGATCCATCCGCGCATCGCATGTCCTGCGGGCCGTCAACGCACCATAGGCCAGCCTGCAGCAGCAGGCGTGGGGCCGCGTCGGGCGTAGGCGGGGCCGCCAGCGCGCCAGTTTGCGACGGGCGAGCGAAGTACGACGCGGACTCTTCGGCGCCGCCAGCCGCCACGACGGACCGTTGGGCCTCGTGGTCAGCCCACATCGACCGATGGGCGGCGCACACCCGGTCGGGCTCGGGTTCGTCGACCTCCTCGTGCCGAAGACGGCGGATCGTCTGTTGTCTGGCCTTCCACATCGCGATGTGGTGCTGGACGGTGATGGGCCCGTACGATCCTCGGCACGCCGGGCTGGGCTGGCCAGGGCGAGGACAACTCCGTGAGGACGGACGTGAGTCTGTTCACGTCGATCCGTCCGGTCCGCTCGCCTTCCTCGAGGACGAGCTGAGCGGCGCGCCGTTGCTTGAAGCTGGCCGCGAGGTGGGCGAGCTGCTCGACGATGGCGCGCACATTCTTGCTTCGCCGGACGGCGGTCGTCTGACCGGTGGCGTGCGCATGAGTACGCCAGGCCCGGCGCGCCTGCGGGGTGAGCACCACCGTGTCTTCGATCAGCCACAGGGATCAGCTCCAGGCCCCGAGGAATAGGTCCCGGTCGCGCTGCGGGTCTTTCGAGATACGCAGCGCGACCGCTCGCTCACTGATGCCCCGGCGGCCGAGTCGTGTCACGACTTGGGTAAGGCCGACTGCGAGAGACGCCGGGGCCCACGTACCCTCCATCGCTGGTAGGCCCAGATGTCTCCCACAGTTTCAATCAAATCGACTGCGCCGAGCAGCGCCACCTGGAGCGGAACGGGGAGCGTCCAGGACGCTTCCAGGGCACTTGGGTTTTCCCGAGCGAAGGGCTACGAGTTGGTTCGTCGCGGGGATTTCCCATGTCGCGTGCTGCGCATCGGCCGTAGCACTCGGGTCGTCACAGCGTCCTTGCTTCGAGTGCTCAGGCTGCCGGTGCACGCGGGGTCTCCCGGCTGAATTGGGCGCCATGGGCCCCGTGTCAACGCAGGGTCCTGTCGCCGCTGACGGCGAGGTACGAGCCTAGTCAAAGCCGGTCGAACCATCCCTGTCGATGATGTGAATTACCGCCCAAGTGGGTGAGGTGGCGGCCAATCCTCGTACTGCAAGAGGGGACGCTCGATACGAAGATCGCCGACCTGTCCGTGATCTTCGAGGGGAACCCCGCTCGTGTGTCTGCCCCGCACCGTTGGCGCTACAGCCGCCATTTTGATCGCTCCTGCTGCCGTGCATCCAGCCCCCGCCGACGCAGGGGGACTCTCGTGACGATCAGTTCCGCGCGCGATGGCCGTGGTACTTGCAAGCCACGGGACGATCGTGCACCGACTGGCCGTGAAGCGGAGCGGGGCGGACCGGAGGCGGGCGTGGGTGCCGGCAGAAGCGGATTGCTGTGCCGACTGGCCTGTCGCAGTGTCAGGGCTCCGATGCGCACCGTGTGGGCGGCGGTGCTGTGCGCTGTGGCTGTGGTGTGTGTGGCCGCGCTTGGCGCCACGGCTGCCCTGTCGACGGGGGGATTCAACTCCGTGGGAACGGAGTCCGCGCATGCTGATGCGCTGTTGCGGAAGTTCAGGGGGGCTGACCCGGGGCTGGTACTGCGGGTCCGGTCGGAGGAGTCGGTCGACTCGGCTCAGGCGCGTTCGGACGGGGCGGCGCTGGCACGGCGGGTTGCTGCTCAGCCGGGAGTGACCGCGGTGGAGTCGTACTGGACGTCTCGTTCGCCCGCGATGCGAGCGCACGATGGACGGTCGGCGCTGATCGGTGTCGCGCTGAAGGGTGACGAGGCGGCGCAGGCGCGCGCCGCGTCGCGGCTCGTGCCCCGGGTGACGGGTCGGCAGGGCGTGCTGCGGGTGTCGCCGGGCGGCCGGATCTGGGGCGGGATCCAGGCGGCGGAACTGGGTGAACGGGACCTGGTGCGGGCGGAATTGGTGATCGCACCGGTCGTCTTCGGGTGCCTGGTCCTCGCTTTCGGATCGTGGCTTGCGGCGCTGTTTCCGCTGCTGGTGGGGGCATTGGCGGTGGCGGGGGCGTGGGCGTTCCTGCGTCTGCTGGGTGGTGTGATGGAGGTGTCGGCGATGTCGCTGAACATCGCGACCGCTCTGGGCTTCGGGCTGGCCGTGGACTATGCGTTGCTGGTGGTGACTCGCTTCCGTGAGGAAGGTGCGCGAGGGCTGGCGGTGGCGGATGCCGCGGTTGAGGCGGCCCGGGCTGCGGGGCGCAGCGTGCTCGTGTCTGCCGGCGTCGTGGCACTGGCGTTCTCCGCGCTGTGGGTGTTCCCGTTCCCGTGGCTGCGGTCGATGGCCGTGGCGGGGATCGCGGTGGTGCTGCTGGCGGCGACGGCGAGTGTCGTCCTGCTGCCGGCGCTGCTGGCAATGCTGGGTTCCCGGATCGGGCACCGCCGGGCGGCGTCGAGTCCTGCCTGGCGGCGGCTCGCCCGGTGGGTGACCCGGGCACCGTGGCCGTGGGCGGTCTGCTGCGCGGTGCTGATGGCCGCGCTGGTGTGGCCGTTCGGTCAGGCCCAGTGGGGCTTCGCCGACGAACGTGCGCTCCCCGCCGGTTCACAGGCCCGGGAGTTCACCGAACGCCTCCGCGCCGATTTCCCTGCCCAGCCCGACCGCGAGCTCATCGTCGTGCTGGCCCCGGTGCCCGATGACCGCAAGGTGGACGACTACGCGCGGCGCATCAGTGCGGTGCCCGGCGTCGTCCAGGTCACCGCCCCGACGGGCCGCTACCACGACCGCCATCGCACCGCAGTCGTCCAGGCGGTTCCGGATGGGGCGAAGGCAGTGTGGCTGAAGGCATCGACGGGGCTGGATCCGCAGTCGACGGCGGCTGCACGCCTGGTGGAGCGGGTGCGGGAGCTGCGCGCGCCCGGACCGCACTGGGTGGGGGGTTCGCCCGCCCGGCATGTCGATGCGAAGACGGCTCTGGCCGACGGGGTGCCCTGGGCCGTACTTCTCATGGCGGCCGCGACGCTCGCCGCGCTGCTGCTGTACACCAGGTCGGTGCTGATTCCGCTGAAGGCCGTCGCGATGGCCGCGCTGAGCCTGACGGCCAGCCTGGGCAGCATGGTCTACATCTTCCAGGAGGGCCATCTGCGGTGGCTGGTAGGGGACTTCACCACCACGGGTTTCTTGGACATGACGATTCCGCCGCTGCTGTGTGCGATCGCGTTCGCGCTGTCGCTGGACTACGAGGTCTTTCTGCTGGCCCGGGTCAAGGAGCACTACGACGCCGGTGGGGATCACCGGGAGGCGGTCGTCGAGGGCATCTCCCGCACGGGCCGGCTCATCACCGTGGCTGCCGGAGTCTTCGCGATCAGCATGGCCGGACTGGCGAGTTCCGCCATCACGACACTGAAGATGATGGGCGTGGGACTGGGGGTGGCGGTCCTGATCGATGCCACGCTCGTGCGCGGCATCCTGGTGCCGGCCTTCATGCAGCTGACCGGGCGGGCCAACTGGTGGGCCCCGGCATGGGTCAAACGATCTGCCCCGCGGGGAGCCGATGCCCCGCAGCAGGGGCAGGACATGGTGGCTGAGACTTCCACGAAGGCGTCTGCGGCTCGCTGAACTCCGCGGTGCAGCGGTCAGTTGCTGTCGTGGCGGGTGAGCCACCTGGTGAGGGCGAGAGCCAGTCCCGCGGTGGCCATTCCCGCGGCAGCGTCGAGGACGTAGTGGTAGCGGCAGTACACCACGGACACGGTGAGCAGCACGGTGGCCGCGATCATCAGCCGTTTCGCGGGGCGCGGTACGGGGGCGGCCCGCACCGAGAGCGCCGCTGCCCAGGCGCCTGCGACGTGGGAGGAGGGGAAGCAGGTGCCGGGCGGGTCGGCGCTCGCCATCAGTTGCGCCTGGAGGGGCTGGGCAAGGTAGCCGTGCAACTGGTCGGGGGTGAACGCCGGGGCGAGCGCGGCGATGGGGCCGGCGAGGGGCAGCAGCATGAAGCCGAGGAAGCACAGGTAGAGGGCGAGGCACAGGACGAGGACGTAGCGGTGCAGGGCCTGGTGCATGCCTTTGGCGAGGAAGTAGGCCGGGGGCAGCACGAAGTACAGGTAGTAGGAGCTGTAGCTGAGGCTGAGCACCTCGGTGAGGGGGCGGGAGGCGAGGGCGCCGAGCAGGAGGTTGGGATAGGCGCCGAACAGGTGCTGTTCCCAGGCCAGCATGGTGTCGTCGAGCAGGCGGCCATGCAGGGCGAGCGACTGAGGGCCGGACGCGGAGAACAGCAGCGGCGCGCAGGCCAGCGGGTACAGCGCGCGCACGTGTGCCAGGGCCGGCGATGCCCAGTGGCGGTGTGCCGCGGCGCAGCCGAGGACGAACCCGGTCAGGACCGCGTAGGTCCCCGTCAGCCACGCGGCGTGCGGTACCGCCTCGCGACTCAGGACGACTGCCGTGGCAGCGAAGAAGAGGTACCCGAGGGTCACCTTCTCCACGGCCCTCAGCAGGGGCCTGCCTGCAGGGTGAGGGCGGGGGTGGCGGACGAGACGCGATGTGATCCGAACGGGTGATAGCTGTGCGGGGATGGAGGGCCCTCCCCGCACGGCGCGGGCGGGTGCCGACGCCTGGTGAGGCCCTCGGCACTGGGACGGTTTCCGCTGATCAGATGTGGTCAAGGGACCTGGTATGTCCTTGCGTTGAGTGTCAGGTTTCCGGATAGGAGGCACTCACAATTACAGCTTGTCATCACATGACTCCAATGGGCTACGGTTGCCGCGATCTTGGAGTGCACACCGTGACAGGGCAGGTAAGCGATGTCAGATGTGAGTGGGCCGGCCGCTACCTTGGCCGCCCTCAACAGGGCGCGGCTAACGGGTGGTTATCCGTATTTCCGCCGGATCACGGGGCAGCCGGGTCCGGGAGAAGTCTTCGTCGAGGGCATGCGTGCGATCAACGCGGCCTCCGGTGACTATCTGGGCCTGGCGGCGGATCCACGAGTACGCGAGGCGGCGGCTGCTGCGGCGCGCGAGCTGGGCGCCTCCTGCTCGGGGTCCCCCGTAGTGATCGGCACCTGGTCGGTGCACGCGCAACTGGCTGAGGAACTGGCGGACTTCCTGCACCGGCCAGCGGTGCTGCTGGCCACCACGGGATACCAGGCCAATCTCACCCTGGCCTGTCTTTTCGGCGGGGACCGTGCGGTCATCGCGGACCGGCACATCCATGCCTCTCTCGTCGATGCGTTGCGGCTCGGCCTTGCCAAGTACCGCCGGTTCCGGCACAACACCCCCCGCCACCTGGCGCGGCTGCTGGAGGAGGCTTCGGGACAAGGCCTGTCGCCGGTGGTCCTGACCGAGGGAGCGTTCTCGCTGGGCGGGGAGCTGGCCGTACTGCCGGAGATCGCCGATCTCGCCGGACGTCATGAGGGGATGCTCATCGTCGACGGGGCTCACGACATCGGCATCCTGGGACCGTCGGGGCGCGGAGCCGGTGAGCACCTCGGCTGCGAGCAGCACATTGACGTACTGTCCGGGACCTTCTCCAAGGCGTTCGGGGCCGGTGGCGGATACATCGCCGGCAGCACCGAACTCATCGAGTACTGCCGCTTGGTCGGACGGGCCACCATGTACTCGGCGTCCATGCCACCACCGATCGCCGCAGCGGCGCTCACCGCGCTGCGCATCATCCGGGACGAGCCCGAACAGCGCGCCGTCCTGGCACGCCTGGCCGGCCGTCTGCACGACGGACTGGCCGAGCTGGGATACGCACGTCCCAACTGGGCCAGCCCCATCGTCACGCTTCCGGCCGGCGACGCCGACCAGTGCCTGCACACATGGCGGGCGATGCTGGAGGCCGGTGTGTTCGCTGCACCGTTCGTGCCGCCGGCCGCCCCGACGGGACAGTCCCTGCTGCGGCTGTCCGTCACCGCAGCCCACACTGAAGCACACATCGACCACATCCTGGAGGTCGTGGGCCAACTCCTGCCGGCCGTCGGCACGACTGGCGTGACAGCGGAGCCGATCCCATGTCCCGCCTGATGCGCGCTCCCCGGCCCCCGCAAGGCGCTGCCGACATCGTGATGGTCCGCAGCCGCGCCGACATGGATGACTTCATCAGGCTGCCCTACCAGCTGTACCGGGCGCACCCGCACTGGGTCGCCCCGCTGGAAGTGGAACGGCGCCGCTTCCTCAACCCGCGCCGCAACCCCTACCTGCGCCAGAGCGACGTCGGCTACTTCCTGGCTCGCCGCGGCCGGGTACCTGTGGGCCGGGTCGCGACCATCATCGGCCCGGACGGCCCGGCCAGCCAACGCCAGGGCTGCGTGGGCTTCTTCGAGTGCACCGAAGACCCTGCCGTGGCCCGCGCCCTGTGGGAACAGGCGGTTGCCTGGCTGCGGGAGCGGGACGTGCAGACCGTGACGGGCCCGATGAACCCGAACATGCACCACGAGTGCGGACTGCTGGTCGACGGCTTCGACGACGCCCCCCGCATCGGCATGCCCTACAACCCTCCTTACTACTCGGACCTGTTCACCGCGGGCGGCTTCACCCCGGTCAAGGACCTGCTGTCGTGGCGGCTGTCCCCGACCAACCCCAAGCTCAAGCAGTGGGCCGGCTACGGTGACATGCTGCGGCGCAAGCGCGGCCTGACGGTGCGAGCAGCAAACCGGCGCCGCTTCCGCAGCGAGTCCGACCTCGTGCGGGAGCTGTATCACGCCTCCTGGCAGGACAACTGGGGCTTCACACCGGCGACCGACGCGGAGTTCACCTACCTGGCTCGACAGATCCGGCTGCTCGCCCTATCGGGCGTCCGCATCGTCGAGCACGAGGGAACCCCCGTCGGCTTCAGCATCCTGCTGCCCGATTTCAACCAGGCGCTGGCGTGCGCCCGGGGGCACCTGACCCGTCATGGCTGGCCGGTCGGAGCCTGGCGCGTGTGGCGGGGCCAACGCGCCATCACCCGGGGCCGCGTGATGGCGCTGGGAGTCCGCGAAGGCAGCCGTGCCCAAGGAGCCACATTCGTCCTGGTCGCCGACGCGGTGGCCAGCGCCCTCACGCGCGGCTGGAACGAGGTCGACGTGTCCTGGGTCCTGGAGGACAACCAGGCCGCCAACAAGCCGCTGGCCGCCCTCGGCGCCACGGTCCACAAACGCCACCGCCTGTACGCGCGCTGCGTGCGACACAGCGAACCGTGCTCATGTCTGACCGCTCTCACCCACACTGCACAGGAGGCTGCCCGTGCCGCTCACGCATGACACCGTGATCTCGATCCTCGCCGAAGTCACCGGGACGGACGAGAAACAAATCACCCCGCAGACCACGCTGCTGGACATCGAAATGGACTCCCTGCTCCTGGTCGAATTCGCCGTCGTCCTCGCAGAGCGCCACGGAATCGACCTGGCGGACAACCTGGACCTCACACAGGACTCCACAATCGCCGACCTCGTGCAAGCACTGGCCGAGCAATCCTCGAACGCTGCGGCCACCCCGTCCACCACGGCCGCGCAGTGACCCGCGATGTCGCCGTCACCGGCATCGGAATGATCACGCCAGCCGGCGTCGGCGCCAACGCGACCTGGCAGGGCCTGTGTTCAGGACAGCCCTTCAGCTCCGCCCACGATCCGGTCCTGACAGGGCTGCCGGTGGACCTCTCCTGCCCCGTTCGTGAATTCGACGCCTGCGATCACCTACCACGGCGGACGGTGCGGCGTACCGATGCCTTCACCCACTTCGCGCTGGCCGCCGCCCAAGAGGCCGCCTCAGACGCCGGCCTCACACCAACGACGGCTGACCTCACCCGCATCGGCGTCGTCCTGGGGGTCGCCTCCAACAGTTTCACTGGCATGGACAAGCTCTGCGACCGTCTCCGGAACGGTGAACACCACTTGGTGTCCCCGTTGTTCCTGCCGCGGATCCTGCCCAGCATGGCGGCCGGAGAGATTGCCGCTCACCTTGACTACCGCGGCCCCAATTTCACCGTCACCAGTGCCTGCGCCTCCGGCGGCCACGCCATCGGCGTCGCTCGTGACCTCATCCGCTCAGGTACCTGCGACATCGTGCTGGCCGGCGGCGCGGAATCCGGCCGCTCCCCTGTCACTGCCATCAGCTTTGCCCGCATGGGGGCGCTGTCCACCCGCCTGCACGATCCAGCCGGGGCCTCCCGCCCCTTCGACCGTGACCGCGACGGCTTCGTCCTGGGCGAAGGTGCCGCCGTCCTGGTGCTCGAGAACCTCGACCATGCCCGCGCCCGCGGTGCCGTCTTGCAAGGCATCCTCGCCGGCTACGGCGCCTCTGCCGACGCCCACCACCCTGTCAACCCGCACCCCGATGGAGGTGGCCTGCAACAGGCCGTCAGGACAGCCCTGTCCGATGCGCGCATGACGCCGGCCGACATCGATCACGCCAGTGCCCACGCGACCTCGACTCCGGCCGGAGACATCGCCGAAGCACGCGCTCTGAACAGCATCTTCTCCGCCGCGCCTCCGCCCGTCACGGCTCTGAAAGGCTCGCTCGGACACGCTCTGGGGGCGGCAGCCGCCATCCAGGCCGCCAGCGCCCTGCTCACCCTCAAGCATCAGGCCATCCCACCCACGGCCAACCTCGACCATCAAGACGACGCCATCGACCTCGACATCGTCCGCAAGGCCCCCAGGTCCGCGCGGGTGCGTACCGTGCTGACCACGGCGAGCGGATTCGGCGGAGCCAACGCCGCACTCATCCTGCGGGCCCCCTGACTCGCGACCGCAGTCTGGTCCACACCAGAGGGGAAAAATCGTTGTGGGGCCGCCCCCGCCCGCGGGGGGGCCCCCCCACGGGGTTGAGGGGGCGGGGGCGCCGCGGGTGGGGGGGGCGCTGTACGGCGTCTCCCGCCCGCAC
>CBFGZZ010000351.1:0-9310 GCA_965653385.1 uncultured Streptomyces sp. | reverse complement strand
CCATTATGTCCCGGGCGATTCCCGCCGCGGTCGGGGGGGGCGTCGTGTTCTGCGCTGTATGCGCCCGGGGGGGGGCGGCCGGATTGCGGGGGGACCGCCCTCGGCATTTGTGCAAACAAAGACCGTGGGCCCTGTCTGCGTCAGCGTCAGACAGGGCCCACGGTCAAGAGCGCCGACAAGGAGGAAAGAGCGCCCGTTCACCGGGTTCAACGGAGCTGTTCCCTCCGTGGTCACCCAGAGTCCTCCGTTCGGCCCAACCGGAATACCAAAGGGCAATCGCACTCCGCCGCACGTGACCAATGCGGTCCGTACACACCGAAGGGCCGGCCCCGATCGACTCGGAGCCGGCCCTGGTCATCGAGCCGAAGGCCAACGGCTCGGCAGAAAGGAACGAGGGGCCGCCGGACCTGCTACTTGATCGGGAGTCCGCCGAGCAGCCGACCGTCGACGGGGTTCGGCAGGGCGCCGCCGAAGACGGGGGTCTTCACCATGCCCTGCGACTCCACGCCCTTCTTCACCTTGTCCGCGGTGCGCTTCACGTTGTTCCCCACGTAGCCCGTCGGCACCTTGGCGGCCGAGGGGAGGCTGCGGGCGACCGTCTTCCCGTTCTCGACGAGGCCCGACGACGGCATGTCCACCGCGGCGGCGCCGGACGCGGTGGCACCGGCGATGGCGAGGGAGCCGGCGACGACGGCAGCAGCCTTGAGGTTCTTCATCATGTTCCTTTCCAGGAATTACACGGTCTCGGTTCTCTTGGGCTAACGAGAGCGGATCCCTCTGGAAACCCTCGTGGCGCCAAATGGGTGGTCCCGCGAATGAAACAACTCCGAAAACACCACCGTTCCCCCACACTTGACCGCTTCTCAGATAAGTATGGATAAGTGTCTTTATTCGAAAGGGCAGCCTCGGTCATGCGCATTGCGCCGCACATCCTGCATGTCGCACAGCCCGTCGAGGGCGGTGTCGCGCGGGTCGTGGCGGACCTGGTGGCGGCTCAACTCGCCGCGGGAATGCGGGTGTCCGTGGCCTGTCCGGAGGGCGGCACGCTCACGGACGAACTCAGGGCGCTGGACTGCGCGGTGGTCCGCTGGGACGCGTCCCGCGCACCGGGGCTCCGACTCCCGGGCGAGGTACGGCAGTTGGCGCGCGTGGTGCGCGGGGTGCGGCCGGACCTGGTGCACGCGCACAGCGCGAAGGCGGGTCTCGCGGCCCGGCTGGCGGTGCGCGGCGCTCTGCCGACCGTATTCCAGCCGCACGCCTGGTCGTTCGAGGCCGCGGACGGAGTCGTCGCGCGACTGGCGCTGGGCTGGGAGCGGTTCGGGGCCCGGTGGGCGACACGCGTGCTGTGCGTGAGCGAGGCCGAGCGGCGCACCGGAGTGCGGTCCGGCATCGACGCCCCGTGGCGGGTGGTCCCCAACGGGGTGGACACCTTCCGGTTCCGGCCGGAGGGGGACCGCGCGCGATCGGGGGCGGGCCCGCTCGTGGTGTGCGTGGGCCGGCTGTGCCGTCAGAAGGGGCAGGACGTGCTGTTGGCGGGCTGGCCCGAGGTGGTGCGGCAAGTGCCGGGCGCGCGGCTGGTGCTGGTCGGTGACGGTCCGGACGCGGACGGGCTGCGCGCGGGTGCGCCCGGGTCGGTGGAGTTCGCCGGCGCGACGGCCGACACCGCGCGCTGGTACCGGGCCGCGGACGTCGTGGTGCTGCCGTCCCGCTGGGAGGGCATGGCGCTCGCCCCGCTGGAGGCCATGGCGTGCGGCCGGCCGGTCGTCGTCACGGACGTGGACGGGGCGGTCGAGAGCCTTCCGCCCGGCCGTCCGCCGACCTGTCCGGTGCCGCCGGAGGACCCCGAGGCGCTGGCCCGGGCGCTGACGGCGCTGCTGCTCGACGAGCCACTGCGCGTGACGCTGGGCGCTCAGGCCCGGGCGCATGTGCTCGCCCGCCACGCTCTGCGGCACGCCACGGACGCGGTGACCGACGTCTACCGCGAGTTGCTCGGCCTCGCCACCACGAGAGTCGTCGAACCGAACGGGGGCAGGGAGTGCGTCACCACATGACCGCGGAGAGCACCGTCGCGTCGCCGGGGCACCGGCGGACGGCGCAGGACGCCGTCACCGTTGTCGACCCGCGCGGCCGGGCCGCCGGTCGCCGGGCGGGCTCCGGGCGCGGCTCGCGTCGTCCGCGGCCGGGCTCCCGTGCGCCGCTGTGGCTGGTGGACGGCGGGGCCGCGCTGTCGGCCGCGGTGCTGGTCCTGCCCGCACCGCACCGGTTCTCGCCGGTCATCGTGGTGCTCGTCCTCGGTGTGATCGGGATGAACCGCCGGGCCACGCTGTACGACACCCTCGTCGTCCCCGGCGTACTCGACGAACTCCCCGCCGTCTGCGGCCGGATCGCCGTCGGCTGGGCGGCGGTCGTGGCGGTCTCCCCGCTGCGCTCGCTCCCGCCGGCCGTGCTGGTCGCCGCGATCACCGTGCACTGTCTCGCGGCCTGTGCGGGCCGTGAGGCGGTGCACGCGCGGCGGCGCCGGGCGCTGCGGCGGCGGCCCTGTCCGGCCCTGGTGGTCGGTCCGCTCGCGGTGGCCCGGCTGGTCTCGGCCGCGCTGCTGCGCCAACCGGGTTGTGGCGTACGGCCGGTGGGGCTGCTCGCCGACGACCTGGACGTCCTCGGCGACGCCGACGACGAGGCCGGGCTGCCGGTGCTCACCACGGCGCAGGACGCGCGGCGGGCGGTGATCCAGAACGGGGTGGAGACGGTGCTCGTCGTGGGGGCCGCCACCCGGACGGAGAATGCCGCCGTGCTGCGGGGGCTGGCCGCGTACGGCTGTGTGCTGTGGGAGCTGGACGCGGATCCGCCGTCGTACGGCCTCGGTGGGCGCAGTCGGAGGGCGGGGCATCTGGCCGGGTTCCCGCGCAGGTTGCTCGGGCCGGAGGGCGGACAGCGGCGCGGGACCGCGGGCAAGCGAGTGCTGGACGTGGTGTTCTCGGGTCTGCTGCTGGTGCTGGCGGGGCCGGTGCTGCTGGTGTGCGCGGCCGTGCTGCGGGTCATGGACGGGCCCGGTGTGGTGTTCCGGCAGGAGCGGATCGGCAAGGACGGTCGGCCGTTCACGATGCTGAAGCTGCGCACCCACCGGCCGGCCAGCGCGCACGAGGCGGCGACCCGCTGGAGCGTGGCGAACGAGCAGGACATGAGCCCGTTCTGCCACTTCCTGCGGCGCACCTCGCTGGACGAGCTGCTCCAGCTGTGGAACGTCTTCCGCGGCGACATGAGCCTGGTCGGTCCGCGGCCCGAACGGCCTTACTTCGTCGCCAAGTTCAGCCAGGCCCACCCTGGCTATCCGGCCCGCCACCGGATGCGGACCGGGATCACCGGACTCGCGCAGATCCACGGGCTGCGCGGTGACACCTCGATCGAGGACCGGTGCCGTTACGACAACGCCTACATCGACAACTGGTCGCTGTGGCAGGACATCTGCATCCTGCTGCGCACGGTGACCCAGTTCGTCCGGCCGACAGGGAGCTGAGCACCGGTGAGTACTTCCCCCACGGCCTCTCCCCCGCTCGCGCCGCCCCGGCCGCAGCCGCGGGCCCCGCTGCGCCTGACCGGCCTCCCCGTCCGGTCCGCCCTGTCCGCCCCGTCCCTGCTGTCCGTACTGCCGGTCCTCGCGGTCGTCGTGCTGCTGGGGCTGCCGGTCACGCCGGGCGGCTCGGCCACGCCCGCCGACGCCGCCTCGGGACTGGTCGTGCTGTGTGCGCTCGTCCGGGCCGTGCGAGGGGCCCGGCGTCCGCTGACCCGGACGGCGGCGGTGCTGTTCGGGCTGCCCGTGGTGGGCGTGGCGGTCGCCGCGACGGGGGCGCTGACCACCAGTGACGCGCTCACCGGACTGGCCCGCTACCTCCAGGTGTTCGTGCTCGTCCCGGTGGCGGTGCTGCTGCTGGTGCGCGACCGGCGGGGCGCCCGGCTGGTGCTGTGGTCCCTGGTCGGCCTCGCGCTGTGGCAGGGGGCCATCGGGGTGCACCAGAACCTCACCCGGACCGGGGCCCTGTACCAGGGGGCCGACATCCGCGCGGTGGGCACGTTCGGGCCGTCCGACGTGATGGGGATGGCGACCGTCGTGGCGTTCGGCGTCGTGGCCGCGACCGGACTCGCCCTCGGCACGCGGGCGCGGCGAGAGCGGCTGGCCGCGGCCGTGTGCGCGCTGGCCCTGCTCGTGCCGCTCGCGCTGTCCTTCAGCCGGGGCGCCTGGATCGCCACGGCGTTCGCCTGCGGGGCCCAGCTGCTGCTGGTCGGGGTGCGCCGGGCGGTGAAGGTGTTCGCGGCGGCGGCCGCTGCCGCGGTGGTGCTGGTGGGCGGGCTCGGCCTGGGCGCGGCGACCTTGCAGGAGCGGTTGACCAGCGTCACCCAGGTCACCGACGCGCCGGACCAGTCGGTCGTCGACCGGTACACGATGTGGGCCGCGGCGGGCGAGATGTGGCGTGGGCATCCGATGACGGGCGTCGGCCTGAAGGCCTTCCCCGCGCACCGGGACGGCCATGCCTCGCTCGCGCTGTCGTCGGGAAGTGACACGGCCGGAGCCGGTCAGGCCTTCCGCCGCCAGCCGCTGCTCTCCCCGCACAACATGTACCTGCTGATCCTCAGCGAACAGGGCATGCTGGGCCTGCTCGCGTTCGCGGGCAGCTGGCTCGCCCTGCTGGTGATCGCGCTGCGCCGGCTGCGGCGCGACGGACGCGCCGTGCGGGACTGCGCGCTCCCGGCGTGCGGGCTGCTGCTGTGGCAGCTCGTCAACTTCCTGTACGCCGACATCGGCGGGCCCTCCACCATCCTCGCGGGGATCTGCCTCGGCCTCGCCGCCTGGTGGGCCCTGGCCCCCGACCGGGACACGGCACCGACCACGGAATCGGGCCCGCGATGAGGCCCCGCCCGGCCACGACCGCGAGCGCCCCCGAGCAGGCGCCCGGGCAGGCGTCCGGCGGGGGCGCCCCGCCCGTCGCCGACGGCGTCCGTCCCGACCCGCCGACCGTCCGGCGGACCGGGGCGCCCTCGCGGCGCTTCCTCGCCAGGGCGACGCTGCTCTCCGCCGCGCTGTCGATGGCCGGGGCGGTCCTCGGACTCGGGCGGGACCAGACGCTCGCCCACCTGTTCGGGGCCGGGGTGGACAGCGACGCGTTCCTCGTCGCGTGGACGCTGCCGGAGCTGGCGTCCACGCTGCTGATCGAGGACGGGATGGCGTTCGTGCTCGTGCCCGCGTTCAGCGTGGCGCTGGCTCGGCGGGCCCGTGGCGCGGACGCGCCCGACCCCGTGCGCGCCCTGGTCACGGCCTCGCTGCCGCGGCTGTGCCTGGTCCTCGCCGGCTCGGCCGCCGTGCTCGCGGCGCTGGCCCCGCAGGTGGTGGCCGTGCTCGCGCCCGGCCTGCCCGACCCGGCCCTGGCCGTGTCCTGCACCCGGCTGACGGCGACCTGTGTCCTGAGCTTCGGGCTCGCCGGGTACTTCAGCGCGGCGCTGCGGGCCCACCGCGACTATCTCGCGCCGGGCGCCATCTACATCGCCTACAACCTCGCGATCATCGCGACGATGTTCGTGCTCGCCGACCGCTGGGGCGTACGGGCCGCCGCGCTCGGTGTCGCGATCGGCGGGTGCGTCATGGCCGCCGTACAGGCGCCGACCCTGTGGCGGCGGATCGCCGAGGGCCGGGGACCCGGCCGCTTCGCGCCGGTCTCCGGGTACGACGGGGACGGCGAGTACGGCGAGGACGGCGGCCGGACGCTCGTGCCGGCCCTGGTCTGCGCGGTCCTGCTGTTCACCCTGTGCCGGCAGTCGCAGGTCCTCATCGAGCGCTACTTCGCCTCCGGGCTGCCCGCCGGTGCCATCTCGCACCTCAACTACGCCCAGAAAGTCGCCCAGTTGCCGATGTCGCTGGCGATGATGGTGTGCGTCGTCACCTTCCCGGTGGTGGCGCGGGCCATCGCCGAGGGCGACCTGCGGCGGGCCCGGGACCGGGTCGAACGGGACCTGACGCTGATGGGCTGCCTCGTGCTGCTCGGCGCCGCCGTGGTCGTGGCCGGCGCCCCGCAGATCGTCCAACTCCTCTTCCAGCGCGGCGCGTTCACCGCCGAGGACACCGCGGCGACCGCCGCCGTCATGCGGGTGTACGCGGTGGGGCTGCTCGGGCACACGCTGGTCGGGGCGCTGGTGCGGTCGTACTTCTCGACCGGCCGCACCACCTGGTTCCCGCTGCTCGCCATGGGGGCCGGCGCGCTCGCCACCGCCGTCATCGGCGCCTGGGCCGTGGACCCGTGGGGCGCACGCGGTCTCGCCGCGGCCAACGCGGCCGGCATCACCCTCACGGCACTTGTGCTGCTGAAGGGGCTGGGGCCACGCAGCGTGCCCGTGCGGGTCGGGTCGGTCGTCGCCGAGCTGTCGCGGCCGGTGCGTGCGGCCGTGTGCGCCGCCGGAGCCGGGCTGTTCTGCGGGGGGCTGTTCGACTCCCCCACGGCCGCCCTCGCCGTCGGCTGCGCCTGCGCGACCGTCGTCTTCCTGTCGCTGGCCTGGATCCTCGACGCGGCGGGCGTCCGGGCCCTTCTGCTTCCCGTCACGCACTCCGTCCGCAGCTCCCTCACCCGAAAGCTTCGCCATGGTCGCTGACATCTCCGCCGCCCCACGCGCGGCCGAACCCGATCCCGACCCGGTCGCGGGGGGACGCCCGAGAAGTGGTTCCGCCGCCTGGGTGGCCATGTACCACTCCGTCTCCGACTGCCGGGACGACCCGTACAACGTCACCGTCACGCCCGACCGCCTGGACCGGCAACTCGGCTGGCTCGCGGCCCGCGGACTGCGCGGGGTGAGCGTCCGGGAACTGCTCGCGGCGCGCGCCCGGGGTGCCGAGCGCGGCCTGGTCGGGCTCACCTTCGACGACGGGTACACCGACTTCCTCACCCACGCGGTGCCCGTGCTGCACCGCTGGGGCTTCTCGGCCACCGTGTTCGTCCTGCCCGGGCGGCTCGGCGGCGAGAACTCCTGGGAGCCGACCGGCCCGCGCAAACCGCTGTTCGACGTGGCCGACGTCCGCCGTGCCGTGGCCGCGGGCATGGAGGTCGCCTCGCACGGGCTGACCCACGTCAACCTGACCAGGGCCACCGACGAGGCGCTGCACTCCGAGGTCGACGAGAGCCGGCAGCGGCTCGCCGCCCTCACCGGAGGCGACGTCGACGGCTTCTGCTACCCGTACGGCTGTCTCGACGAGCGTGTCGTCGCCGCCGTACGCCGGGCCGGCTACCGCTACGCCTGCGCGATCTCCCACGGCCCGGCCGGCGCCGGCGACCTCGCGCTGCCCCGCATCCACCTCGGGCAGGCGGACACCTCGCTGCGGCTGGAGCTCAAGCGCCGCCTGGCCCGGTACTACGGCCGCGCCCTGGAGGCCGTGTGAAGGCCCTGCACGTCATCACCGGCCTCGGAGTGGGCGGCGCGGAGCAGCAGTTGCGGCTGCTGCTGCGGCACCTGCCCGCGCAGTGCGACGTGGTGACGCTGACCAACCCCGGTTCCGTCGCGGCCGGCCTGGCCGCCGACGGCGTCCGGGTCGCGCATCTCGGGATGAGCGGCAACCGTGACGTCGACGCGCTGCCCCGCCTCACCCGGCTGATCCGCGCCGGCCGCTACGACCTGGTGCACACCCACCTGTACCGGGCCTGTCTGTACGGCCGGATCGCGGCGCGGCTCGCGGGGGTCCGGACCGTCGTCGCCACCGAGCACTCGATCGGCACGAGCCGGCTGGAGGGCCGGCCACTGACCTCGGGTGTGCGCGCCCTCTACCTGGCCGGCGAGCGCCTCGGCCGCGCCACGGTCGCCGTGTCGCCGACGGTGGCGCAACGGCTGCGGCACTGGGGTGTGCCCGGGCCGCGCATCCGGGTCATCCCGAACGGCGTCGACGCGCCCCGGTTCCGCTTCGACGAGGGGCGCCGCAGTCAGGCCCGGGCGTTCCACGGGCTGCCGGCGGACGCGTACGTCGTCGGCGGCGTGGGACGCCTCACCCCGGGCAAGCGGTTCGACGTGCTGGTGCGGGCGCTGCACCAACTGCCCGGCGACGTACGGCTGCTGCTGGTGGGCGCCGGACCCGAGGAGGCGGCGCTGCGGCGCACCGCGCAGCGGCTCGGGGTCGCCGAGCGGATGGTGCTGGCGGGCGAGCGCCCGTATCTGTCCCTCCCCGGCGACGACGCGCCCGGTCTCGCCGCCCTGCTGTCCGCGATGGACGTGCTCGCCTCGCCGTCGCCCGAGGAGGCCTTCGGCCTGGCCGTGGTCGAGGCGCTGGCGGCCGGGCTTCCCGTGCTGTACGCGAGCTGCCCCGCCGTCGACGACATGCCGCCGGACGCGGCCCCCGGAGCCCGGCGTGTCCGGGGTGGGGCCGAGGCGTACGCGCGGGAACTGCTGCGGCTGCGGGCGGCGGTGGGACGGGACGAGCGGACCGTCCCCGACGTCGTACGCCGCTATGACATCGCGCGTACCGCGCGGCAGTTGATGGATCTGTACACGGACGCTCTGTCCGGCTCGAACCTGGAAGTGAGTTCCTCATGACAGACAACCCCGATGAGGGTGCCCGGGTGGCCGACCGTCCGCGCTTTCGCGTGACACGGCTGGCCTCATGGTGGTGGCTGCCGGCCGCCGCGCTGGTCGGTGCCGCGGCCGGTGGCGCCTACGGTCAGCTGAGACCCCCGCAGTACACGGCGACCAGCTCCGTCGTCGCCGTCCCGAACGGCACGACCGAGGCCGACTGCACCGACGCGCTCGGCTTCGCGCAGGCCTACGGCCGGGTGGCCACGCAGCTCGCGGTGCTCGGCGACGCCCAGGTGTGGGCGGGGGTACCGGTCTCGACGCTGCGCGAGAGCGTGGACGTGGCGACCTCGCCGGACGCGCCGATGGTGGCGGTGTCGGCGACCGCGTCGAAGCCCTCGCAGGCCGTCGACATCGCCAACGCCGTGTCCCGTGCGCTGATCACGGAGGCGGACCACAGCCGTTCGCGCACCGGCATCCGGCTCGAACGCCTCTCCCGTGCCCTGAAGCCCACCGAGCCGTCGTCCGCGTCCCCGGCGCTGGCCTCGCTGGTGGGTGCCGGCGCCGGCGGTCTGCTGGGCGGCCTCGCCCTGCTGGCCCGGCCGCGGCGTACCCCGGAGGACGACGACGACCAGAGCCACGCCTCGGTCCCCGGCCCGGCTGGCGCCGCCGACGCCCGCGGGACGCTTGGGTGATCGGGTACGGCCGCGCGCAGTGGGGGGCGGGGTGCACCGGCCAGCCGCCCTTCCCGGATGGGGCCGGCGCATGGGAACTGCGG
>CBFGZZ010000350.1:0-9339 GCA_965653385.1 uncultured Streptomyces sp. | reverse complement strand
CGGCGCTGGGGATCGCGGGCGCTCCGGTGACCGCCGGCTCAGCGGTCGAACTCCCCGTCCCTGGTCTCGGGCAGGGCCAGGACACAGCCCAGGCTGACCAGGCACAGCCCGCCGGCGTAGACGCCGAGGACGTACGGCGACTGCCAGTGCGCGGTCAGCCAGGTGGCGACCAGCGGGGCGAACCCGCCGCCGAGCGTGTTGGCGAGGATGAAGGTCGCCGAGGCTCCGGTGTAGCGCAGCCGGGCCGGGAACAGCTCCGGCAGGAAGGCCGCGATGGGCGCGAACATCAGGGTGAACAGCACCAGCCCCACGGTGAAGGCCGCACTGATCAGCACCCCGCTCCCGGTCTGCAGGGAGCCGAACATGGGCAGGGCCCACAGCACGCACCCGACGGCTCCGGCCAGGATCACCGGACGCCTGCCCACCCGGTCGGCCAGCCGCGCCACGGGCACGGTGGCCGCCGCTCCGGCCGCCGCGGCGATGCTCGCGGCGGTCAGCATGGTGTTCTGCGGGATGCCGAGGGCCTTCGGCCCGTAGGAGAGGCTGTAGACGATCGTCAGGTAGTAGACCGCCGAGCCGCCGATCGCCGTGCCGATCCCGAGCAGCAGCCGGCCGGGGTACTCCTTGACCAGGGCGCCGAGCGGGAAGCGCGGCCGCGGTGCGGCGGCGCCGGCGGTGCCCTCGGTGCCTTCCGCGACGCGCTCGCGGAACACCGGGGACTCCGTGACCCGGCTGCGGACCCACAGGCCGATGACGACCAGGAAGGTGCTCAGCAGGAACGGCACGCGCCAGGCCCACTCGGCGAAGCCGTCCTTGCCCGCGACGGCCAGCGTCGGCAGGATCACGGCGCTGGACAGCAGGAAGCCGAGCGGCGGGCCGGCCTGCGGAATCGACGCGAACAGCGCCCTGCGCCCCGGCGGCGCGTGCTCGGCCGCCAGCAGCACCGCCCCGCCCCACTCGCCGCCCATGCTCACGCCCTGGAGCAACCGCAGGACGATCAGCAGCACGGGCGCGAGGAAGCCCGCGGTCTCGTACGTCGGCAGCAGGCCCACGCCGACCGTGGCCACGCCCATCACCACCAGGGAGAGGACCAGGGCCCGCTTGCGGCCGACGCGGTCACCGATGGTGCCGAAGAGCACCACGCCGACCGGGCGGGCCAGGAACGCGGCGGCGAAGGTGAGGAAGGCGGCCAGCGTGGAGAGCGTGGCGTTGCCGGAGGGGAAGAAGGCCGGGCCGAGCACCAGCGCGGCCGCGGTGCCGTAAACGGCGAAGTCGTAGTACTCGATCATGGTGCCGACCAGGCTGGCCATGGCGACCCGGGACACGTCGGTCTTCCGCGCGGCGGGCGCCGCGGCGGGGCTGGCGGCGCCGGCTGGTGCGGCGTTGCTGGTGGTCTCGGACATGGAGCGGCTCTTTCCGATCAGGTCCTGATCCGGCGTGATCCAGGACACAACTGGGGACTGCGCCGGGACTGTAGGGACCCGCCGGCCGGTTGGCGGACGCATGTGCCGCTGTGCGGCACGGCGGAAACGGAGCCGCCGGCACCGTCGTGCCGCACCACGGAACAGCGGCTGGCCCGGCCGTCCCCGGGTGCCGTCTGCTGGGCGCATGCAGCGACACGACACCACCGCTTCGGTGCGCGGCACCGGGGCCGGGGTGTCCGAGGAGATCCAGCGATGACATCCACCCCCGTCCGCCGACCGGTGGACCGCCTCGCCCGCGTGCCCGAGCCGGCCGTCGACGTCGGCCCGTACTTCGACCTCGACCACGGGCTCGTCGACCGCACGATCTTCGGTGACACCGCCCTGTACCGGCAGGAGCTGCGCCGCGTCTTCGCTCCGAGCTGGCTGTTCCTCGCGCACGAGAGCCAGTTCGTCAAGCCCGGTGACTTCTTCACCACGTACATGGGCGAGGACCCGGTCATCGTCACCCTGGGCAGGGACCGCAGGCTGCGGGCCTTCCTCAATGCCTGCCGTCACCGGGGCATGCGGGTGTGCCGAGCCGACGCGGGCGCGACGAAGGCGTTCACGTGCAGCTACCACGGCTGGTCGTACGACACCTCCGGCAAGCTCGTCAACGTCCCCAACGGCGACGACTATCCGGCCCACTTCGACCGGGACCAGTGGGGTCTTACCGAGGTCGCGCAGCTCGACACGTACAAGGGACTGGTCTTCGCGACCTGGAACCCGGACGCGCCCCCGCTGGTCGAGGCGCTGGGCGGGATGACCTGGTACATGGACGCGATGCTCGACCGCGACCCGGAGGGCACCGAGGTCGTCGGCGGGGTGCACAAGTGGGTGCTGGAGGGCAACTGGAAGCTCGCCGCCGAGCAGTTCGCCTCCGACTGGTACCACGTCAACATCTCGCACGCCTCCGCCCTGATGGTCATGTCGCCCACCGGCAAGGGGCCGAAGACGCAGATCGTGCAGACGCCGGGCCGCCAGTACACCGACCCGCTGGGCCACGGCCACGGCTTCCCGACGCATCCCAAGAGCCGTTTCGACGACCGCGTCGTCCACGGCTACTACGACTACGAGGCGCTGCGCGAACGGCTCGGCGACGCCCGGGTCGAGGGCCCGATGACCACCGGACACGCCACCGTCTTCCCCAACTTCTCCTATCTGCCCGTCAACGGCTCCATCCGGGTCTGGCACCCCAAGGGCCCGGACCGGATGGAGGTCTGGGCGTGGACGCTCGTCGACAGGTCGATGCCGGAGGAGGTGAAGGACGCCCAACGCGTCTACAACCTGCGGACGTTCGGGCCGACCGGCATCTTCGAGCAGGACGACGGCGAGAACTGGAGCGAGGTCCAGGCCACCGCGCACGGCTTCGTCTCCGGCTCGATGACCCTCAACTACCAGATGGGGCTGGGTCTTTCGGCCGAGGACGGCGTCCACCCCGGTACCACCGGCCGCCTCTACAGCGACGGCGCGGCCCGCGGCTTCTACGCCCGCTGGCGCGACCTGATGAACACGCCCGCCTGGCACGAGAAGGACACCCGATGACGACCAACAGCGCTGTGCGCGTCGCCGCCGTCGGCGACATCGAGGAGGGCGAGGCGCTGAAGGTGCCCGCCGAGACCACCGGCCAGGCCGACGCCATCGCCGTCTTCCACGACGGCGGCGCCTACTACGCCCTCGACGACACCTGCACCCACGGCCAGGCGTCCCTCGCCGACGGCTGGATCGAGGACGGTGAGGTCGAGTGCCCGCTGCACAGCGCCCGGTTCTGCCTGAAGTCCGGCGAACCGCAGTGCATGCCCGCCACGCTCGCGCAGCGCACCCACCGGGTCGAGGTACGTGACGGAGAGGTCTGGCTGCACCCCGGCGAGGAGTCCGCCGGATGAGCGCCCCGCGCAGCATCGCCGTCGTCGGCGCGGGCCTGGCCGCCGTCTCCACCTGCGACGCCCTTCGCGCCCGGGGCTACGACGGCGAGCTCGTCCTGTACTCCGCCGAGCACGGGCTGCCGTACGACCGGCCGCCGCTCAGCAAGGACGTCCTGCTCGGCAGGTCCCGCCGTGAGGACGTCCTGCTGCGGCCCGAGCGGTGGTACGACGAGCAGCGCGTCGAACTCCGCGACGGCACCCCGGTCCGGGCGATCCATCCCCGCGAGGGCGGTCTGGAGCCGGCCGACGGCACGCGCGCCGCCGCCGACCGGATCGTGCTTGCCACCGGCGGTACACCTCGCGCGTTGCCGGTACCCGGCGGCGACGATCCCGCCGTCCATGTGCTGCGCACCTGGGAGGACGCCGAACGCCTCCGCGAACTGCTGCTGCCCGGGGCCCGGGTCACGGTGATCGGGGCGGGGCTCGTCGGGGCGGAGACCGCGGCCGTCGCGCACGCTCTGGGCTGCCGCGTCACGCTGATCGACCCGGTTGCGGTACCGCTGGCCGCGGTGGTCGGGAACGAGATCGCGGGCGCCCTGCACTCCAGGCACTCGGCCGAGGGCATCAAGGTGCTGACAGCGGGCGTCGAGCGCATCGAGCGCGCCCCCGGTGGCCTCGTGGTGCACCTCTCCGGCTACGGCGGTTCCGTGGCCGCCGACACGGTCGTGGTCGGCATCGGCATCCGCCCGGCCACCGAACTCGCCGAGGCCGCCGGGCTGACCGTGGCCAACGGCATCGTCGTCCACCCGGGGCAGCGGACCTCCCACCCGCACGTTTTCGCCGTCGGCGATGTGGCCCGCCTTGACGGGCACCGCGTACGCCACGAGCACTGGGAGGCCGCGCAGCGGGACGGTGAGGCGGCAGCCCGCGGCATCCTGGGCCTCGCGGTTCCTGACGTGGGCGCCACCTGGTTCTGGTCCGACCGGCATGGTTCGCGGCTGGAGGCGGTCGGGAGCATGGCGGACACCGAGCGCACGGTGCTGCGCGGGGCTGTGGACACTGGTGCGTTCACCGTGTTCGGGCTGCGGGGTGACCGGTTGGCTGCTGCGGCTGCCATTGATCAGCCTCGGGACATCAAGGCTGCTCGGCGGATCGTCGACCGGGGCGTCGCTGTCGACGTGGCCCTTCTGCGCGACGAGAGCGTGGATCTTCGCGGGCTGCTGAAGCGCTGACGCGTCTGCCGAGTGCGGTGCCGTTGGCGTGTGCGGGTCACCGGTGGTCGCTCGCGCGGTTCCCCGCGCCCCTGGACGGCGTTGCCGCAACCGCCGCTGTGCCGTTCAGCGGCACATCCGCTCCCGAATCCAGCACCTTCCGCGCTGGAATGTCACCCACCCGGCGCGGCCCGCAGGAGGACCCACCGATGAGCATTCACCCCGCCGACGAGGCCACCGACACGGTGATCGGCGCCGACATCCGGCTCCACTTCGAGGTGCAGCGGCTCTACGCCGTCGAGGCACAGCTCCTCGACCAGCACCGCTACGCCGACTGGCTGGAGCTGTTCGCCGACGATCTGCACTACTGGGCGCCGGTACGCACCAACCGGCTGCGGCGGCAGCAGGCCCTGGCCGACGGCGCGCCCGGCGAGGTGGCGATCTTCGACGAGACCAAGGCGAGTCTGGCCTGGCGGATCCGACGGTTCGACTCGGGCATGGCCTGGGCCGAGGACCCGCCGTCACGGACCCGGCACCTGATCACCAACATCATCGTCCGGGCGGGCGAGGAAGCGGGCGAGTACGTCGCCGAGTCCGCCTTCCTCTGCTACCGCAACCGCCTGGAACGCGAGGTCGACCTGTACGCCGGCGGACGCACCGACGTCCTGCGCCGTGCCCCGGGCGACGGCCGGCTGCTGATCGCCCGCCGCACCATCCTGCTCGACCAGAACGTCCTGCTCGCCAAGAACATCAGCACCTTTCTGTGAACCGGAGCCCGCTCGTGACCACTGAACAGACCACAGAGGTGAAGCTCGTCGAGCACACCGTGCAGACCACGCTCGGACCCATCGCGGTCAGCGAGGCCGGTGAGGGCCCGGTGCTGGTGATGTTGCACGGGGGCGGCCCCGGTGCCAGCGCGGTGGCCAACTATCACCAGAATCTCGCCGCCTTGACCCCGCACTTGCGGGTCGTGCTTCCCGACCAGCCCGGTTTCGGCGGCAGCTACCGCCCCACCGAGGCCGACCTCGACGCCCGCAGCATCACCGAGATCACCGTCGACGCCGTCCTGCAGACCCTCGACGCCCTCGGCATCGACCGTTTCCACCTGCTGGGCAACAGTCTCGGCGGCGCCGCCGCGATCGGCATCGCGCTCGAGGTCCCGCAGCGGGTCGAGAAGTTGGTGCTGATGGCGCCCGGCGGCGGCTGGCTGCCCTTCGGGCCCACCCCGACCGAGGGTCAGAAGGCCATGTTCCGCTACTACCACGGCGAGGGCCCGACCCTGAAGAAGATGCGGGACTTCATCGGCGTGATGACCGCCGAGCCAAGGCGCTGGGCGGACACCGCGCAGGCCCGCTACGAGGCGTCCCTCGACGAGTCCCACATCGCCTTCTACCACGCCTACAACGCGGCCTTCGCCAAGCGGCACGGCATGGACCCGCTGTGGCAGCGCGTCCACAGGATCAAGGCGCCCACCCTCTTGCTCTGGGGCCGCGACGACCGCACCATCACCCTCGACGGCGCCCAGCTCATGCTCAAGCAGATCCGCCACGTCCAGCTGCACGTCTTCGGCGGCTGCGGGCACTGGGTGCAGCTGGAACGGCAGGCGGAGTTCGAGCGCCTGGTCACCGACTTCCTCAAGGAGCACTGACCCATGGGCTGGCTGGCGGACGAGGTCGCCCTGATCACCGGCGGCGGCTCCGGCATCGGTCGCGCGGTCGCCCTGCGCTACCTCGCCGAGGGCGCGCGGGTGACGGTGCTGGGCCGCGATGCCGCGCAGCTCCAGGAAGTGGTCGACGCCGCGGGCGACCTGGGTGAGCGCGTGCTGACCGTCCCGGGTGACGTGCGGTCCCCGGAGGATCTGCATCTGGCGGTGGAGGCGACGGTCGGACGGTTCGGCAAGCTGGACGTCCTCGTCCCGAACGCCGGGATCTGGGACTACCACCGCAGCGTCACCCGGCTCACCGGCAAGGAGCTCTCCGAGGCCTTCGACGAGATATTCGCCATCAACGTCAAGGGCTACGTCCTGGCCGTCGAGGCCGCCTGGCGGGAGCTGGTCGCCACGCGCGGGAGCATCGTGATGACCCTGTCCAACGCCTCCTTCCACACCGACGGCGGCGGCTCGCTCTACACCGCCAGCAAGCACGCCTGTCTCGGTCTGCTCCGCCAGTTCGCCTACGAGCTGGCACCCAGGGTCCGCGTCAACGGCGTCGCCGTCGGCGGCATGCGCACCCATCTGCGCGGACCGGAGAGCCTCGGCCTCCAGGACCGTACGCTGGCCGCGTCCTTCGCCCGCAACGAGGCGTCGGGCCGGCAGCAGCCGCCGCTCATCCCCCTGTACGACTCCAGCGTGGAGCCGGAGGACTTCACCGGGCCGTACGTCCTGCTCGCCTCCCGCGCCGACAGCGGCACCGTCACCGGAGCCGTCATCCCCGCCGACGGCGGCATCGCCGTCCGTGGTTTCCGTACGCCCGCCGGCGGCGCCGGCCTCTGACCCGCCCCGGTCCGTCCGCTCGACAGCCAACGAAGGAGCCGCCGCATGGCCGCCGTCGACATCAGCCCCGCCACGGCGCTGAACCGCAGAGCCCGGTCGCGTACCGCCGACGCCCTGGTGTACGAGGGGCGGGAGATCTCCGCCGCCCGGCTCGGCGACACCGCGGCCGGGTTCGCCGCCGCACTCGCCGAGCAGGGGCTGCGCCGCGGTGACCGGATCGCCTACCTCGGCTTCAACAGCGTGACCTTCTTCGAGACGTTCATCGCGGCGGCCCACCTCGGTGCGGTCTTCGTCCCGGTCAACTTCCGGCTCGCGGCCGACGAGGTGCAGCACATCCTGGTCGACAGCGGCGCCCACACCCTGGTGGTGGAGGAGGGCCACCGTGAACTCGTGGAGTCGGTCCTGAGTCAGGTGCCTGCCCGCCGCCACCTCCTGGTCGACACCGACCCCGCGTGCCCGGCGACGGAGACGCCCCCCGCGCCCTGGACCCCGCTGTCGGAGCTGCTGGGCGTGGCCCGGCCCGGTCGGGAGCGTGCCACCCTGTACGAAGCCGACCTCGCGATGCTCATGTACACCTCCGGCACGACGGGGCGGCCCAAGGGTGTGATGCTCACCCACGGCAACATCTGGTGGAACGCGGTCAATGTCGACAGCGTCGTCGACACCCGGGCCGACGACGTGAACCTGGCCGTCGCCCCGCTCTTCCACATCGGCGGCCTCAACGCCCTCACCCTGCGCACCCTGCTGCGCGGCGGCACGGTCGTGCTGCGCCGCGGCTTCGACCCCGAGCAGTGCCTCGACGACCTGGTCCGGTACCGCGCGACCAGCTTCTTCGCCGTCCCGGCCATGTACGCCGCCGTGGCCCGCGTGCCCGGCTTCGCCACGGCCGACCTCTCCGCGCTGCGGGCGGCCATCGTCGCGGGTGCCCCGGTGCCGCCGCAGCTGATCAGGGACTACGCCGAGCGGGGCGTCCTGCTCCAGCAGGCCTGGGGGCTGACCGAGACGGCGCCCTTCGCGACCTATCTGCCGGCCGGGCTCACCCTGGAGAAGACCGGATCGGCCGGCACCGCCATGCCGTACACCGAGGTCTGTCTGACCCACCCGGGCACGGGCGCCAGGATCCACGACGTCGACGCCCGGGGCGAGATCTGCGTACGCGGCCCCAACGTCACCCCCGGCTACTGGAACAACCCGGACGCCACCCGCGCCGCCTTCGACGACGCCGGCTGGTTCCACACCGGTGACATCGCCCACCGGGACAAGGACGGTCTCTACTACATCGTCGACCGCCTCAAGGACATGATCATCAGTGGTGGGGAGAACGTCTATCCGGCCGAGGTGGAACGGGTCCTCGACGCCTACCCCGGTGTCCTGGAGGCGGCGGTCATCGGCGTCCCCGACCCCAAGTGGGGCGAAACGGTGCTCGCCGTCCTCACCTGTGAGCCCGGCACCGAGCCCACGGTGGCCGACGTCCGCGACTTCGCGGGGCGGGAGCTGGCCCGCTACAAGCTCCCCACCAGAGTCCTGATCGCCGAGCGCCTGCCTCGCAACGCCAGCGGCAAGCTCGCCAAGGCCGAACTCCGACGCTGGGTCGAGCAGCAGACCACCTCGGCCCACTGACCCATCCCCTCACCGGGCCTTGCCGCACGCGGGCCGGGCCGCCCACACAACCACGGAGCCCCGTCATGGCCCTCGTCCTCGACGCCCCACCGGTGCCCTCCTTGCCACTGCGCGCCGCGGGCTGGACTCTGCGGCCGACCACTGCGTCCGCCGACGTCTCCCGTGGCAACGCCCGCGTCCACACCGCCACCTGCGACGCCGGGCCGGCCGTCCGCCTGGAGATCCACCGCGTACCTCACCACCCGCTGCGCGCCTGCTACCCCTTCGGCGCCCATGACCTCATCCTCTCCGTCACCCCTCCGACAGAGACGGCCCCCATCACCGAATTGCTCCGCAGCCTCCTCTCCGCCCTCTTCACCGCTGACCCCCGCTGCCGCCGCATCATCGCCGCACCGGCCGAGAACGACTCCGAGACCCAACGCACCCTGGAGGCCGCGGGATTCCGCCGAGTGACCGAGGCCGACCTGCCCGATGGTTCGGTCGTGCTGTACACGGCCGAGCCGCCGGCCGTGACGAGCGTGTCGACCGCCCTCGACGACATGCCCCACTGAACGCGGTTCCGACTTCGCCGAGCACCGGGGATCCGAATGGTGCGGCTCATGCGGTGGGTGCTCCTCCCTTGTCGTGCGCGGAGAGGTGCTCGAAGGTCTCGCCGGTGGCGGTGATGGTGCGGGTGACGTCCCGGCCGCCGT